>JAHAYO010000062.1 GCA_018384595.1 Thiopseudomonas sp.
ACCAACATCGAGGATGGTGTGATGCGCATCTTGGTGTTGAAGGTTGGCAATCGCCGCGAGGTTTACCGCTGACTTGCTAACGGTAATCGATGGTAAAAAAAGCGCCTCAAAAGGCGCTTTTTGCTAGGGCGTTTTAGGTCTGCTTTCGACCCAAAGCAGACCTTCTGTTCTTTCTACTTTGCCGTTGATAAACACCTCAATGACTTCTCGTTGTATCGGCCTTCAAAAAATCGGTGTCAAATTTCATCCGCACAAAAACCGATACAACAATCAATATCTACAAAGGAGGAGCACCCGATGAAATCTGATGACTTAGCCGAACGTACGCTAAGGCAGCTTGGTTTTAGTGTGGAAAAACTGCCCGAATCTATGGAAAGCGGTAAGAAGATGCCGGATTTTTTGGTTCGGTATGGTTCTACTAGCGCTTTGGTGGAAGCCAAGCTCAAAGGCGACGATCCTGAAGAGGCCAGTACACGGGAGCATCTCCTAGAGAGCGGTGAGCTTTATGCCTCAGAACACGAGCTCGGTCGCGATGAGACCCTTTCGGGGATCATTCGGCATGCCTCCAATCAGTTGAAGGCTGATATAGGAGTTGAAACTGACTTCAAAGTTGTTTTCATTTTGATGGATTGCATCAATGCTAGTGTCGTAAGCGAGCAGTTGATCGACACGCTGTACGGTAGAACGAACGTCATCGAGGTTGGAAAACGACCTCAAGCCAAGCCCTGCTACTTCTACAGGAACAGCGATTTCTACAGAAGACAGGAGATAGATGCAGTAATCGTTGGTCATGTGCGTGCGCACGAAGCCAAAATAACGTTGAAAATCTGTCTCAACCCTTATTCGCGGCATTATCAGAAAATAAAAGTATCTGATTTCCTGCAGCCATTAGGCGGAGCAGTGTTAGACCCTATCGCTGAAGAAAAAGCTGGTCGTGCCTATATCCCTGACGCCGCAGTTGAACGAAAGGAGCATGAGTTCACGAAGGCTTTCCCTCTTTACGATCCAGTTCTTCGTCACCTCGCCGAAAAATACAGAACAGCGCAGCTAGTAAAAGTCGATTGGCAAGTACCGCAGTTTGCTATTCGGTCACGGTAATGTCGTCTGACGATGCTTCATCGTTGGCATGTGGTAATTGCCACTGACTGCTATTGGCCGAGAGTTCCATTTCACTCATGTCCCCAAAAACAGTCACTGGATGACTTGCCGTTCACATCGAGTACCTGCTCTGGGGACTCATGTAGACCTCACGCTCCCGGCCAATAGCAGTCGATCAGAGACCTTTCCAAGCCGACCGGCTCTCAATACTTCAAGCTCACCAGCTGACTTGCAGGCGAAGCTGGATTTAAACGCAATCAAACCGCTTACAAAAGAGCCTCTTTCAGTCGCAAAGTGCTAATTAACCGACCTTTGGGTACTTATGCCAGAAGGGAGGGATACGGGCGCTTATCCCAATGCGGCTATCGCCGCCTGCAGGCGCCTCGGGCGCAAACGATGCAAGAGCCAGAGTGGGTATCACCGCTGCAGCCTGGTGGAGACCAAAAGCCACTGCATCAAGCGACTCGGTGAACAGGTGATGTCACGTACGTTCGAGCGGCAGGTCAAAGAGCTTCATATCCGAGCCGCTATTTTTCAATCGGTTCACTGAGCTGGGCTGCCCGCAAGCGGTGGCTGTGGCATAGCCACGTCTGGGGTCAGGGGTAGTCTGGCCCTGTGCTGATTTATGCAACAACACCATGCACCTAGAGACATGCCTAGTTATAAGATGCATAATTAATGAATCTTATGTGCAGTAACGGCAGCGAAAGGAATTGTGCAATGAGGACTCATGAGCTTTGCACTGAAGAGGAAGTCGTCAGCTTGGTGCACTCCTTCTATGCGCGAATACGCCAGGACGAGGTGCTCGGCCCCATCTTCGATGCACGTATCGCGGACTGGGACCATCATCTGACCAAGCTGGTGGATTTCTGGTCGGCCATTTTGCGACGCACAGCACGCTTTTCAGGGGCCCCTATGCCCAAGCATGCTGCGCTACCGGGTCTAAGCCTGGAGCTGTTTGAGCGCTGGCTGGGCCTGTTCGAGGTCACGCTGGCCGAGCAACCCAACCGCGCCATGGCCGATCAAGCGTGGCTGGCGGCGCGTCGTATTGCACGGAGCCTGTGGTCGGGCTATCAGATGAGCCGTGATCCCAAGGCACTACCGACGGTGGTGAGCCATGTCTGAGCTGCTGCAGATCGAGGAGCCTATGGGGTCTGTGCCTCAGCCCAAAGCTCCTGCACCCCAGTGGAAAGCCTTATTGGAGCTTGGCTTCAGGCCCTTGTACATGGCCGGTTGTCTGTGGGCTGCGGTGTCGGTCGCGCTGTGGGTGTTCGCGCCTCAGTGGCTTACGGGGCGTTTGGGTGGCGTGCTGTGGCATGCGCACGAGATGTTGTGGGCCTTTGTGGCGACGATTGCCGTGGGCTTTCTGCTCACGGCGGCGAGTAACTGGACTGGGAGCAACCCTATTCAGGGCCGGGCGCTGGGCGGATTGTGCGTGCTGTGGCTGCTGGCGCGCGTGGGTTTCTTGGTGGTGGGTGATACAGCTTTTGCTTTTGCCGTAGTGTGTGAACTGCTGTTTTTCGCCGTCGCTGCCGTAGTTCTGGGTCGGGTGATCTATACAGCACGCAGCCGACGCAATTACGGCCTGCCGCTGCTGGTGTCAGGTCTGGGTGTGGCCGATGCACTCTTTCTGCGCTCGGTATGGCAAGGCAGCGACTACGCAACGCTGATGCATTACCTTTATACAGGGCTGCTGTGCATGGCTGTGATTGCACTACTGGTGGCGCGGCGCGTTATTCCATTCTTCGCTATGCGGGCGGTGACGGATCTGCAGATTCCCATGCATACGGCCAGCGGGCAGTGGCAACTCTGGGCTGGCGTGCTTGGCATTGTCTGTTTGTTGCTGGGATGGGTGCCGGGTATGGTGACCGCGTTGGCTGTCACGGGACTAATCACTCTATGGCAGGTGTTGGCCTGGAAACCCTGGGCTGTGCGTCAGGTGCCGTTGCTGTGGATTCTGTACCTGGGTCATGCGGCCTTGGGCACGGGCCTGCTGGTGGCAGCGCTGCAGGCGAGCAACTGGGTACTGCGCCTGGCCTGGCCGGTCCATGTGATCGGCGTGGCCGGCTTTGCGGTGCTGATAATCGGCATGGTGACACGTACGGCTTTGGGCCATCTGGGGCGACCATTGCGCGCTGATGGGAGCATCGTGGTCATGTATGTGCTGGTGCTTGCCGCCGCTTTGTTGCGCCTGCTGGCACTTCTCCCTGCGGGGCTCTCTCAAGTCGTGCTGCATGCCTCGGCGCTTGCATGGGTGCTGGCCTTTGCTTTGTACCTGTGGCGATTTGTGCCCTTGCTGATTCGGCCGCGCCTGCCACCAGCTGGACTCTCAGCGGCTCAACCCCCAGGACATGTCGCCAGCAAGTCCAGAAAATCTGTTTGAACGAGATCACTCAATGCGTCTAACCCTGATGACCGACTATGCGCTGCGGCTGCTCATGCATGTGGCCCAGCGGCCAGAGCGCCTGTGCACGATTTCCGAGGTTGCGCAGGCTTATAGCATTTCCGAGGCAAATCTGATGAAAGTGACGCATCAACTGGCCCTGCAGGGTTGGATCGAGACGGTACGTGGCAAGGGAGGCGGCATGCGCCTCGCCCGTGAACCTCAGCAAATCCATATCGGTACAGTGATACGTGGACTAGAGTCCGACTTCACGCTGGTGGAATGCTTTGGCAACGACAACCGGTGCACGCTGACCGGCAACTGCCGCCTCGCAGGCATGTTGCAGGGAGCTTTGCACAGCTTCATGGCGCATCTAGATGGATTCACTCTTGCGGACCTGATACCGCCAACGTCTGTCAGCGCAGTGCCGTTGATTCCTGCCATACGATTGTCAAGAGAGAAGGCCCAGACATGAGCTATGGCCTGCTGATCACACTACACCTGCTGGCCGCCGTGGCGTTTGCAGGCACAGTGTTCTTCGAAGTCGTGCTGCTGGCCAATGTGATGTTGCCCCTGTTTTGTGGAGTTCTTAGCTCCCTGCTTACGCGGCTTTTTTGCGCTGTGCCTCGTACCAGCGTTGCTCGTATTGCATGGGGCTGAGGTAGCC
>JAHAYO010000067.1 GCA_018384595.1 Thiopseudomonas sp.
AATTTCCCGCCCAGATCGCCCAGGTCGCCCTCTGGTTGATGGACCACCAGATGAACCTGCGGGTGTCGGAAGAATTTGGTGCCTACTTTGCCCGTATTCCATTGCGTGCCAGCGGCACCATTGTCCATGGCAACGCCCTGCAGCTGGACTGGAATGATGTTATCCCTGCGCCAAAACTCAGCTATATATTGGGTAATCCGCCGTTCATTGGCAAAAACTTCCGCAGTAAAGAACAAGATATTGTTCACCAACGCACCTTTACCGAAACACCCGGAATTGCGCCGATACGCCTATATAAAAGTCTGGATTTCGTCGCCTGCTGGCACTTTCGGGCAACCGCCTACATGCAGCAAAACCCCACAATCAAAACTGCGCTGGTCAGCACCAATTCGATTACACAGGGTGAACAGGTTTCCATTCTCTGGTCTGCCTTACTGGAAGCCGGAGTAGATATTCACTTTGCTCATCGCACCTTTAGCTGGAGCAATGAAGCCCGCGGAAAAGCCGCTGTGCATTGCGTAATCATTGGCTTTTCCTTGCAACCTGCAACACGTAAAACATTATTTGTTTACGAGGATATTCGCGGCAAACCGCATGAAGTTGTCGCGCACAACATCAACCCGTACTTGCTGGATGCGCCATCAATAACCGTCGATGCGCGTAGCAAGCCTTTATGTGCAGTGCCTGAGATATTTAAAGGCAGCCAACCCACTGACGGCGGAAACCTGCTGCTATCCCAAGAGGAAAAAGACGAGCTTATTCAAGCAGAACCAAAGGCTGAAAAGTATATCCGTCAGTTTGTGGGTGCGGCTGAGTTTATTAACAACATTCCACGCTATTGCCTCTGGCTAGTGAACTGCCCACCAGGTGAATTACGCGCTATGCCGCTAGTTTTACAGCGTGTAGAAGCAGTGAGAAAAATGCGCTTAGCCAGCACTAAAGCAGCCACCATAAGCTGGGCTGAAAAGCCCTCACTATTTACTGAGAATCGCCAGCCTTCAACCAACTATTTACTTATTCCCCGCGTATCCTCTGAAAATAGAAAGTTCGTACCTATGGGGTATATGCAAAATAATGTAATTTGCAGTGATGCAAACCTGAGCGTGCCAGATGCTACTCTTTACAGCTTTGGCATTTTAACTAGCACGCAACACAACGCTTGGGTAAGAGTTATCGCTGGTCGCCTAAAAAGCGATTACCGCTACTCGGCTAAACAGGTCTACAACAACTTCCCGTGGCCTGAAAACCCCACCGACAAACAAAAGCAGGCCATCGAAACCGCCGCGCAAGAGGTACTGGATGCCCGCGCCCAATTCCCGGACTCCTCGCTGGCCGACCTCTACGACCCGCTGACCATGCCGCCCGCATTGCTCAAAGCCCACCAAAAACTGGACAGGGCAGTGGACAGCGCCTACGGCAAAACCCGTTTCAACACCGAAGCCGAGCGCGTGGCCTTTCTGTTCGGGCTGTACCAGAAATACATCGAAAACGCATAACTAACAGAACCAGCCTGCTTGAACGCAGTACCGCAGACCGCACCCCAGCCCTGACACCGACAAGGGAGCCATTGCCAGCATTCGCACGTGGCTGTATCAACATGGAGTTAGGCCATGAACATCATGCAACTTGATGACTACAAAGCAAAAATAGAATACGACGCAGAACTGGACATGTTTCGCGGTGAAATTCTCGGCCTCAGCGGCGGTGCCGACTTTTACGGCAACAGTCCAGAAGAGCTGCGTACCGAATTTAAAAAATCACTCGAAATCTACCTTGAGGTTTGCCGGGAACAAGGCATCGAGCCACTGCGCCACTATTCCGGCAAGTTCAACCTGCGTGTGCCCAGTCAACTGCACGAGCAACTGGCAATTCGCGCACAGGCACAAAACAAAAGCCTGAACGCACTGATCCAAGACGTTTTGCTGGATGCTCTAGGCCACCCCAGACTGAGCTGAAGAGCAGCCGCCACTCACCCGCTTTGCTGCAAGGCTTTTTCCAGCAACTTGCGCGCTTTAAAGGCTTCCAGATAAAACGACAGCCCGGCCACCACCAGAAAAGCAGCCATTGCGCCAATCGCTGTGATCACGCCACTTGTACCCTGCACTGCAGCTGCAGTCGTAATCAGGGCATAGCCACCCACACCCAGAAATACCGGCAAAAACAGCCAAACAAAGAGGTGCAAATTCATGCGCACACTGACCCGTGAACCGCCGGGTACTGATTCGATCCAGCCTTTAATGTGCGGCAAAAACGAATTTTGGTAACGGATTCGGCGGGTACAGGAAAAACCCTGCCCCTCCAGTTTGCCGACAAAGGGGGTTGTGTGTTCTGGGGCGCGCGAGAAAAACGTTGTAAGCGACGTTTTGCTACCCAGCATGGCCTCAATCTGCTGAGCGGCTTTTCCGACCGGCAAATGGCTCTCTATGTTAAAGCGATACAAACTCATGGATTTTTCCTCGGTTATCCGTTCTATGCTTGGCTACCAGCGATCAGCGATGAAAAAACGATACCCGCTTGACGCGCTCTTGCGGGAGGATGCGTTGCAACGCAGAAGCCAGCTCATCAATGTTTTCATACCCTTCAAAGCGCATATCGCCGCCCGCTGTCGTTTTCAGCAATATTGAAACCAGCCGGCTCGACGTGTATTGCAAACGCACGCTTTGAACCTGTGCCAACTCCACTGTCACCCTTAGATCCTGGTGCAGCACGTCAATCGTGCGTTCTGCTTCATCCAGTTGCAACCGCGGAAAGGCCGCTTTGCCTTCCCGAACGCGCTTGCTCAAGGTCACTATCAGGGGACTCAGAATCACAAACCCAAGCACAGGAAAAAATAAATCAGCCATTTTTTCTGCGTTAATGGCCTTTGCCGCTAAGACTGCGAGAAAGACAGCAAACATTAAAACCATAATCATCAGTTTGCGTTTTTCCCGTCGCACTTGAGCGTCACTAATCACAAATTCCATGTGCACTCCTTTTTGCTTTGCATCGGTAAACGGCGTGCAGTAGCCGCCAAGCCATTAACATAAAATCCGATCATTTTTGATAATGATAGCGACAGGCGAGAATCGTTATGGCTGCATCATCCACTGCGTACACCAGACGGTGGCTGTCATCAATGCGACGGGACCAAAACCCGGACAAATTTTCCTTTAGCGCTTCCGGCTTGCCCATTCCTTCGAATGGGTTGCGCAGGGTTTCACCAATCAGTTTGTTAATGCGCTTCAGGGTTTTTCTATCCTGGGTTTGCCAGTACATATAATCTTGCCAAGCTGCGTCGGTCCAGCTCAACAGAGGCTTACTCATCTCGCAACGCCTGCTGACTTACCTTGCCAGAACGATACTGCTCAATGGATTGGGCCAGATGCTCGGCATTGGCAGGCGAGCGTAACAGGTGCACCGTTTCCATCAAACTATTGTAATAATCCAGCGACATGACGACCGCATGCGCGGCATCCCGCCGTGTGATGATGGTTGCACTGGCGTCGTTAACCACTGTATCCAGCACGGATTTCAGGTTGTTTCTGGCTTCACTAAAAGTAACTGCTTGCATGGCGTCCTCACTTGTCCTGTTTTTTGTACAAGTATAGCTGCCCCATCTCTTCCCGCATAGCCATAAGCAGCTGACCGAACCGTCTTAAACTACCGTCCGGCTTTCAATCAAATGCAACAACGGAAATGGGTTGCCCTGCCCGTCGGTTTCCGAGCGGCTATGGATCACAAAACCATTGGCCAGATAAAAACTCACTGCGCGGGGACTGTGCTCGTTCACATCCACCCCCAGCGCGCCTGCGTGCTGGCGGGCATGGGCCGGTTTTGTCGATGATGTATATAGAATTTTGGTTTGCGCCAGTGGCACGAGGGCCGTGCACTCTAAGCTGGGGCTCAGCAGCAGGCTAGCGCAAGCTGCCGCTACCGTTCGCAAAATGGGCCGTTTTGATTATCATGGCACCCCCAACCTGCCCGCTTGTAGTCTTCCATAATGAAAATCCCCAATAAAGTTCGCCTCAACACCACCGACCAGCAATTGGAGCTGGGCTATGCCAGCGGCGAGCAGTTTGCCTTGCCTGCCGAGTTTTTACGGGTGCTGTCGCCCTCAGCCGAGGTGCAGGGCCATGGCAAGCCTATTTTGCAAACCGGCAAGCAGTCGGTGCGCCTGACCCACATTGAGGCCGCCGGTAATTATGCCCTCAAGCTGGTGTTTGACGACGGCCACGACAGCGGCCTGTATACTTGGAATTACCTGTACCAACTGGGCTGCCAGCAGGATCAGTTATGGCAAACCTATCTGAATCAGCTGCAGGCCGCCGGACAGTTCCGCGACCCTAACCAGTCTGTAGTCAAAATTATGCTGTGAGAGCACGCAACCTGCCCAAGCCACAGCCCCCCTCAGCACCTGCCTATTACTCCCAGCGAATGTCCCGCAGTTGCCACGCCTTGCCGGCCAGCTGCCAGGTAGTCTGCACCTGATACAGCTCGGCCCGCTCGGGAATTAACCCCTGCGCGCCGGATACACCCACCCGTGCGCTGCAGTGACCACGGTCGTAAAAACCCTTATCCAGCTGGCATTCGCGCCCAACCACCAGCAAGCCAATGTTTTGATAGCGCAAAAACATGCCGGTCATCATGTGTCGCGTCTGCTGGCGATCCATGCCGTTAGCGCCCTGAAACTCAGCATGAATGCGCTCCATCGCCGCGCCGGTCTGGCGAGCAGCGATGGCGTCCTGCAAATCTTGTGCAGCCTGTTCCAGTGCGTTTTGCGGGTCGCTCTGACCACAGCCGGCTAGGCTCACCAGCGCCAGCGCAGCCAGCGCGCTTTTCAAATGTTTCATGCAGTTGCTCCGTAGCAAAAACTCATCGTGACTCCGCCTGTGCGCAAACGCAGCAGCAAAGCAGATTCGCCTGACCTGCGTCATGCGCAAACAAGACAAACCCGCTGCAGGGCAGTAGAATGAGCGGCACTTTTTTCAGGGTACAGAGACATGAACGATACACGCCAGGACTCCACCACCCACTTTGGCTACCAGAGCGTGCCTGAAAGCCAAAAGGCCGACAAGGTGGCCGAGGTATTCCACTCGGTTGCCTCGCGCTACGACCTGATGAACGATGTGCTGTCCGGCGGCATGCACCGGCTGTGGAAGCGCCAGACCATCGAGCTGTCCGGCGTGCGCCGTGGCAACCGAGTGTTGGACATTGCCGGCGGCACCGGCGACCTGACCCGCAAGTTTTCCAGCTTAGTCGGCCCGGATGGCGAAGTGGTGCTGGCCGACATCAACGACTCCATGCTCAAGGTGGGTCGTGACCGCCTGCTCGACAAAGGCGTGGCCGGCAATGTGCGTTTTGTACAGGCCGATGCCGAGTGCCTACCCTTCCCTGACAATCATTTCGACGTGGTCACCATCGCCTTTGGCCTGCGCAACGTCACCCATAAAGAAACGGCGCTAGAGTCCATGCTACGTGTACTCAAGCCGGGCGGTCGCCTGCTGGTGCTGGAATTTTCCAAGCCCAAAAACCCGCTACTGAACAAGCTGTACGACACCTATTCGTTCAACTTCATGCCGCTGGCCGGCAAGCTGATTACCGACGACGCCGACAGCTACCGCTACTTGGCCGAATCCATCCGCATGCACCCCGACCAAGAAACCCTCAAAGCCATGATGGAAACCGCCGGCTTTGGTGCCGTGCGTTACTACAACATGACCGGCGGCATCGTCGCTCTACATAAGGGCACCAAACCCTAATGCTCAAATCGCTGCTGCTGGCCGGCATCGACTCCGGCTTCAACGCCCTGCTGCAACTGGACCCAGCCAGCCGTTCGCGGTTGGCCGCGCTGTCTGGCCAGGTGTTGGCCATCCAAGGTCGCGAGCCCGAATTTAATCTATTCCTGCTTCTGCACGACAACGGCATTCAACTGGCCGCCCACTGGGACGGCGAGGCCGATTGCACACTAACCGCCAGCGCTGCTGAGCTGTGGCAACTGGCCACCGCCCGCGATAAACATGCTGCGTTGCACCAGCCCGGCGTCAGTATCGAAGGCAACCACAGCCTATTGCAGCAGCTGTCTGACATCCTGCACGACATGGATATCGACTGGGAATACCAACTGCAGCAGTGGTTCGGCCCCGTGGCCGCCAGCCTGATCGGCGGCCATCTACGCCTGCGCTACCGCTGGACAGCCGCTGCCTTGGCCAGCCTGCAACAACGCCTGCAAGACTGGCTGGCCGAAGAAGCGCGCCTACTGGTGGGCAACAACGAAGCCCGCGTCCGTTTTGCCGAGCTCGACCAGCTCAAGCTGCAGCTGGACCGCCTTGAAGCCCGCGCCGCCCTGATCGCGCAGCGGCTGGAGTCTGATACCCCATGAGACTGCTTGCGGTACGCCGCCTGTTTACCATTTTGCGCGTCATCATCCGCTACCGCTTGGATGACTACCTATTTGCCCTCAACCTGCCTTGGTATCTGGCCATCTGGCAGCGCCTGCTGCCTTGGCGCTGGTTACGCAAAGAGCAACCCAATCGCCCCGCCGGCGAAGCCATCCGCTTGGCGCTGGAAGAGCTAGGGCCGGTATTCATCAAGTTTGGCCAGATCCTGTCCACCCGCCGCGACCTGCTGCCACCGGACATGGCTGACGAGCTGGCCCGCCTGCAAGACCGCGTACCGCCCTTTTCACCTACCGAGGCACGCACACGCATCGAGTCTGAACTAGGCGGCCCCATTGAGCAGCACTTTGCTTGGTTTGACGAACAACCGCTGGCCTCAGCATCCATTGCCCAGGTACATGGCGCACGGCTGAAAACCGGCGAAGAGGTGGTCGTTAAAGTCATCCGTCCCAATCTCAGGCCGATCATTCGCCAAGATATTGCTTGGCTGTTTCTGCTGGCCCGCTTTGCCGAATCGCTGTCTGCTGATGCGCGTCGCCTGCGCCCGATTGAAGTGGTCAGCGACTACGAAAAAACTATCTACGACGAGCTGGACCTACTGCGCGAGGCGGCCAACGCCAGCCAGTTGGGGCGCAATTTTGCCGACTCGCCGCTGATGTATGTGCCAAAAATCCACTGGCCGCTGTGCCGCGAAAAAGTGCTGGTGATGGAGCGCGTCTACGGCATTGCCGTCACCGATATGCCCGCCCTGATCGACCAGCGCACCGACCTCAAGTTGCTGGCCGAGCGCGGCGTAGAAACCTTCTTCACTCAGGTGTTTCGCGACAGCTTTTTCCATGCCGACATGCACCCGGGCAATATTTTCATCAGCACCAAAACGCCTTGGAACCCGCAATACATCGCCATCGACTGCGGTATTGTCGGCAGCCTGACCAACGAGGACCAAGACTATCTGGCGCGCAACCTGCTGGCATTCTTCCAGCGCGACTATCGCAAAGTGGCGCAGCTGCACATCGACTCCGGCTGGGTGCCGGCCAGCACCCGCGTCAACGAACTGGAAGCAGCCATCCGTACCGTGTGCGAACCGATTTTTGAAAAACCGCTGAAAGACATTTCTTTCGGCATGCTGCTGTTGCGCCTGTTCCAAACCGCTCGCCGTTTCAATATGGAAGTGCAGCCGCAACTGGTACTGCTGCAAAAAACCCTGCTCAACATTGAAGGGCTGGGCCGCCAGCTTTATCCAGACTTGGATTTGTGGAGCACCGCCAAGCCCTACTTGGAGCGCTGGATGCGTCAGCGCTACAGCCCCAAGCAAATCGCTGGCCAGCTGCAACAGCAAATCGAAAAGCTGCCCCATCTGGCCAGTACCCTGCAACAACGGTTGGATGCACCCAAACAGACCGCACCAGGCAAGCGCCGCAGCGACTGGCTGCTGGGCGGCGGCCTGCTGTTGCTCGCCCTACATCAGGGCGCGACACTCCACACCGATACCTGGCCAGCGACGCTGGCTCTGGTAGCCGGCATTTACCTGCTGGCCCGCAAATAAGGACTCAAAACCATGACTGCAGACTGGCTGCAACAGATCAAATGGACCGAAGACGGCCTGGTACCGGCCATCGCCCAGGACCACCAGAGCGGCCGCGTGCTGATGCTGGCCTGGATGAACGCCGAATCGCTGCGCCTGAGCGTGGAAGAAGGCCGCGCCATTTACTGGTCACGCTCGCGCCAGAAGCTGTGGCGCAAGGGTGAAGAGTCCGGCCATGTACAAAAACTGCACGACATCCGCCTCGACTGCGACGGCGATGCTCTTGTGTTGCACGTCGAACAGCTGGGCGGCATTGCCTGCCACACCGGCCGGCAAAGCTGTTTTTACCTGAGCCTTAAAGAGGGCCGGTGGCAAGCGGCTGATCCGGTGCTGAAAGATCCGTCTGATATTTATCAAGGCTAAACACCATGACTCAAGATACTCTTGCCCGCATCGCGCAGATTCTGGCCGAGCGTAAGCAGGCCAGCGCCGATAGTTCCTATGTCGCCAGCCTCTATCAAAAAGGGCTGAACAAGATTTTGGAAAAGGTCGGCGAAGAAGCGACCGAAACCATACTAGCCGCCAAGGACGCCGAGTTATCAGGTAACACCAAAGACGTTATCTACGAAACCGCAGACCTCTGGTTTCATAGTATGATCATGCTCACTGCGCTGGGCGCACACCCGCAGCAGGTGTTGGATGAGCTGGAGCGCCGTTTTGGCACCTCTGGGCATGCAGAAAAAGCGGCGCGTACAACCTCTTCAAACTGACAACAGGACTTACATTATGGGTATCAGCATCTGGCAACTTCTTATCGTTCTGCTTATCGTGGTCATGCTGTTTGGCACCAAGCGCCTGAAAAACATCGGCGGTGACCTGGGCGGTGCCATCAAGGGCTTCCGCAAGGCCATGGAAGACGAAAAAACCGAAACCCTCACCAAGACCGAAAACGGTCAGACCTTTGATGCCCAAGCGCACAAGGTTGAAGAAAGCACCAAGGCCTGAAGACCGCGTGCATGTTTGATATCGGCTTTTCTGAACTGCTGATGGTGGCGCTGGTGGCCCTGCTGGTCATCGGCCCCGAGCGCCTGCCCGTAGTGGCCCGCACGCTGGGCCTGCTACTGGGGCGTGCCAAACGCAGTTTGGGCAGTATCCGCGAAGAAGTTGAACGCGAAATCGGCATGGACCAGATTCGCCTTGACCTGCGCAACCAAGAAATCTTGGCCAACGAGCGCAAGCTACTGGAAGAAACCACCCAGAGCGTCAAGGAAGCCACCGATTACGCCAACAGCATGACGCAGGACGCCAACACCCGACTTAACCAGCTGTTGCAGCCTTACAGCCCCGACAAGATCGTTAAAAACCTTGATCCCTCGGTTGGCCGTCTGGATACCCCTGCCGAAGAAACGCCTACAGCACCTGCCAACACCGAGGCCCTCGCCCACACACCCGCAGCAGACGCCGCACCGGCCACTTCAGGAACCACCCCTTCGTGAGCACACCTGCAACCGATCCCAACATGCCGCTGATCGCACACCTAACCGAGCTGCGCAACCGCCTGCTGCGCTGCGTGGTTGCGGTGCTGTTGATCTTTTTGTGCCTGTTTTACTTCGCTCAGGAAATTTATGCACTGGTGTCCGCCCCATTGCGCGCCTACCTGCCCGAAGGCACCAACATGATTGCCACCGGCGTGGCCACGCCATTCCTCACCCCGTTCAAACTGACGTTGGTGGTTTCGCTGTTTGCCGCTGTTCCCTACATTTTGGCGCAAATTTGGAGCTTTATCGCGCCAGGGTTGTACCAAAACGAACGCCGCATCGCCCTGCCCCTGCTCACTTCCAGCGTCTTGCTGTTTTATGGCGGCATGGCCTTTGCGTATTTCGTGGTGTTCCCTATCATGTTCAGCTTCTTCGCCAGCGTAACCCCAGACGGCGTAGATATGATGACTGACATTAACCAGTATCTGGACTTTGTCCTCACCATTTTCTTTGCCTTTGGTGTGGCGTTCGAGATCCCAGTGGCCACCTTCCTGCTGGTCTGGGCAGGCGTCACCAGCGTAGAAACGCTGCGCAAAAGCCGTCCTTACGTTGTGGTGGGCTGCTTTGTCATCGGTATGATCCTGACCCCGCCGGATGTGTTTTCACAAACCCTGCTCGCCATTCCGATGTGGTTTTTATTCGAGCTGGGGCTGATCTTCAGCAACATGATCGACAAAGAGCGCGCGGCCCGTGAAGCGGCTGAAGGCGCAGACGAAGCCAGCAACGACCTGCCAGTTAGCAGCGACGAACAGCCTTGAACCTGCTGCTACTGCACGCCGACGACTTGGACGCTGAACATTGCGCCCTTATACATGGCCGCCGCTTGCAACATCTGCACGATATACACCGCGCCGAAGCCGGCCAAACCCTGCGCGCCGGCCTGCTCGGCGGCAACATGGGCAGCGCACTGATTGAACGACTGGACAGCCACGAAGCACGACTGCGCCTCACCCTTGACCGGCCACCGCCCGCCAAACTGCCGCTCACCCTGATCCTTGCCCTGCCCCGCCCGAAAATGCTCAAACGCACCCTGCAAACCATCGCCGCCATGGGCGTGCAGACACTGGTGCTGGTCAACAGCGTTCGCGTCGAAAAAAGCTTCTGGCAGACCCCCTGGCTCACCCCAGACGCTATCCGCGAACAACTCTTGCTGGGTCTGGAGCAAGCCTGCGACACCGTGCTGCCCAATGTCATTTTGGAAAAACGCTTCAAACCCTTCGTACAAGACCGACTGCCGGCCCTAGCCGCCGACAGCCTAAAACTGGTCGCCCACCCCGGCGACTACCCCGCCTGCCCCCGCGCACTCGACCACCAACCGCTAACCCTCGCCATCGGCCCCGAAGGCGGCTGGATCCCCTACGAAGTCGCCCTGCTCCAAGAAGCCGGCTTCACCCCCGTCCAACTCGGCCCCCGCATCCTACGCGTAGAAACCGCCGTCCCGGCACTCATCGCACGGCTGTATTAACCCGAAAGCACCCGACACACCAACTCACCACGCGACAGCAGCCCAGCAACGCTGGGCCACCCCCCACCCACGGCACGGTGTATCAGCAGGCAGGGCGAGGCCGGAGCAACGCATCAGCACCTGTGACGAAGCTCG
>JAHAYO010000088.1 GCA_018384595.1 Thiopseudomonas sp.
TTTCATTGATTATTTTCTCCGGAGGGATCGCTGTCGAGTTGATTGCTGAAATCAAGCGGTTGTACTAAAACACGCACCTTGGTCGTACGTCTTTTAGACGTTGGTCGATTTATGGTAAAAGGTCAGCCGTCTTTGACCAGAAGTACCGGCGTGCCGCGATTATTATGTAATGAGCGCTTAAAATCAAACCGGATTGGTGAATGATTTATGTCGAATAATGTATAAGGAAACTCGCTATGCATGAGCAGGCAGCGCTAACGCCCGGCTTTATGGTGATTCACGCCAACCAGATGGAGCAGTTGCGCGACCTGCTAGTGCACTGGATGCAGGCGCACCCGTTGGCACCGTTGGAGGCCGAAACCATTCTGGTACAGAGCAACGGCATGGCCCAGTGGCTGCAGCATGCGCTGGCTGCTGATAGCGGGCTGGGCATTGCTGCCAGTTTGCAGGTGAGCCTGCCGGCGCGTTTTATCTGGCAGGCTTATCGTGCTGTGCTGGGTGCCGGCGAGGTGGCCGAACATTCGCCACTGGATAAGGCCAGCCTGCAGTGGCGGTTGATGCATCTGTTGCCGCAGCTGTTGCAGCAACCGGGCTTTGCGCCGCTGCAGCGTTTTTTGCAGCAGGACGAAGGCCAGCGCAAGCTGTATCAGGTGTGCCAGCGCATCGCCGACATTTTTGACCAGTACCAGGTATACCGTGCCGACTGGCTGAGCGACTGGGCTGCCGGTTTTGATCGGCTGGGTAATCACGCGCCCGCCAGTGAAAATAATGCGTTGGCGGATGATGCCGATGTGCGCCAGCAAACACTGCTGTGGCAGGCTCAGCTGTGGCGTGAACTGCAAGCGAATATTGGCCACGACACGCTGACGGGCAGTCGTGCCAGTGTGCATCCGCGCTTTGTCAGTGCGCTGCAGCAGCTGGATGCACGTCCTGCCGGGCTGCCCAGACGGGTCATAGTGTTTGGCATTTCTTCGCTGCCGGCGCAGGCGCTGGAGGCGCTGGCGGCCATGGCCCGTTTTAGTCAGGTCATTCTTTGCGTACACAACCCTTGTCAATATTACTGGGGCGATATTGTCGCCGACCGTGACCTGCTGCGCAGCCGTTTGGGCCGCCATGGTCGCCGCGCAGGTATGCCGGAGCAACTGGATATCAACGAGCTGCACCAGCATGCCCATCCGCTGCTGGCGGCCTGGGGCAAACAGGGGCGCGACTATATAGCCTTGCTGCAGGAGCACGACAACCGCGACAGCTACGAAGGGCTATTTGCCCAGCACAAGCAGCAGGTGGATTTGTTTAGCGAAGAAAGCAGCCCTGACAGCCTGTTGCGCCAGTTGCACAGCGATATCCTAAATCTGCGCCCGTTGCATGAAACCCGTAGCCTGTGGTCGCAGCCCATTGATGTTGAACAGGATGAGTCCATCCGTTTTCACAGCGTGCATAGCCCGCAGCGCGAAGTGGAGGTGCTGCACGATCAATTGCTGGACCGCTTTGCTCGCCATCCGCAGTTGCAGCCGCGTGATGTGATTGTCATGGTGCCGGACATTGACCGCTATGCGCCGCACATCCAGGCGGTGTTTGGGCAGTTCCGCCCAGGCGAGCCGCGTTATCTGCCTTTTGCTTTGTCGGATCAGGGGCAGCGTGGCCAGCAGCCGCTGCTGATTGCGCTGGAGCTGTTGTTGCAGCTGCCGCGCCTGCGCCTGACGCGCAGCCAGCTGTTGATTCTGCTGGATGTGCCTGCGCTGCGTCAGCGTTTTGGCCTGCAGGAAGGCGATGTGCCGCTGTTGCAACGCTGGATGGAAGGTGCCGGCATTCGCTGGGGGCTGGATGCGCAACGACGCAGCAGCTTGGGCCTGCCGGATGGGCTGGAGCAAAACAGCTGGGCGTTTGGTCTGCAGCGCATGCTGGCCGGCTATGCCATGGGCGACAACCAGACGCTACAGGGTATCGAGCCCTATGCCGAGGTGGCGGGGTTGGAAGCCGCCGCCGTGGGGCCGTTGAGCCTGCTGCTGGAAGCCCTATCTGCGCTTGAACAAAACCTGCAGGCGGAACGCACGCCACAGGACTGGGCCGATTGTTTTATTGGCGTGCTGGAGCAGTTTTTTGACCCGCGTGAGCAGGATGAGCAGTTGCTGCTGCACCAGCTGTATCAAGCGCTGGAGCGCTGGCAGCAAGATTGTCTGCAGGGGGATTTTGCTGGCAGGTTGCCGCTGGAGGTGGCGCGCGAGGCTTGGCTTGAAGCGCTGGATAGCGGGCGCGATAGCCAGCGTTTTTTGGCCGGTGCTATCAACTTTTGTACCCTGATGCCCATGCGTAGCATACCGTTTCAGATGGTGTGTCTACTGGGTATGAACGACGGCGATTACCCGCGTATGCAGCCGCCGCTGGATTTTGACCTGATGGCCGGCAATTACCGCCCTGGTGACCGCTCCCGCCGCGAGGATGACCGCTATTTGATGCTGGAGGCGCTGCTGGCAGCGCGGCAGATGCTCTATATCAGCTGGGTGGGGCGTAACGTGCAGGACAACAGCGAATGCACGCCTTCGGTGCTGGTGGCGCAGTTGCGTGACCATCTAAATCAGGGCTGGCGCAGCCGCTGCGGTCAGCCGCTGGACCAAGCGTTGACCTGCAGCCACCCGCTGCAACCGTTCAGCGCGCTGTATTTCCACAGCGAAAAGCCGCCGCTGTTTACCTATGCCAGCGAATGGCAGGCGCTGCATCTGCCCGCCGCTTTAGTTCAGCCACCGACAGCCGCGCTGCCGCCCTTGCAGCTGGATGAGCCGTTGACACCGCTCGGCTTGCAGCGGTTTTTACGCCGTCCGGTGCAACAGTTTTTTGCTCAGCGTTTCAAGGTTTATTTGCAGAGCGAGGGGGTGCAGCAGGAGGATGACGAGCCGTTTGCGCTGGACAATCTGCAGCGCCACAGCCTGAAAAGCCGTTTGCTGGCCGAAGGCGTGCGTCAAGGGCTGGGCTTTTCACTGGACGAAATTGCCGAGCGTATACGCCGTCGTGGCGAGCTACCCATGCTGGGCTTTGGCCAACAGCTGTTGGACACGCTGAGTGCGCCGCTGGGCGTACAGCTGCGGTATTACCTTGCACGCCAGCACCAGCTGGCCAGCGATGACCGGCAATGGCTGCTGGATATGCCGGCACAGGTGGTTAATGGCCTGCCGGTGCCGGGGTTGCGTAGCTGGCAAGGTTGCAGCGGGCTGGATGGCGAGCAACCGGTTCAGCTGCAGCAGATAACCGGCGCGCTGAAAAAAGACAAAAACTGGCGCTGGTCGCGTCTGCTGGTGCCGGTGTTCAATCACGTGCTGCTGCATGCAGCCGGTGCCTCGGTGCGCAGTGAAATCTATGGCGAAGACGGCTTCGCGTGTCTTGAACCGATGCCGCAAAATCAGGCCCGCACGCAGTTGCAAACCTGGCTTGAGCTCTGGGCGCAGGGCATGTGCGCACCGTTGCCGGTGGGCTTTGATACCGCCATGGCTTGGCTGGTGGCCGAACAGGGCGGCAAAAACGCCGACAGCTGCTATGACAGTGCGTGCAAAGCCTACGAGGGCAGCTATCAACACAGTGGCGAGGCCAAGCAGGAAAGCGTGCTGCTGCGCCAGTTTGCAAACTTTGCCCAGCTGATGGAGGCCGGCTTTGAGCGCTATGCCCCCGCGCTGTATCGCATTCTGCTTGAGCTGGAGCCCGACTTTGCCCCGTATCCCGAGCCGGCCGAGGAGAATCAGCCATGAGCCAGCCGCAACCCCTAAACGCACTGGACTTTCCATTGCATGGCAGTCGTCTGATTGAGGCCAGTGCCGGCACCGGCAAAACCTACACCATTGCCGCGCTCTATGTACGGCTGGTGTTGGCCCATGGCGGGGCGCAGGCTTTTGCTAAACCTTTGCTGCCGCCGGATATTCTGGTGGTGACCTTTACCGATGCCGCCACCCGTGAGTTGCGTGACCGTATCCGTGCCCGCTTGGTGGAAGCGGCGCAGGTGTTTCGTGAGCAGGCGCAGCCTGATCCCTTTTTGGCCGGTTTGCGTGACAGCTACGCAGCGGCCGACTGGGCCGGTTGCGCTACGCGGCTGGATGCGGCGGCGCAGTGGATGGATGAGTCGGCCATCCAAACCATTCACGGCTGGTGCCAGCGCATGCTGCATGAACACGCTTTTGCCAGCGGCAGCCTGTTTGACCAAGAGGTGCAAACCCGTCATAGCCCGCTGTACCGGCAAGTGGTGCGCGATTATTGGCGGCTGCACTGCTATGCCCTCGACAGCGCCGGTGTGCGTTGGGTGCGCGAGCACTGGGGCACGCCGGACGGCCTATGGAATCTGCTGTCCCGCGCGGTGCAGGCCACCGAAGTCGAGCTGCCCGCCAGCGACAGCCAAGCCAGCCTGCAGCAGGTGCTCCAGCGCAGTCAGGCGGAGTTCGAGCGCCAGCTGACCGCGCTCAAGCAGCCTTGGCAGGTCTGGACTGCTGAGCTGCGCCAACTGGCGTTTGCCGCCATTGAAAGCAAGCAGGTCGATGGCCGCAAAATGAAGGCCGGCACCATGGACAACTGGCTGAACCAGCTGCAGGCCTGGTGCGATGATCCACAGGCGCTTGAACTGGGTTTAACTACCAGCGCCATCAATCGGCTAACGCCCGATGGCTGGAGTGAATGCTGGAAGGACGGCCATCAGGCCCCTGATCATCCGGCGCTGACGGCCATGCAGACCTTGCCGCAGCAGCTTAAATCACTCAAGGCGGGGCAGGGCGATAGCCTGTTGTGGCACGCGGCACATTGGGTGCGCGAACGCTTTGCCCAAGAAAAACGCTTGCGCAGCGAAATTGGCTTCAACGATATGCTGCTTAACCTGCGCCAAGCGCTGGCTTCGTCCCAGGGCGAGGCGCTGGCGGCCATTGTGCGCGGGCAGTTTCCGGTGGCGCTGATTGACGAGTTTCAGGATACCGATCCGGTTCAGTACGAAATTTTCAACCGTATTTATCGCCTAGAAGACAACGATGAACAGAGCGGTTTGTTTCTGATCGGCGACCCCAAACAGGCCATTTACAGCTTCCGTGGCGCTGATATCCACACCTACCTGAAAGCCCGCACGGCCACGACGGGCCGGCACTACAGTCTGGACACCAATTACCGCTCCAGTCAGGCCATGGTGGATGCGGTGAATGCGGTGTTTACCCATGGAGAACAGCACTGTCAGCGCGGGGCCTTTATGTTTCGCCGTAACGATGGCGATAACCCTTTGCCCTTTGTTAGCGTGCGGGCCAACGGCCGTAAAGAGGTTTGGAGTCATGCCGGCCAGCCCTTGCCGGCGCTGACCTATTGGCAGTTGCCCGTTGATGACAGCGGCAAAGGGCTGAGTAAGAGCGCTTATCAGGCACAGATGGCCGATATTTGCGCCAGCGAAATGGTGCGTCTGCTCAATGACGGCGATACCGGTTACTTGCAGGCGGATGGTAGCTTACAGCGGGTGGCACCCAGCGATATGGCGGTGTTGGTTCGTAATCGGCACGAGGCAGCGGCCATTCGGCAGGCGCTGTTGTTACGTCAGGTGCGTTCGGTGTATCTGTCCGATAGCGATTCGGTCTATGCCAGCCAGGAAGCGCTGGATATCCAGCTCTGGCTGGGTGCCTGTCTGCAGCCGGATGATGAGCGGGCGCTAAAGGCGGCGCTGGCCAGCAGTACCCTGGGTCTGAGTCTGGCCGAACTGGATACCCTGCAGCAGGATGAGTTGGCGTGGGAGCAGAGTGTGCTGCGCTTTCGTGGCTATCAGCAGCTGTGGCATCAGCAGGGCGTTTTGCCCATGTTGCGCCAGCTGATGCACGACTACCAGCTACCACAGCGACTGGTGCGCCAGTTGCAGGGTGAGCGGGCGCTGACCAATTTGCTGCATCTGTCGGAGGTACTGCAACAGGCATCGCGCGAGCTGGACGGCCTGCCGGCGCTGCTGGAGTTTTTGCAGCAGGCCCATGCCGACCCAGGTGGGGCGGGCGATGAGCAGGTGCTGCGGCTGGAAAGTGACGCCGCGCTGGTGCGGGTGGTGACCATCCACAAATCCAAGGGACTGGAATACCCGCTGGTGTTTTTGCCTTTTATTTGCAGCTATCGGGAAGCCAGCCCTGAGCGTGGCGCAATGGTGACGCTGGGCGGCGAACGCAGCCTCTGCACTGACCCGGACCAGCCCGGGCTGGCTGAACAGCTGGATGACGAGCGGCTGGCTGAAGACCTGCGCCTGTATTATGTGGCGCTGACCCGCGCCCGCCACGCCTGCTGGCTAGGTATGGCGCAGCTCAATCAAGCGGCGGGCCGCAGTGCACCGGGCTATCTGCAGGCTGGCATCAAGCCGGCACAGGGCGCGGAAAATGAAGCGGGCGACCCCAGCCAATGGCTGGACGCACCCACGCCCGACAGCAACTGCTGGCAAGAGCCAGCCCCAGATTTTAGCCCAGTCTGCCGCGCTGCGCCGTCGCTACGGCATGAAAGCTGGTGGGTCGCCTCGTATAGCGCGCTGGGCACCCGCGGCGTGCATGTGACCGCGCCCGATTCACAGGCCGCGCAGGTGTTGCAGGACGATGAGCCTGACCAGCCAGACGAGCCGTCACGCCCGCAGCTGTTGGCAGGTATTCACCTGTTTCCGCGTGGTGCGCGGCCGGGTACCTTTTTGCATCTGTTGCTGGAGCGCGTGTTGCAGCCCGCCTTGTTGCAGGATGCGCCGGCGCGCAGCCGCTTGCTGCGCGATTTGTGCCATGGGCGCGGCTATGGCTCATGGCATGAGGTACTGGAGGGCTGGCTGGAGCAGCTGCTGACCACCCGTTTTCAGCTGCCAAATGCTGCGGATTTCAGCCTTGCCACGCTGGATAACTGGCAGAATGAAATGGAGTTTTGGTTTGCCAGCCATCAGGCTGCCAGCCTGCCGTTAGACCGGCTGGTGCAGCAACACATCCTGCCGGGCCAGCGTCGTCCCGCCCTGTTGCCGCAGTCGATCAATGGCTTGTTCAAGGGCTTTATTGACCTGGTGTTTGTGCAGGATGGCCGCTATTACCTAGCCGATTACAAATCCAACTGGCTGGGCGGCACAGCGGCAGCCTATAGCACCCAAGCGATGGATGCCTGCGTACTCAAGCATCGCTATGACCTGCAATACGCTCTGTATAGCCTGGCGCTGCACCGCCTGCTGCGCAGCCGCCTGCCGGATTACGATTACGACCGGCATGTGGGCGGCGTGGTCTACCTGTTTTTGCGGGGCATTGAAGGCCCGCAGCAGGGCGTGCACTTTGTCAAACCGCCGCTGGCTTTGATAGAGCAGTTGGATGCCCTGTTTGCCAACAAGGAGACTGTCTAATGCAGATGGACCTTTTTACCGCACCAGCGGCCAGCCCAGAATTGGCCAGCCTGCCGCCTGCTGCACAGCTGTTGCAACACTGGCTGGACAGCCGCCAACTGCGCGCGCTGGATGTGGCGTTGGCTCGTTTCTGCCTGCAGTTGGCCAGCGACCAGCACGAAGTGGCCTTGCTGGCTGCATTGCTAAGCCGTCAGTTGCAGGATGGTCATGTCTGCCTGCGACTGGACAGCCTAGCGCAAGAGTTGCAGCAAGCTGCCAGTGCCGACGATTCGGCCAGCCCAGCACGCTGGTGGGCCTCGCGCCCGTTGGCGCAGTGGCTGGAGCTGTTGCAGAACAGCCCGTTGGTCAGCAGCGGGGCGGACAGCCCGCCTGCACCATTGGTACTGCAGCATCAGCGCCTGTATCTGTACCGCATGTGGCGACACGAAACCGCTGTCGCGCAGGCGGTCGGGCAGCGGCTGGCGCAGCGTTATCCGCTGGACGCGGGCTTTACCGCAGCGCTCAACCAGCTGTTTGTCACGCCGGTTGCAGGCAATGACTGGCAGAAAATCGCCTGTGCTATGGCCGCCAGTGGCAACTTCACCCTGATTACCGGCGGCCCCGGCACCGGCAAGACCACCACCGTGGTGCGCCTGCTGGCGCTGCTGCAGCAACAGGCGCTGGCGCAGGACAAACCGCCGTTGCATATTCGCTTGGCTGCTCCGACCGGCAAGGCGGCGGCGCGACTGGGCGAGTCCATCGGCGGGCAGATTGCCGCGCTGCCGGTGACCGAGGCCGTGCGTGCTGCCATTCCCGATCAGGTGGGCACGCTGCACCGCTTGCTCGGCAGCCTGCCGGACACCCGCAGCTTTCGCCATCACGCCGGCAATCCGCTGCAGCTGGACGTGCTGGTGGTGGACGAAGCCTCGATGATCGATCTAGAAATGATGGACAACCTGCTGCAGGCGCTGCCGCCCCATGCACGGCTGATTTTGCTGGGCGACAAAGACCAGCTGGCCTCGGTAGAAGCGGGGGCGGTGATGGGCGAGCTGTGCCTGCATGCCGCCGCCGGTCGCTATACGGCAGATACCCTGCAGCACCTGCAGCAGCTGTGTGGCAGTCCGCTGGATAGTCAGGGGCTGGAGCCGGGCACTGCAGAGCGCGATGCGCTGGAGCAGCGCACCGTGATGCTGCGCCATTCGCGCCGCTTTGCCGGTGACTCCGGTATCGGGCGGCTGGCGGCAGCGGTCAATGCTATGGATGTGGCGGGCACGCTGACCCTGCTGCGCCAGCCGCTGCCGGATGTGCACTGGCCCAAAGCCGGACGCGGCACGTTACAGGAGCTGGTGCGGGCAGGCTTCGCGCCGTATATAGAACGTTTGCACCAGATGCCGCCTGCAGAGGCGGACGTTGCGTGCTGGCACGACTGGGCGGCGCAGCTGTTGCGGGATTTTGACCGCTTCCGCCTGCTTTGCGCGCTACGCGAGGGCGACTGGGGCGTGCAGGGGCTGAACCAGCTGGTTGAGCAAAGCCTGGCCGATACGCTGGTCAAAGCCGCCGACAGCCCCTGGTATGCCGGCCGGCCGGTGATGGTGACCCGCAACGACTATGGCTTGGGCCTGATGAACGGGGATATTGGTATTGCGATCGCGCTGCCGGATGGGCTGCGGGTTGCCTTTGCCCGCAATGATGGCAGTGGCGCTGTGCGCTTGGTGCTGCCCAGCCGGCTGACGGCGGTGGACACCGTTTTTGCCATGACGGTGCACAAGTCGCAAGGCTCCGAGTTTGACCACTGCGCACTGGTGCTGCCGGATGTGCCCAGCCCGGTGCTGACCAAAGAGCTGCTGTATACCGGCATCACCCGCGCCCGCCAGCAACTGACGCTGCTAACGCCGGTGGAGGGCGTGCTGCGCCAGGCTATCGGCGCGCAGGTGATACGCCACAGCGGTTTGCGCTGCTGGCACTACGCAGGCGCTGACTAATGCAGAGGCTTCCTTGCGCAAAAACAGCCTTTTGCTGGTGCGCTTTCCCAGCGCGAGGGCAGACTGTGTATAATCAGCGCCATTTTGGGCAGGGACGGTTTGACCGTTCCCGCAATTTTGTTTCCAGCTAAGGCCACTGTGTGACCGACGTTTTTTTGCAAACCCGTCAACTGACCTGCGAGCGCGACTGGCGTGTGCTGTTCAGCGGCCTTGAGCTGCAACTGCGCGCGGGCCAGATGCTGCAGGTATCCGGCCCCAACGGGAGCGGAAAAACCAGCTTGCTGCGTCTGCTGGCCGGGCTGATGCAGCCGGGCGCGGGCGAGATTCTCTATAAAGGCCAGCCACTGGGTCGCCAGCGTGACGAACTGGCCCGCGACAGCCTGTGGATTGGTCATGCGGCAGGCATCAAGGGCCTGCTGACGCCGCTGGAAAACCTCGCCTGGCTGACTGCACTGCAGCATGGCGCCTCGGGTGAGGCCATTGCCGATGCGCTGGTGGCGGTGGGCCTAAAAGGCTTTGAAGACGTACCCTGCTTTACCCTATCTGCCGGCCAGCAACGCCGCGTGGCGTTGGCGCGTCTGTATTTGCCGGACGCGCCGCCCTTGTGGATTCTGGACGAGCCCTTTACCGCGCTGGACAAAAAGGCCGTGGTTCAGCTGGAACAACACCTAGCCGGCCACTGCGAACAGGGCGGCATGGTGATCTTTACCACCCACCACGAGCTGCAGCGGCGTCCGGCGCACTTTGTCGAGCTGGAACTGGGGCAGGGCAGGCCATGAGCAAGGTGTTCTTTTTGTTGCTGGTGCGCGAGGCACGGCTGATGTTTCGCCGCCCAGGCGAGCTGGCCAATCCGCTGGTGTTTTTTGCCATTGTCATTTCCCTGTTTCCGTTGGCGGTTGGGCCGGAAACCCAGCTGCTGCGCACGCTGTCGCCGGGGCTGGTCTGGGTATCGGCGCTGTTGGCGGTGCTGTTGTCACTGGACGGGCTGTTTCGCAGCGACTTTGAAGACGGCTCGCTGGAGCAGTGGGTGGTTTCGCCGCACCCCCTAGGAGTACTGGTACTGGCTAAAGTGCTGGCCCACTGGCTGTTTTCCGGTCTGCCGCTGGTGCTGCTGTCGCCGGTGTTGGCGTTGATGCTGGGTTTGCCCGCCGACAATATTCCGGTGTTGCTGGCCTCGTTGCTGCTGGGCACGCCGGTGCTGAGTTTGCTGGGTGCCGTGGGTGCGGCGCTGACGGTTGGCCTAAAACGTGGTGGTATCCTGTTGACTTTATTGATTTTACCTCTATATATTCCGGTGCTTATTCTGGGCAGCGGTGTGCTGCAGGCGGCCTTGCAGGGGCTGCCGGTGGTTGGTTACCTGTTGTGGATGGGCAGCATGCTGATGCTGGCCATTACCCTGACGCCCTTTGCCATTGCGGCGGGCCTGCGCATCAGCGTGGGCGAATAGGGCAGCCCTTGTGTTTTTCAAAAAGCGGATAACGGCATGAACTGGACCTGGTTTCACCGCCTGGGCTCGCCCAAGTGGTTTTATGGCATCAGCGGACGCTGGCTGCCCCTGTTGAGCGTGGCGGCGGTGCTGCTGCTGGCCAGCGGACTGGTATGGGGGCTGGCGATTGCGCCAGCTGATTACCAGCAGGGCAACAGCTTTCGCATTATGTATATCCATGTGCCGGCGGCCTTTCTGGCCCAGTCAATCTATGTCTCCATGGCCATCTGTGGCGTGGTGGGGCTGGTGTGGAAGATGAAAATTGCCGATGTGGCGCTGCAGCAGTCCGCGCCACTGGGTGCCTGGATGGCCTTTATCGCGCTGCTAACCGGTGCTATCTGGGGCAAGCCCACCTGGGGTGCTTACTGGGTGTGGGATGCGCGGCTGACTGCGATGTTGATTTTGCTGTTTTTGTACTTTGGCATCATCGCCTTGGGGCAGGCCATCAGTAACCGCGACAGCGCCGCGCGCGCCTGTGCCGTGCTGGCGGTGGTGGGCGTGATTAATATTCCAATCATCAAGTATTCCGTAGAGTGGTGGAACACCTTGCACCAGCCAGCCAGTTTCACCCTAACCGAAAAGCCGGCCATGCCGGCCTCGATGTGGGTGCCCTTGCTGCTGATGGTGCTGGGTTTTTACTGTTTTTATGCCGTGGTGTTGCTGATGCGCATGCGGCTGGACATCCTGCGCCGCGAGTCACGTACCAGCTGGGTGCGCGAAGAAGTGGCCAGACAGGCGGGCATCAAGTCATGAGCAACTCTGTTTTTGCGTTCAACACCTTTACTGACTTTCTGGCGATGGGTAAGCACGGGCTATATGTCTGGTTATCCTTTGGCATCACGCTGGGGGTGATGGGGCTGAATGTGCTGCTGCCATGGCTGGCTAAAAAGAACTACATCAAGCAAGAAAGCCGTCGCTTGCGTTGGGAGGCACAGAATGAATCCGGTTCGTAAAAAACGTTTGATCATTGTACTGGCCATTCTGGCCGGCATGGCCGCTACGGTGGGGCTGGCGGTATTTGCCCTGAGTGAGAACATCAATCTGTTCTACACACCCAGCGAAATTGTAGCCGGCAAGGCGCCGCAAGATACCCGCATCCGTGCCGGTGGCCTGGTGCGCGAAGGCTCGGTGCAGCGCAACGAAGACGCGCTGACCGTGCGCTTTGTGGTGACCGACGGCGATGCCGATGTCACCATCGAATACAAGGGCATCCTGCCTGACCTGTTCCGTGAAGGGCAGGGTATTGTCGCGCTGGGCCGTCTGAATGCTGCCGGCGTGCTGGTGGCCGATGAAGTGCTGGCCAAGCACGATGAAAACTACATGCCGCCCGAGGTGGGCGATGCGCTGGAAAAAACCGGCATGCTCAAGCATTACGAAGCTGGCCAGGAAGCCCGTGAACAGGAAGCCAAGCAATGAGCACTGCGTTGTTTGTTCCCGAACTGGGCCATCTGGCGCTGATTTTAGCGCTCTGCTTTGCCGTGGTGCAGTCGTTTTTCCCTATGGTTGGCGCTTGGAAGGGTGACCATCGCTGGATGAGCCTGGCGCAGCCTGCGGCCTGGGGCCAGTTTGTGTTTTTGTTTTTCTCTTTTGCTGCGCTGACGTGGTCGTTTGTGGTGGACGATTTTAGCGTGGCCTATACCGCGCAGAACTCCAATAGCCTGCTGCCTTGGTACTACAAGATCAGCGCGGTATGGGGCGCGCACGAAGGCTCGCTGCTGTTGTGGGCCTTCACCCTGTCTGGCTGGACCTTTGCTGTTGCTATTTTTTCGCGCCAGTTGCCGGAAGAAATGCTGGCGCGGGTGCTGTCGGTGATGGGTATGATCAGCGTGGGCTTCTTGCTGTTTTTGATTGTGACCTCCAACCCCTTTGAGCGCCTGCTGCCGAACATTCCGGCCGATGGCCGTGACCTTAACCCACTGCTGCAGGACTTTGGCCTGGTGGTGCACCCGCCCATGCTATACATGGGGTATGTGGGTTTCTCGGTGGCCTTTGCCTTCGCCATTGCCGCGCTGCTGGGCGGTAAGCTGGACGCGGCTTGGGCACGCTGGTCGCGCCCTTGGACGCTGGTGGCCTGGGCCTTTCTCGGCATCGGTATTGCGCTGGGGTCTTGGTGGGCGTATTACGAGCTGGGCTGGGGCGGCTGGTGGTTCTGGGACCCGGTAGAAAATGCTTCATTTATGCCTTGGCTGGTGGGCACCGCGCTGATTCACTCGCTGGCGGTCACCGAAAAGCGCGGCCTGTTCAAAAACTGGACGGTGCTGCTGGCGATTGCTGCTTTCTCACTGAGCCTGCTGGGCACCTTTTTGGTGCGCTCGGGCGTGTTGACCTCGGTGCATGCCTTTGCCTCCGACCCCACTCGTGGCCTGTTTATCTTGGTCTTCCTGCTGGTGGTGGTGGGTGCTTCGCTGACTCTGTTTGTGTTGCGCGCGCCGGTGGTGAAAAGCCGTGTGGGCTTTGGTTTCTGGTCGCGGGAAACACTGCTACTGGTCAACAATATTGTGCTGGTGGTGGCCACTGCCATGGTGCTGATCGGTACCCTGTACCCACTGATTCTGGATTCGCTGACCGGTTCTAAACTGTCGGTGGGGCCTCCCTACTTCAATGCGCTGTTTAACCCGCTGATGGGTATTCTGATGCTGGCGCTGGGCGTCGGTGTGTTGCTGCGCTGGAAGAGCACGCCCGGGGCTTGGCTGCTGAAAATGATTGCGCCGGCGCTGCTGGCAGCGGCGGTTTTAAGCCTTGCGCTGACCCTGCTGGCTGAAGACTTCAATGGCGCGGTGCTGGTGGTGTACTTCCTCAGTTTCTGGATTGTGTTTAGCGCCGCGCGCGACATTTTCGACAAAACCCGTCACCGCGGTCTGCTCAAGGGTCTGCGTAGCCTCAGTCGCAGTTACTGGGGTATGCAGGTAGGTCATATAGGCCTGGTGATCTGCGCCATTGGTGTGGTGCTGTCCAGTCATTACAGCATTGAGCGCGACCTGAAAATGAACGTGGGCGACAGCGTTGAACTGGGGGCTTACAGCTTCCGCTTTGAGGGTGCCAAACATCACGAAGGCCCCAACTATGTATCAGACCGGGGCGTTATTCGTGTACAAAAAAATGGCCGCGAAATCAGTGTGCTGTACCCGGAAAAGCGTCTCTACATTGTGCAGCAAATGCCAATGACCGAAGCCGGTATTGACCCAGGCTTTACCCGTGACCTTTATGTGGCGCTGGGTGAACCGCTAGAAAGCGGTGCTTGGGCGGTACGTCTGCAAGTCAAACCCTTTGTACGTTGGATCTGGCTGGGCGGTTTGCTGACCGCGCTGGGTGCTTTGCTGTCGGCGTGGGACCCGCGTTACCGCGCGCGTCTCCGGCAGAAAGTGAGCGATTCACTGGGCCGCAAATCTGCAGCGGAGGTAAGCACCGATGTCTAAAGGACGTTTGCTGGCCATGCTGGCCGTACTGGGCGGTGTGGCGGCCTTTGCGCTGATGGCCTTATACGGGCTGAAAAATGATCCGCAAGAATTGCCCTCGGCACTGCTGGGTAAGCCGTTTCCGGCGTTTGCGCAGCCAGCGCTGGGCGAGCCGGATAAGCTGCTGACCGAAAAAGACCTGCTGGGCAAGCCGGCGCTGGTGAATGTGTGGGCCACCTGGTGCCCGACTTGCCGCGCTGAGCATGACTATTTCAACCAGCTGGCCGCCCGCGGCGTGCCCATTATCGGCATCAACTACAAAGACGATGACGCCAAGGCGCAGGCGTGGCTGCAGGAACTCAAAGACCCCTATGTGCTCAATATTAGCGACCCCAAAGGCCGTCTGGGTATGGAGCTGGGCGTATATGGCGCGCCAGAAACCTTCATCATTGATGCTCAGGGCGTGATCCGGCACAAGTTTGTAGGTGCGGTCAACGCGCAGGTCTGGCGTGAGCGGCTGGCCCCCGTCTATCAGGAGCTAAATCGCCAATGAAAATGCGTTTACTGACCCTGTTATGTAGCCTATGGCTGGTGTTGCCCCTGCAGGCGGCCATTGATACCCACGAATTTGCCACCAAGAGCGAAAGCGACCGTTACCGCAAGCTGATTGAAGAACTGCGCTGCCCCAAGTGCCAGAACCAGAATATTGCTGACTCGGATGCGCCCATTTCCATGGACTTGCGCGATGAAACCTATCGATTGATGACTGAAGAAGGCATGAGCGACGAGCAGATTGTCGATTTTTTGGTTGAGCGTTACGGCGACTTTGTACGTTACAAACCGCCGCGTGACAGCCGTACTCTGGTGCTCTGGTACGGCCCCTTTGTGTTGCTGGGCTTTGGCTTGCTGATGCTGGTGGTGATCGTGTTGCGCCGCCGCACCGGTAGCCAAGAGAAAACCGACAATCAACTGTCCGGCGACGAGCAGCAGCGTCTTGCCACCCTGTTAAATCAATCACGGGAATCTACAGATACATGATTACTTTCTGGTTGCTGGCTCTGGTACTGCTGGTCAGTGCTCTGCTGTTACTGTTGTGGCCGGTGTTGCGCGTGCGTCAGCACCAAGCCGAGGAAGACCGCACCGCGCTGAACGTCGCGCTCTATCAAGAACGGCTGGCCGATCTGCAAGGCCAGCTTGATCAAGGCACCCTCAGTGGCGAGCTGTTTGAACAGGGCCGCTTGGAGGCCGAGCGCGAGCTGCTGGACGACACCGCCACCGGCGCACCGCGACAGCGCGCTAGCTTGGGTATGACGCTGCCGCTGATAGCCAGCCTGCTGGTGCCGGTAGCCGGAACAGGGCTGTACATGGTTTGGGGCTCCAGTGATCAGGTGAGCGAAAGCCTTGCGCAGCAGCCGCTGATGGCGCAGCAACAGGCCGTTGAGGCGCTGATGAAGCGCATTCCCACCCTGGAGCAAGAACATGAGCGCGAAGCTGCCGTCAACGAGTTGATTGGCCGGCTGGAAGATATCGTGCGCCTGCAGCCGGAGGCGGCGGATGTCTGGTTTTTCCTTGGGCGCCACTACATGGGCGAGCAGCGCCATGCCGATGCCGCCAACGCCTTTGCCCGCACCATGGATGTCGCTGGTCGCCAGCCAGAGATCCTAGCTCAGTGGGCGCAGGCACAGTTTTTTGCCGGCGGCAACAGTTGGAACGCCGACTTGCAAGATGCAGTGGACGTGATTTTGAGCGCGGATCCGCATGACGCCACCACGCTGGGCTTTGTCGGCATTGCTGCCTTTGAAAGCGGTAACTTCAATGTGGCACGTGATGCCTGGAACCGCTTGCTGGACTCGCTGGACCCGCGTGATCCCTCTGCCGCTGCGGTGCTGACGGGCATTGAGCGTGCAGAAAAAGCGGTGGCCGAGTATGGCGAACCGAATCCCGCAGCGAGCGCCGGTCCAGTGTTGCCGGCGTTGCCTGATCCGGCAACACTGAGTGAATCCGGCCGGGTTGCCGTGCGTATCAGCCTTGCCCCCGAACTTGAGGGCACGCTGGCACCGGAGGCGAGCGTTTTTGTGTTTGCCCGTTCACCGCAAAGCGGTCAGCTGCCACTGGCTGCCCAGCGCCTGACGGTGGCCGATCTGCCTGCCGAGGTGGTGCTCAGCGATGCCGATGCGGTGATGAGCCAGCTGCAGCTGTCAAAAGCACAGGACATCAAAGTCCAGGCCAGCATTGCAGCAGATGGCAATGCCAGCGCACCGGACTGGACCAGCGCCACGCAGGATGCCGTGGTGGACAGCGCTAATGTGCTGGAACTGGTGATCAGCCAGCCTGCCGGCAACCAATAACCTGCTTGTAATACCCCAGCCCGCCGGTGTGATGCCGGCGGGTTTTTTTGTGTCAGTCGAGCGTGCAAGACGCCGTTACGGGTACAACCAAAGTTGGCGTTTAACGGCATCAAAGCAGAATCCAGCGATTGCGCGGAGGCTAGGATAATGGCCGGAAAAAAGGAGGGATATCCAATGCGCAAACCCACACTACTCTGTGCTCTATTGTTATTGGCCGGCCAGTTGGCCCAAGCGGCGGATAGCGTGCTGATCGGCTTGAGCCTGCCGCGTACTGGTCATTACCGTGCCGGAGCGGTGGATGTCGCCCAGGGGGCATTGCTGGCGGTGGATGACATCAACGCTCAGGGTGGGGTGCTGAGTAAGCGATTGGTGCTGGATATACGCGACAGCGGCTCCAACGTTGAGCAGGCGCAGCGCAACGTGACGGCCTTTGCCGCGCAGGGAGCAGCCATGGTAATGGGCGGCGGCAGTACGGAGGAAACCATTGCGGCAGGCCGTCAGGCGGCCAGCCAGCGCATGCTGTACTTGGCCGCGTTCAATCATGCCAACGAAATTACCGGCCGCGACGGGCACCGACACCTGTTTCGCGAGCCGGCCAATGACTGGATGACCGCGCAGGCGCTGGGCCAGTATCTGGCTTGGAATCGCCCCAATCAGCGCTATTACTATGTTGTCAGTAACGACGGCTGGGGGCTTGGCACTGAAGAAGGCCTGCGGCGTACCACCGGCAGCCAAGACAAGGCGCGCCATGGTTTTACCCGCATTGCGCCGGATGCGGCAGGACAGAAGTCCTATCAACAGGTGGTGGATAAAATCCGTAAGATACGCCCCGACATGCTGGTGCTGGCTTTGCAGGGGCACCACTTGCTGCAGATGATGCGCACGCTGGAAAGTAACGGTTTGCTCAAAGAGTTACAGGTCATTATTCCTCACCTGAGTCCGGCCATGGTCGAGGAAATAGGCATGCACAGCATGCAGGGCGTGATAGGCATCCAGACCTGGACGTGGCAGGTACCTGCGCTGGAAAAAAGCCCTAGGGGTGAGCGCTTTGTGCGTGACTATGTAGCGCGCTATCAGGCGTATCCGGGTAGCATGGCGGCGTCCGCGTATGCCACGGTTGTGCAATGGGCAGAGGCTGCCGAGCGCGCCGGCAAGCTGTCGGCCGATGCGCTTATTGGTGCCCTAGAGCGGCATGAATATCAGCTGCTTAAAGGCGTGCAGCACTGGCGCGATTTTGATCATCAAAATGTTCAGGATGTGTATGTGGTGCAGGTGAGGGAGCGCAGCACCATCATGGCTAGCCCCACGCGCCAAGATTACTTTTCCATCCTGCACCGGATGGACGGTGCCGAGGCCGCCCAGACCTTTGAAGACTGGCAAAAAGAGCGGGGCGAGCTGCTTGAGCTGCAGTAGGCCGCTGGATGCTGTGCGGCAGGCTGCATCGTCGCTTGCAAAAATATCCAAAAGCCTTAGAATGGCCGCCACGTTCAGTTCTGGACGTTTCTCGATGGTGGCTCTGCTGGTCCCCTCGCAACGATTAACCGTGAACCCGGTCAGGCCTGGAAGGGAGCAGCCGTAGCGGTGACATTGTGTGCCGGGGTGTGGCTGGCAGGGCCGCCTCCAATTATTCCCTATCAGTTTTCTTTGCACCGGTGGCTTCATTTTTGTCCGCCCTGTCGCATTGCATGGACATTTACTCCCTGTTTCCTTAGCATGTAGCCCCTTTGTTTTGTCGGCATGGAAACCAGATGAGTTATCAAGTACTGGCCCGTAAGTGGCGTCCGCGCTCGTTTCGTGAAATGGTCGGGCAGGCCCACGTACTCAAGGCGCTGATCAGCGCACTGGATACCGGCCGATTGCACCATGCCTACCTGTTTACCGGAACCCGCGGCGTGGGCAAGACCACCATCGCCCGCATCATGGCTAAGTGCCTAAACTGCGAGCAGGGCGTCACCTCCACACCCTGCGGCGAGTGTTCGGTGTGCCGCGAGATTGACGAAGGCCGCTTTGTTGATCTGATCGAGGTGGACGCCGCCAGCAAAACCAAGGTGGAAGATACCCGCGAGCTGCTGGATAACGTGCAGTACATGCCGGGCCGTGGCCGCTACAAGGTTTACCTGATTGACGAAGTGCACATGCTGTCCACCAGCTCGTTTAACGCGCTGCTGAAGACGCTGGAAGAGCCACCGGCCCACGTCAAGTTTTTATTAGCCACCACCGATCCGCAAAAACTGCCGGCTACTGTACTGTCGCGCTGCTTGCAGTTCTCGTTGAAAAACATGCCGCCGGAGGCGGTAGTGGGTCATCTGAGCCATGTATTGGGCCAGGAAAACATTCCTTTTGACGAACAGGCGCTGTGGCTGCTGGGGCGCGCTGCTGACGGCTCCATGCGTGATGCCATGAGCTTGACCGATCAAGCGGTGGCTTTTGGCCAAGGTAAGGTACTGGCTGAGGACGTGCGTGCCATGTTGGGCACGCTGGATCAAGGGCAGGTATTTGGTGTGCTGCAGGCGCTGGTAGACGGTGATGCTGCCGCCATGCTGCAGGCCATCCGTCAGTTGGCCGATCATGGCCCCGACTGGATGGGCGTGCTGGGCGAGCTGCTGGGTGTACTGCACCGCATCACCGTGGCTCAGCTATTGCCTGATGCAGTGGATAACGCCCAGGGGGACCGCGAGCAAATCCTGCAGCTGGCCCGTGCGCTGCCGGCGGAAGATACCCAGTTTTATTATCAGGTGGCGCTGATGGGACGCCGTGATCTGCCGCTTTCCCCAGACGCCCGGGACGGTTTTGAGATGGTCATGTTGCGGATGCTGGCGTTCCGTCCGGCCAGTTTGCCCGGTACGCCAAGCCCCCGCCTGCAGTTGGCCGCTGCCACAGTGGCAGATGCGCAGACGCCCGCCAGACCCGCGTCGATGTGTGCTGATGCTGCGGTTGCTAGTTCGGTGCCTGCAGCCAATGAAACACCCGCCACCCTTGAACCGGGCAAGCCAACAACAGCCCCTGCCGAGCAGTCAGCTGAGGCGGCGGTCACGGCGGCTTCGTCTACGATCCGCGCCAGCGAAACGAGCACGCAGCTGCCTGTAGGTGCGCAGCAGAGTGCACAAGCCTCTTCGGCAACCGCTGAGCCGGTGCCAGTTTCTGAGCCTGTTGTGCCGACGGCGATAGTGGCGCAGAAGGGCCCTGATGCGGACAACGCTACAGCATTGCCTGCTAGCACGACGCCAGCGGCAGCGGCTCTGGTCGATGCGGATGCCCCAGCCCCTTGGGAAGACTTGCCCGCAGAACAGCCAATACCCGTAGCGCACGCCACCGGTGTGGTGACGGCTGAAGAACCACCACTTAGCAGCGCAACCGACAGTCCTGAAAACGTGCCGCCCGTTGCGCCGACCCCAGAACCTGCAACGATTGCCGCACCCGCACCCGCACCCGCACCTGCAGCAGAACAACCGTCCGCGATTGCAGCGGCTGCAGCCGACGAACAGGACACCAGTGAAGACGAGCTGCTGGCGGAACAGCAAGCGCTGATGGGCAGTTATAACAGTTGGCAGCCGCAGGCCGATGAGCTGGCAAGCCTGCAACAGCAGCAGGATGCGGACAGTATTGATCTTAAGCCGCATATCCCGCCGGCCAGCGGTTTGGCGGCGCGCTGGATTGAACTGTGCGAGCAGATGGCGCTGACCGGTATGACCGGCAATATAGTACGCAACAGCACTCTGGTGAGTGAAGAAGGCGACCACTGGTGTGTGCACCTCGATCCGCAACAAAGCTCGCTGTTTACCGCCGCCCAGCAAAAGCGCATTAACGATAGCGTCAACCAAACGCTGGGCCGTGAGGTGCAGCTGCAGATTGAAAAAGTTGAGCCGGTCAGTGAAACACCGGCTCTCAATCTGGCCCGCCGTCGTGCGCGTCAGCAGGCCGACGCCGTGGCATCCATCGAACAGGATGCCGGCGTACAGAGTTTGATGCGTGAATTTGGTGCGCACGTGCTGCCTGACAGCATTCGCCCGCATAACCCGCTTTAACCCCTTAGATTAATCAACCCGGAGACAAACACTGATGAAAGGTGGAATGGCTGGCCTGATGAAGCAGGCCCAGATGATGCAAGAAAAAATGCAGAAAATGCAGGAAGAGTTGGCCAACGCCGAGGTCACCGGAGAATCCGGTGCCGGTATGGTCAGCGTGGTGATGACCGGCCGTCATGATGTGCGCCGCGTCAGCATCGACGACAGCCTGATGCAGGAAGACAAGGAAATTCTCGAAGACCTGATTGCCGCAGCCGTCAACGATGCCGTGCGCAAAATCGAGAAAAGCAGCCAGGATAATATGTCCAACATGACGGCCGGCCTGCAATTGCCGCCCGGCTTCAAGATGCCGTTTTAAGCATGTCGTTCAGTCCACTGGTTCGGGAGCTGATGGAAAGCCTGCGCGTGCTGCCAGGGGTTGGCCAGAAAAGCGCCCAGCGCATGGCATTGCACCTGCTGGAACGCAATCGCAGCGGTGGCCAGCGGCTGGCGCGGGCACTGGAAATGTCGCTGGAGCAGGTCGGTCATTGCCGACGCTGCCGTTCGCTGAGCGAGGATGAACTCTGTCCGCTGTGTCTGGATGAACGCCGCGACAACAGTCAGTTGTGTGTGGTGCAGGGGCCACAGGATATTTTTGCCATCGAGCAGACCGGCTACCGTGGCCGCTATTTTGTCCTGCGTGGCCTGTTGTCACCGTTGGACGGACTGGGCCCGGAGGCCATCGGCATTCCACAACTGCTAGAGCGCATTGGCAACGAAGGCTATGCCGAAGTCATTCTGGCCACCAATCCCACGGTGGAAGGCGAAGCTACTGCCCACTATATAGCCCAGAGTCTGCAGGGCGGTAACACGCTGGTGTCCAGGCTGGCCCACGGCATGCCGCTGGGCGGTGAGTTGGACAGCGTGGACGGCGGTACGCTGACCCATGCGCTGGCCGGCCGCCGCGCGATGGATCTGTCCTGATGCTGTCCAAAAACCAAATGAAGCTGCTGCGCAGCCTGCAGCGCAAAAAAGAGCGCCAGCAAGAGCGACTGTTTGTGGTCGAAGGCGGCAAACCGGTGGCCGAATTGCTGGCCAGCGGTTGGCCGCTGCATAGCCTCTACCTGAGTGAAGACTTTGCCGCAGCCCATGCCGATCTATTGCAGGATTGGCCGGTAACCCTGTGCAGTGCCGATGAGCTGGCCGCTGCCGGCAGCTTGGTCAGTAATCGTGATGCCCTTGCCATTGCCCGCATGCCGGATGAGACGTCGCTGAGTGCGCCGGAGCCGGGTGAATGGGTGCTGGCGCTGGATCGCATCAACGATCCGGGCAACCTGGGCACGCTGCTGCGTATTGCTGACTGGTACGGCATCCGCCGTGTGGTGTGTTCGCCGGATACGGTTGAGCTGTATAACCCCAAGGTTATTAGCGCCAGCATGGGCTCATTTTTGCGGGTGTCGGTGCATTACCAGCCGCTGACAGACTGGTTGACCGCTTTGCCGGCTGGCTGTCAGGTACTGGGCGCTTACCTTGCAGGTGAGTCGGTGCATGCACTGGCGGCCTTAGAGGCCGGGGGCGTGCTGTTGATGGGCAGCGAAGCCCACGGCATCGCCCCGGAACTGGCAGCTCGAGTAACCCGCAAAATTACCATTCCTGCGTTCGGCGCTGCCGAATCCCTCAATGTGGCGGTGGCCACTGCCATTATTTGCGACAACCTGCGTCGCAGCAGTAACTGACCCCTGTTATGTGCTCACAAACAGCGGTGCTGTTAGCGCCCGCTGTGCGGCTGGTGAGTGTTGGTCAAGGCCACCCCAGCCTTGACAGTTTAGGTTGTGCACACGCTTGAGTAGGCTGGCTATCCTGATGGCGACTGACGCATGACGCTGTGCGTGAGTCGAATATTTGGCTGTAACCCATTGATAGTTTATAAATAATTTTCAGTGCTCAAAAAACAAGCAATGTGCTTGAACCCCCTGTAATCCATGAATCAGCCCCATTTGCTGCCAGCTTGTTCACAGCTTTATCCACAGGCTTTGTGGATGCATTGCCGCACGCCTTGTCACCCGTGGCCGAGGGTGTAAATCGGCGGGTTTATCGCTGGGCGTCGGTTGCTTTTATCTGGCGGATGCTTGCCAGCAGGACGATAGTTTCAAGGCGCTGGGCGGTGAAATAGATGGGTTGGGCTGTGGGGGTGTGTGAGCCGCTTTGAACGTCATTTATGGGCAGCCTGTCAAGGCCAAAACGGCCTTGACATTTAAGGTTGTGCACATGGGTGACGGCGGCGTGAAAAATATTTGAAATGTGTTATCAAATTTGCTTTGGCTTTGCAAAAGTTGCTGTAACACATTGATTGATAATAAAATAAAAATACTGCTCAAAAAATGTACAAACTAACTGCAAGCCTTGCCAGAGCTGAATTAGCCGCACTTGCCTAGAGCTTGTCCACATGGTTATCCACAGGGCTTGTGGATGCCTTGATGCAGCCCTTACTTGTAGCGGCTTTGCCCGGTTTTGCTGGGCAAAGCGGCACGTGTTTGCCTAGCTGGCCTTGGGTTTGAAGTAGAGCGTAGCGCCGCGTTGCAGGCCGTTAAGGCTGGCATCGTCGCGGCCCACTTCGGCTTCGATGGGTAGCTCCTGGCCATCAACCTTGATAGTGACACGGGTGATGGCACCCAGCGGGCGGATATCACGTACCACGCCGGCACAGTGTTCAGGCTTTTCCAGTTGCGACAACAGCACCTCGTGCGGGCGGAACTGGATTTGCTGGTCCTCCAGTTGCAGCTGGTTGGAGTCGCCAAGGAAGTGATAGACAAATTCGTTGGCCGGGTTTTCATAGACCTCAGCCGGAGTGCCAATTTGCTCAATCACGCCCTTGTTCATCACCACAATGCGGTCGGCGACTTCCATGGCTTCTTCTTGGTCGTGGGTCACGAACACTGAAGTTAGGTTGATTTCTTCGTGCAGGTTGGCCAGCCAGCGGCGCAGCTCTTTGCGCACCTTGGCGTCCAGCGCACCGAATGGCTCGTCCAGCAGCAGAATTTCCGGCTCTACCGCCAAGGCACGCGCCAGCGCGATACGCTGGCGTTGTCCACCGGACAGCTGCTCAGGGTAGCGGTCGGCCAGCCAGTCCAGCTGCACCATGCGCAGCAGCTCAAGCACCTTGTCCTGAATCACGCTTTCGGACGGACGTGAACGGCGTGGCTTCATGCGCAGGCCAAAGGCGACGTTGTCGAATACGCTCATGTGGCGAAACAGGGCATAGTGCTGAAAGACAAAACCAACATTGCGTTTGCGCACATCGCGGCGGGAGACGTCATCACCGTTGAAAATGATGCTGCCATTATCGGGTTTTTCCAGCCCAGCAATGATGCGCAGCAATGTGGTTTTGCCGCAGCCAGACGGCCCCAGCAGCGCCACCAACTCGCCGGATTGAATCGACAGATTGATTTGGTTGAGTGCCTTAAAACTGCCGAACGCTTTGTTGACCTGCTGGACTTCGATGCTCATGTGGATATTCCCGTAAATCAAAATTCTTGTGTGTCGTGAAAATGGGTTCTGGTGGTTGCTGGGTAAAAAGCCAGCCTTAAATCATCCCTTTCTTTTCCTGCACCCACTGCTTGACCAGCAGCATCACCAACGCCATCAACAGCAGTAGCGTGGCCACACTGAACGCGGCGACATGGTTGTATTCGTTGTGCAAAATCTCGACATGCAGCGGTAATGTGTTGGTAAAGCCGCGAATATGACCGGACACCACCGATACCGCGCCAAATTCGCCCAGCGCGCGGGCGGTGCAGAGCACCACGCCGTACATCAACCCCCAGCGAATATTCGGCAGGGTGACATGCCAGAACATTTGCCAGCCGGAAGCGCCCAGCAGGCGTGCGGCTTCTTCTTCTTGGGTGCCTTGCTGCTGCATCAGCGGAATCAACTCACGGGCGACAAAGGGCACGGTGACAAACAGCGTGGCCAGTACGATGCCGGGCACGGCAAAGATGATCTGGATGTCGTGCTCGGCCAGCCAGTCACCAAAGAACCCTTGCGCACCAAATAGCAGCACATAAATCAGGCCGGCCACGATGGGGGAGACGGAAAAGGGCAGGTCGATCAGGGTGACCAGCAGGCTTTTGCCGCGAAATTCGTATTTGCTCACGCACCAAGCGGCGGCAAGGCCAAATACCAGGTTCAACGGCACCGAAATGCCTACCGCCAGCAGGGTCAGCTTGAGCGCAGCAATGGCGTCGGGTTCCAGCACAGCGATAAAGAAGCTGGCGTAGCCCTGCTTTAGCGCCTCGCTGAGCACGACGGCCAGTGGCAGTACCAAAAAAAACAGGAAGGCCAGCCAAGCGCCGGCGATCAGGCTCAGCGCGCCCCAGTTGCGTTGGCGGACCAGGCCGCTGGTGGTGAGGGTTAATGTGCTCATTGTGTGTCCTGTTTTGACCGTGTTCGTCACTGAAGTGGATTGTGCAGCGCCAGCGGTGGTTTCTGTGGCAGACCGGCTACCCTCTGCTGATCCTGCGCTGTAGCAGGTTGATCAGCAGCAGGAAGACAAAGGACACCGCCAGCATCAGCACACCAATGGCGGTGGCACCGAGGTAGTCGTATTGGTCGAGTTTGACCATGATCAGCAGCGGCAGGATTTCGGTTTTGCCCGGCATGTTGCCGGCAATGAAGATCACCGAGCCGTATTCGCCGACGGCGCGAGCAAAAGCGAGGGTAAAACCGGTCAGCCAAGCGGGTAGTAGGGCGGGAATCAATACATGGCGCAGCACCTGGAATTTGTTTGCACCTAGGCAGCTGGCGGCTTCTTCCAGCTCGCGTGGGATGTCTTCCAGCACCGGTTGCACCGTGCGCACCACAAAGGGCAGGGTGACAAAGGTGAGCGCCAGAATGATGCCCAGTGGTGTGTAGGCAATTTTCAAGGTCAGCTCGTTAGCCCATTGACCCACCCAGCCACGGGGGGCATACAGGGCTGTCAGGGCGATGCCGGCCACCGCCGTGGGCAGGGCAAACGGCAGGTCGATCAGGGCGTCGATGACCTTACGACCGGGAAAGCGATAGCGCACCAGCACCCAGGCCAGCAGCGTACCAATCAGGCCGTTAAGCAGCGCAGCAATCAGCGCCGCACCAAAACTCAGCTTGAGTGCCGCCAGTACTCGGCTATGGCTGATGATGGCGTAAAACTCATCCCAGCTCAGACGGGCGGCATACACCAGCATGCCAGCCAGCGGCAACAGGACGATCAGACTCAGGTACACCAAGGTGTAACCCAGGGTCAGGTTGAAGCCGGGAATTACGGGTGATGGACGCAGAGCCATGAAAGAACCTTGTATGAATTGGAGCGTGGGCGGGATTTTAGACAGTCTTTTTTATACTTAAAAAGACTTATTGGGAATCTGCTTATTCCTATTGGCTTTAAAAACCAGGCCGCTGCAGTGAGCGTGCACGAGAACCAAGCATCAGGTTCAGGTTTTGTGTAACGGTTGTGCGTGTGCTGAACAGGCATTAAAAAACCGGTGATTGAAGGCTCAACCACCGGTTTTTTAATGTTTCATACGCAGTCAAATGCCCCGCCCAGCACATTGCCCAACAGGCTGCCCAAATCAGCATTACCGGCCTGTTGCTGGAACGCTGAAATCAGACCGGGCAACAGCGCATTGGCACCGGCGCTGGCTTGTTGTTCGGTCAGACCCAGCTGCTTGGCAATGTTGTCCAGCCCGCCCACACCCCAGCTGGGACAGCTTGCCCGCTGTTGCTGACCTGTATCAATGGGGTAAAGGCACACTAGGGTTAGCCTGCAGAGAAAATGTCCGCTCAGGAGGCTCATTATGTCCACACCAAACTGGCTAACCATAGACGGTAACGAAGCGGCAGCAATGATTGCCCACAAACTCAGTGAAGTTTGTGCCATCTATCCGATTACGCCCTCATCCAATATGGGCGAGTGGGCGGATGAGTGGTCGGCGCAGGGGCGCACCAACCTTTGGGGCACGGTACCGCATATTGTCGAGATGCAAAGTGAGGGTGGCGCAGCGGGTGCGGTACACGGCGCGCTGCAGACCGGGGCATTGACCACCACCTTTACCGCCTCCCAAGGCCTGCTGCTGAAAATCCCCAACATGTACAAAATTGCCGGTGAGCTCACGCCCATGGTGCTGCATGTGGCCGCGCGCTCACTGGCTTGTCAGGCGCTGTCGATTTTTGGTGACCACAGCGATGTCATGGCCACCCGCCAGACTGGTTTTGCCATGCTGTGTTCCGGCTCGGTACAGGAGGCGATGGACTTTGCCGCCATCGCCCATGCCGCCACCTTGCGCGGACGGCTGCCGGTGCTGCACTTTTTTGATGGCTTCCGCACCTCCCACGAGGTGGCGAAAATCCGTGCGGTGGATGACAGCGTGCTGCGTGCCCTGGTGCGTGACGAGGATGTGCAGGCGCACCGCCAGCGCGCCATGAGCCCGGACCGTCCGGTGCTGCGCGGTACGGCACAAAACCCCGATGTGTATTTCCAGGGCCGAGAAACGGTTAACCCTTTTTATGAGCAGTTCCCAGATGTAATGCAGGAGTGCATGGACATCTTCGCTGCCCAGACCGGTCGCCAGTATCAGCTATATGAATACCATGGCGCAGCGGATGCGCAGAAAGTCATCATCCTGATGGGTTCCGGCGCGGAAACCGTGCACGAAACCGTGGATTATCTGACTGCCAGCGGCGAAAAAGTCGGTGTGCTGCGGGTGCGTCTGTATCGTCCGCTGTCGGCCCAGCGTCTGCTGGCTGCTTTGCCGGCAAGTGTCAAAGCCATTGCGGTGCTGGACCGCACCAAGGAGCCGGGCAGCGATGGCGAGCCGCTATACAAGGATGTGCTAACCGCGCTGGCACGGGCGCAAATGCAGGGCGATAGTCCTTTTGCCAGCCTGCCGCTGGTGGTGGGTGGCCGTTACGGGCTGTCCTCCAAGGAATTTACCCCGGCGATGGTGGCGGCGATTTATGCAGAGCTGGATCAGGACAAGCCGAAGAACGGCTTTACCATCGGCATCCATGATGATGTCAGCCACACCAGTCTGGACTGGGATGAGAGCTGGCAAACCGATGCCCATGACGAAGCGATTCAGGCGATGTTCTATGGTCTGGGTTCGGACGGTACCGTCAGTGCCAACAAGAACTCGATCAAGATTATCGGTGAGGCCACCGAGCTGCACGCTCAAGGCTATTTTGTTTACGACTCGAAAAAATCCGGTGCGATGACGGTTTCGCACCTGCGCTTCGGGCCGCAACCCATCCGCTCCAGTTACCTGATTGGCGATCATCAGGCGCAATTTGTTGCCTGTCACCAGCCGCAGTTTGTCGAGCGCTATGACATGCTAGCCAAGGCAGCACCGGGTGCGGTATTCCTGCTGAATACCCCGCACAGTGCCGAAGAGGTCTGGGACGAGCTGCCGCGCAGCATGCAGCAGCAGATGCTGGACAAGAACATCCAGTTTTACTGCATCGACGCCTACCAAGTGGCTCAGGATGCCGGCATGGGCAAGCGCATCAACACCGTAATGCAGACCTGTTTCTTTGCCATTTCTGGCGTATTGCCCCGAGACGAGGCGATTGCCGCGATCAAGGATGCAGTACAGAAAACCTATGGTGCCAAGGGGCAGCGCATTGTTGAGCTGAACTTCCACGCCATTGATGCCACGCTGGAAAACTTGCATGAAGTGGCGCTGCCCAAGCAGGCCAGCAGCAACTTTGAGCGCCCGCCTTTGGTGGCCAACCAGGCGCCAGACTTTATCCACCGCTTTACCGCCCGTCTGATTGCGGGCGAGGGCGATTCTATTCCGGTCAGCATGATGCCGGTGGACGGCACCTTCCCGCTGGGCACTGCCGCCTATGAAAAACGCAAGCTGGCGCTGGAAATTCCCATTTGGGACAACGAGCTGTGCACCCAGTGCGGCAAGTGCCCGATGGTTTGTCCGCACGCGGCCATTCGCAGCAAGCTGGTGCCGGTCAGTGCGCTGGACGATGCGCCGGAGGGCTTCAAAACGCAAAAAGTGCTGGGCCGCGACTTCCCGCAAGATCATGTGATGATCTATCAGGTGTCGCCGGATGACTGCACCGGCTGTACCCTGTGCGTTGATATTTGCCCGATTCGCGACAAGTCCAACGCCTCGCACAAGGCGTTGAATATGGAGCCAATCGGCCCGCATCACGAGCAGGAAGTGAAAAACTGGGAGTTCTTCCAGACCCTGCCCGAATACGACCGCACCCAGCTCAAGCGCACCACCATCAAGGGCTCGCAAATTATGCAGCCGCTGTTTGAGTTCTCCGGTGCTTGCGTGGGGTGTGGCGAAACGCCTTATCTGAAACTGGTGTCCCAGCTATTTGGCGACCGCATGGTGGTGGCCAACGCCACCGGTTGCTCTTCCATTTATGGTGCCAACCTGCCGACCACGCCTTGGTCGGTCAACCCGGATGGACGGGGACCGGCCTGGAACAACTCGCTGTTTGAGGATAACGCCGAGTTTGGTCTGGGCATGCGTGTCTCCATCGACAAACAAACCGAATATGCCCACGAACTGCTGGAACAACTCAAAGACCAACTGCCCGCCGAACTGGTAGAAGGGCTGCAAAACGCCGACCAGCGTGAAGAGGCCGGTATTGCCGAGCAGCGCGCCAGAGTCGCCGAGCTGGAGGCGCTGCTGCAAACCATGGACAGCCCGCAGGCCAGGGCATTGCTCAGTGTGTGCGAGTACTTTGTGGTGCGCAGCGTGTGGATTATCGGGGGTGACGGCTGGGCCTATGACATCGGCTACGGCGGGCTGGATCATGTGCTGGCCTCCGGGCGTAACGTCAATATTCTGGTGCTGGATACCGAGGTGTATTCCAATACTGGCGGCCAGACCTCCAAAGCAACGCCTTTGGGCGCGGTGGCCAAGTTCTCAGCCGCTGGCAAGCCGACACAGAAAAAAGACTTGGCCATGCTCGCCATGGGCTATGACAACGTTTATGTGGCCAAGGTAGCCTATGGCGCCAAGGATGTGCAGACCCTGCGCGCCATGCTGGATGCCGAGGCCCATGATGGCCCGTCCATCATCATTGCCTACTCGCCCTGTATTGCCCACGGGGTGGATTTGTCGTTCAACCACCGCCAGCAGGATCTGGCGGTCAAGAGCGGTCACTGGCCACTGTTCCGCTATGAACCGGCACGGGCAGCTGCCGGCAAGAACCCGCTGCGGTTGGATTCGGTCGAACCCTCTATCGACTATAGTGAATTTACCCAGACGGAAACCCGCTTTAACATGCTCAGGCGCAGCCACCCCGAACGGGCCGAAGAATACGCCAAACAGGCCCAAGCTGACGTTATAGCTCGCTTCTCTCATTATCAGGACCTGGCCGACCTGCCGGGCGAAGCCGACAAGGCCGAACAACAAAAACAGGAGCAGGACACATGACCGATCTAAGCACCGAATACTTGGGGCTCAAACTAAAAAACCCGCTGGTGCCTTCATCCTCACCGCTGACGGGCAATCTGGATAGCGCGCGGCAACTGGAAGATGAAGGCGCAGCGGCGCTGGTGCTGCCTTCACTGTTTGAGGAGAGCATCCGTAGCAGTGAAGAAGCGGCTATGCGCTTTCTGCTGGAGCAAGAAACCGGTTTTGGCGAGGCGGGCTCTTTTCTGCCGGTACACGATGACCGCTGTTTTCGCACCGAATTGGATGAGTACCTAGAAAAGCTGCAGACCTTCAAGCAAAGTCTGGGCATTCCGGTTATTGCCAGCCTCAACGGCATCAGCGCCGAAGGCTGGGTCACCCATGCCCGCCAACTGCAGGAGGCCGGTGCCGATGCACTGGAGCTAAACGTGTATTACGTGGCCACCAACATTGAGGAGTCTTCAGCGCAGGTCGAACAGCGCTATATCGACTTGCTCAAAGCGGTCAAACAACAGGTCAGCATTCCGGTGACCATGAAACTGGGCTCGCAGTTTAGCTCGGTGGGGCATTTCATTCGTAATCTAGAGGCGGCCGGTGCTGATGGTGTGGCGCTGTTCAACCGTTTTTACCAGCCTGATATTGCTTTGTTTACCCGCGAAGTGGTTCCGATGCTGACGCTGTCATCCAGTTATGAAAGCCTGCTGCGGGTGCACTGGGTGGCGACCCTGTATGGCAAGGTGGGGCTGTCACTGGCGGTAACCGGCGGTGTGCACAGCGGCAGTGATGCGCTCAAGGCGCTGATGGCCGGTGCGGATGTGACCCATCTATGTAGCATCCTGCTGCGCGAGGGGCCGCAAAAACTCGGGCAGATTTTGCGCAATATGCAAAACTGGCTGCAGGAGCATGAGTACGAATCGGTAAGCCAGCTTAAAGGCAGTGTCAGCCGCGAGCGCGCCATTGACCCCAGCGCCTATGACCGCGCCAACTATGTAGAAGTGATCAAGAGTCACCAAACCGCCACCGGCGTCTGGCGTTAAACGCAAAACACAACACAGGCCACTTTAACGTGGCTTGTGTTGTATCTGGCTTTAGTGTTCCGTCTGCAGTGGAGTGATATTGACGGCGTTTGTGCCCTTAGCCCCTTGGCGGGTTTCAAACTGTACTGCCTGCCCTGCCTTGAGCGATTTGTAACCGTCCATCTGGATGGATGAATAGTGCGCAAACAGCTCTTCGGTGCAGCTTTGCGCGACTATAAAGCCATAGCCCTTGCTATTGTTGAACCACTTAACAGTCCCTTTGAGCATGAGGTGTCCTCGCTGTAACGGGTTTGATCTAAAACGGGAAGCGGCATACCGCGACAGCGCTCAGTTATATAATGCCGATAAATCCCGTCAAGCCAAAGGCAGCCACGAACCGACCTGGGTCAATTTTTAGCAGCCAAACGGGTATAATGCGCGAACCGCTTCACACAGGATCAGTGCAAATAACCATGACCGATTACACCAGGCCCCCCCAGTTTGACGAAGACTCCCAGCGGGGAGTATTGCTTGCCCCCGACGAGCCCGCCCTGCAACCGCCGCCCCTGTACCGGGTGCTGCTGCTCAATGACGATTACACCCCCATGGATTTTGTCGTGGAAGTGCTAGAAGACTTTTTTGCCATGAGCCGCGAAAAAGCCACTCAGATCATGCTAATGATCCATAACCAGGGGCAGGGGCTTTGTGGTATTTATAGCCGCGATGTGGCAGAAACCAAGGCGATGCAGGTCAACCAGTACGCACGCGAGTGCGAACACCCCCTGCAATGTGAAGTCAAACGCGACGACTGAGAAACCGTTGTCCTGTCTAAAGCGAGGTGACCACCATGCTGAATCTGGAACTTGAAGTATCGCTGAACCTGGCATTCAAGGATGCCCGCGAACAGCGCCACGAATTCATGACGGTAGAGCATCTGCTGCTTGCCCTGCTGGACAACCGTGAAGCAGCGCAAGTGTTGCGCGGTTGCGGTGCCGACATCGAGGCTTTGCGCGCTGAAGTTAAAGCCTTTATTGCCGGTAACACGCCGCTGTTTGCCGAGCATCTGCAGGATATGGAAACCCAGACTACACTGGGCTTTCAGCGTGTTTTGCAGCGGGCGGTATTCCATGGCCAAAGCTCCGGCAAAGACGAAGTGGGCGGCGGCAATGTGTTGGCCGCCATTTATAGCGAAACCGACAGCCACGCGGTATACCTGCTGCGCAAGCACAAGGTGAGCCGGTTGGATGTGGTCAGTTATCTGTCGCGCAATACCGGTGCTGCACAACAGGAAACGGGCGACGCAGAACAAACCGGCAGCTTGGCTTCAGGTGCGGACGAGCAACAGGATCCGTTGCTGGCCTATAGCCAGGACCTAAATGCACAGGTGCAGCAAGGGCGTATTGATCCGTTGATTGGCCGCGAGCACGAACTGGAGCGCTTGGCGCAGGTGCTGGCGCGCCGACGTAAGAATAATCCGCTGCTAGTGGGAGATGCCGGCGTTGGCAAAACCGCTATTGCCGAGGGGCTGGCCTACCGCATCGAACATGGCCAGGTGCCCGAAATGCTGCTTGACTGCAAAGTCTATGCGCTGGACATGGGCGCACTGTTGGCCGGCACTAAGTATCGCGGTGATTTTGAAAAACGCTTCAAAGACCTGCTGAACGCCCTGCGCAAACGCAAGGACGCCATTTTGTTTATTGACGAAATTCACATGATTATTGGCGCAGGCGCGGTGGGCGGCGGTGTGATGGATGCCTCCAACTTGCTCAAACCGCTGCTATCCAGCGGCGAGATTCGCTGTATTGGCTCTACGACCTTTCAGGAATACCGCGAAGTGTTTGAGAAAGACCGCGCACTGGCGCGGCGCTTCCAGAAAATTGACGTGGTGGAGCCTAGCGTGGAAGAAACCGCGCGCATCCTGCAGGGGCTGCGATCGCGCTTTGAAGAGCACCACGGCCTGCCGTATACCGACGAAGCCCTGCAGGCCGCCGCCGAGCTATCGGCCCGCTATATCAGCGACCGTTTACTGCCGGACAAGGCGGTGGATGTGGTGGATGAGGCGGGTGCTTATCAGCGTCTCAAGCCGGAAAACGAACGGGCTGAGCGCATAGATGTGGAGCAGATCGAGCAGGTGGTGGCCAAAATTGCCCGTGTGCCGGGGCGTCAGGTCAGCCGCAATGACAAAACCCAGTTGCGCAATCTGGAGCGCGATTTACGCCTGACGGTGTTTGGCCAGGATGATGCCATCGAGGCGCTGGCCTCGGCGATCAAACTGTCACGTGCCGGCCTGCGCGAGCCGAATAAGCCGGTCGGTGCTTTCCTGTTTGCCGGCCCCACCGGCGTGGGCAAGACCGAGGTGGCCAAGCAGTTGTCACGCTCGCTGGGCATCGAACTGGTACGTTTTGACATGTCTGAATATATGGAGCGCCACACCGTGTCACGCCTGATCGGTGCGCCGCCGGGCTATGTCGGCTTTGACCAGGGCGGCCTGCTTACCGAGGCCGTCACCAAACAGCCGCATTGTGTGCTGTTGCTGGACGAAATCGAGAAAGCCCACCCGGATGTATTCAACCTGCTGTTGCAGGTGATGGACAACGGTACTCTGACCGACAACAACGGCCGCAAGGCTGATTTTCGCCACGTTATTCTGGTGATGACCACCAATGCCGGAGCCGAGTCGTCGTCACGCGCGTCCATGGGCTTTGCCGAACAGGATCACAGCAGCGACGCACTGGAAATCATCAAGAAAGGCTTTTCGCCCGAGTTTCGCAACCGTCTGGACGCCATTATTCAGTTCGGCCGCCTGAGCGCGCAGGTGCTGGCCTCGGTGGTGGACAAGTTCCTCACCGAACTGCAAGCCCAGCTGGAGGATAAGCAGGTGCAACTGGATGTCAGTCCCGAAGCGCGTCAGTGGCTGGCGGACAAGGGCTATGATCCGGCCATGGGCGCACGCCCGATGGCGCGGGTGATCCAAGAGCACATCAAAAAGCCGTTGGCCGATGCCATCCTGTTTGGCGAGTTGGCCGCGCAGGGCGGTGTGGCGCACTTCACGCTGGCCGGCGAAGGGTTGCAGCTGCGGTGCCATGTCGAGGAAACGGCTGCCAATCCGGCCTAATTTGGGCAGCGTACCTATTGCCACTGGGCAGCAGGCAACAAAAAAACGACCCGCCAGCGATCTATGCTGAGGGTCGTTTTTTTATGTGGAGCGGTTAGCGGGCGCGGTAGGTGATGCGGCCTTTGCTCAGATCGTAAGGGGTCAGTTCGACACGAACTTTGTCGCCGGTCAGGATGCGGATGTAGTTTTTGCGCATCTTGCCGGAAATATGTGCAGTAACAACGTGCCCGTTTTCCAGTTCTACGCGAAACATGGTGTTGGGCAGGGTGTCGACGACAGTACCTTCCATTTCGAAGCTGTCTTCTTTGGACATGCAGTCAGATCCTCAAATCAAGAAATCAGGCCGCCCACAGGGCTTGGCCGTAAAAAAGTGGCACATTATAGCCACTATGCTGCCTGAATCGCAAATAGGGTATTGAGCGGTGGTCGCTTATTGTCCGGTTTTTGGTTTTTGGCTTTTTATCCCGTACGCCTGCGCCTCGTCACTCTGCGCGCAGCAAAGCGTAGTTGCAGAGTCTGCCTCTATATGCGATCCAGTTTCTGCCATTGCCCGTCAACAAAGCCCTGCAGGGGCTGGTAGCTGGTTTTGTAGCTCATTTTTTGGCAATCAGCGATCCAGTAGCCGAGGTAGAGGTATTCAAGGCCGAGCTGGCGAATCTGCTCAATTTGCCAAAGCACACACAGGCGACCTAAGCTGAAGTAGCGGTCATCGGGATCAAAAAAACTATAGACCGCCGATAGCCCGTCGGGCAGCTGATCGCTGACGGCAACGGCCAGCAGGCGGCCCCGTAAGCGAAACTCGTAAAAGCGTGAAAATTCGTTGGTGCGGGCCAGAAAATCCTTGAACTGGGCGGGAGAGGGTGGGTACATGCTGCCGTCGGCGTGGCGGGTGCTGATGTAATGTTGGTAGAGCAGATAGTACTCGTCGGTTAGCGCGGGCGACTGTTCGCTGACCTGTAACTGTTGGCCACGGTTGATCACCTTCCTCTGGCTGCGGTCGGGGCGAAAGTCCTGCACGGTAACGCGCACAGGAACGCAGGCGTTACAGGCGCTGCAATGCGGGCGATAGACCAACTGACCGCTGCGTCGAAAGCCTTGGCGACTGAGTGTGCCCAGTAGCGGGCCGGTAACCGGCTGGCGTGGATCGAGACACAATGAACGGCTTTTTTGCTCAGGCAGGTAGCCGCAGGGCAGCTCTTCGGTAAGGAAAAAATACAGGCTGTGGTTTGAGCTCATGCGCGGCGGCTCCAGTCCATGCGGCTGGGTGCGTCCAGATGGTGTTGCAGATAATGCTGGAAGCGGACGCGAGGGATGTCGCGGGCACCAAAGCGGGCTAGGTGTGCGGTGGGCATCTGGCAGTCGATGAGCGTAAAGCCCGCTGCCAGGAGATCTTGCACCAGGGTGACAAAACCGACTTTGGAAGCGTCGGGCTGGCGGGCAAACATGGATTCGCCAAAAAACAGCTGGCCCATGGCGATGCCGTATAGGCCGCCGGCCAGTTCGCCGTCCTGCCAAACTTCTACAGAGTGGGCCAAACCCTGCTGGTGCAACTGCAGGTAAGCGTCTTGCATGTCTGTGGTGATCCAGGTGCCGAAACCGTCTTGGCGCGGCTCGGCACAGGCGCGGATGACGGCGGCAAAGTCGGTATCGTAGCTGATGTTGAATCTGGCGCTGCGCAGGGTTTTACGCAGGCTGCGCGGGATGTGCAGTTCATCAGGAAAGAGTACGGTGCGCGGATCCGGCGACCACCACATCAGCGGTTGACCGTGGCTGTACCAAGGAAAGCAGCCGTGGCGATAGGCGTGCACCAGCCGTTCGGTTGACAGATCGCCGCCCAACGCCAGCAGTCCGTTGGGTGAGCGCAGGGCCTGTTCCAACGGCGGGAACGGGGTCTGGCGGCAGTTAATCCAGTAGGGCATTCAGGCTCCGTGGGCATTTTTGGCGCCAAGAATACCAGAACGCACAGGGCAGGTGCGGGCATGAAATAAATCTCGACAAGCCGTACAATAGCGCACTCTTTTTGACAGCTTTAAGTTAAACGGACTGAAAATTGAAACAGATGACTTCAGTGGCCGGCATGGATTTGGCCAGCTTGCAGCAACAGGTACGCGTGCGCCTCAAAGAGGGCGTTTTGATCGCTCTGGCTGCTTTGTGCATATACCTATGGATGGCGCTACTCAGCTTTGATGCGGGCGATCCGGGCTTTAGCAGTGCGGTACGGCAGACCACCGAAGTCAGCAATGCCGGTGGGCAGCTGGGCGCTTGGCTGGCAGATATGCTATTGAGCATCTTAGGTTATTTCGCCTGGTTGTTGCCGCTGGTGCTGATGCTAAAAGTGGTGCTTGTGTTCCAGCTGCGTTACCAACCGTTGGGGTGGCAGCCGGCCGTGTTGCTGGCGCGTCTGCTCGGGCTGGTGTTGGTGTTGGTGGCCGGATCTGGGTTGAGCGCGCTACATTTTGCTGCGCCCGAGGTGCGGCCTGAAAACTTTAATATTCTCGGCGTTGAGCTGGTGCGCCCGTTGCAGGCCTGGCTAGGCATCGAAGGCAGCACCTTGGTATTGCTGGCGGCTTTCATGTTTGGTATCACCCTGTTCACCAATCTGTCTTGGTTTCGCATGATGGAGCTGTTGGGCGAAGGCACGCTGATGTTGGTCAATCGCCTGACGGCGCTGGTGCGTTCACTGACGGGCTACACAGCTGCGCCAACGCAGGAAGCAGCCGCGGAGCAGTCAGCGTCTGTACCTGTTTCGCCGACGCAACCGGCAGTGGCGGTGCCGCTGGTGACTGAAACCGTGGCCAAGGCCGTGGTGCCCCCAGCAGCGCCTTCGCGCACGGAGCGTCAGGAGCCGGTGCTTCAGAGTGGGCCTATCGAGCCAGTTATTGGCCAAGCACTGCAGCCTGATTTTGCCGACGAATTTGACGCGCCGTTTTTTGCCGGTTCTGAGCCGGTGCTTTCTGTTGCGTCCACTGTGGCAGCGCATAGCGCGCCGCCGGTGGTATCACCTGTAGCGACACCGCCCGCGCAGCCCGTTGCACCGGTGCCAGCCTCTGTGCCGCCGACAGCTGCGGTGCCGGTGATCCTGCCCACAGCGCCAGTGTTGCCACCGCCAGTTGAGTACCAGCCGCCGGTGCACGTTGTCGATGACAACCTGCTGGGCAGCTTGCCGCCGCTGAGCCTGCTGGATCGTGCACAGGCCAAACAGCAGAGTTATTCACCCGAATCGCTGCAGACTATGTCGCGCTTGCTTGAGATCAAACTTAAGGAGTTTGGAGTCGAGGTGCAGGTGGAGTCGGTGCATCCTGGCCCCGTGGTGACCCGTTTTGAGATTGAGCTGGCGCCGGGCGTTAAGGTCAGCCGTATCACCAATCTGGCCAAGGACCTGGCGCGTTCCATGGCCATGATTAGCGTGCGCGTGGTAGAAGTGATTCCGGGCAAGACCACGGTGGGCATTGAGGTGCCCAACGAAGATCGCCAGATTGTGCGCTTTAGCGAGGTGCTAGAAACACCAGTCTTTGACGAAGCGCCATCGGTGGTGACGCTGGGGTTAGGGCATGACATCGGCGGTCAGCCGGTGGTGGTTGATCTGGCCAAAATGCCGCACCTGCTGGTAGCCGGTACCACGGGGTCGGGCAAATCGGTGGGCGTCAACGCCATGATCCTGTCGATGCTGTTCAAGTCGCCGCCTGAAGATGTGCGGCTGATTATGATTGACCCCAAAATGCTGGAGCTGTCCATCTACGAAGGGATTCCGCACCTGCTGTGTCCGGTGGTGACCGATATGAAGGAAGCCGCCAACGCTCTGCGCTGGTGCGTGGCGGAAATGGAGCGGCGTTACAAATTGATGTCCAAGGTCGGTGTGCGCAATCTGGCGGGCTATAACCGCAAAGTATTGGACGCGCAACACGCGGGTGCGCCACTGGCTGACCCGCTCTTTGTGCGTGAAAGCCCCGATGACGTGCCGCCGGCGCTGGATAAACTGCCAACCATTGTGGTGGTGGTGGATGAATTTGCCGACATGATGATGATTGTTGGCAAGAAGGTAGAAGAGCTGATTGCGCGTATTGCGCAAAAAGCACGTGCCGCCGGCATCCACCTTATTCTGGCCACTCAGCGGCCGTCGGTGGACGTCATTACCGGCCTGATTAAGGCCAACGTGCCTACCCGAATGGCGTTTCAGGTGTCGAGCAAGATCGACTCACGCACCATCCTAGACCAAGGCGGTGCCGAGCAGCTGCTTGGGCACGGTGACATGCTGTTCCTGCCGCCCGGCACCAGTCTGCCGATGCGGGTGCATGGTGCTTTTGTCTCCGATGACGAAGTGCATCGCGTGGTGGACGCTTGGAAAGCACGCGGCGCGCCGGACTATATCGAGGAAATTTTGGCCGGTGTGGAAGAGGAAGGCTCCGGTTTTGCTAACGAGGGCGGTGGCGAGGGCAGCAGCGAAGATGATCCGCTGTTTGATGAGGCGGTACGCTTTGTCACCGAAAGCCGCCGAGTGTCGATTTCATCGGTGCAGCGCAAGCTTAAAGTGGGCTATAACCGCGCTGCCAATATAGTGGATGCCATGGAAGCTGCTGGGGTCATTTCCTCGGCAGGCCACAATGGCTCACGTGAGGTGCTGGCCCCCCCGCCAGTACGAGATTGATTTTATGGGCCTAAACCTGACGAGGCGAGCATGCTGAAAACATTGAGTAACACCTTGCACACCCTTACCCTGGGCCTGCTCTTGAGTGGCCTTGCATTGCCGTTGCAGGCAGCGAGCACACAAGAGCAAGCCTCCACCAAGCTAGCCGGCTTGCTGAGCGGCGCGCAAACGTTGCAAGGGCGCTTTTCCCAGCTAACACTGGATGCCACCGGCACCCAGTTGCAGGAAAGCGCCGGCACCATGGAGCTCAAGCGCCCAGGCATGTTCCGCTGGGTAACTGAGCCGCCGCTTGAGCAAGAGCTGGTATCCGACGGTAAGAAAGTCTGGCTGTATGACCCTGACCTGATGCAGGTCACCATCCAGACCATGGACGAGCGCATGACCCACACGCCGGCGTTGCTGCTGTCGGGCGATGTTGCGCAAATTAGCGACAGTTTCCGCATCGAATACAGCGAAAACGGCTCGGTTAGCGATTTTTTCCTGACGCCAACCGCTAACGACACCCTATTCGACAGCCTGCGCCTGTCCTTTAAAGATGGTCAAATCCACGATATGCAGCTGACCGACGCTGTGGGCCAGCGCACCAACATCCTGTTTATGAGCATCCGCATGAACGAAGCACTGGATGACGGCCACTTTACCTTCAATATCCCCGACGATGTGGACGTAATCGAGGAGTAATCTTGGATCTGTTTGCTCCCGAGCCTCTGACCCAGCCGTTGGCAGCCCGTCTGCGCGCTACCTGCCTGGATGAGTATGCTGGCCAGCAGCACATACTGGCGCTGGGTAAACCGTTACGCGAGGCCATCGGGCAGGGCGCGCTGCACTCGATGCTGTTCTGGGGGCCGCCTGGCGTGGGTAAGACCACGCTGGCGCGGCTGCTCGCCGAAGTCAGTGATGCGCACTTTATTACCCTGTCGGCAGTGATGTCTGGGGTGAAAGAAATCCGTCAGGCAGTGGATGAGGCCAAGCAACAGGCGGCGCAATACCGGCGGCGTAGTATCCTGTTTGTTGACGAAGTGCACCGCTTCAACAAGAGCCAGCAGGATGCTTTTTTGCCCTATGTCGAGGACGGAACCTTTATTTTTATTGGTGCTACCACCGAAAATCCCTCGTTTGAACTCAACAACGCATTGTTGTCGCGGGCGCGGGTTTATGTGCTGAAAAGCCTGGATGACGAAGCGCTGGAATTTTTGCTTAACCGTGCCTTAAACGAAGAGCGCGGACTGGGCGAGCGCAAATTGACGCTAACCCAAGAGGCGCGTCAGTTGCTGAAACAGGCCGCCGATGGCGATGGCCGCCGTTTGCTTAACCTGCTGGAAAATGCTGCTGATCTGGTTGAAGACAGCCAGTGCATTGACGAGCAATTGCTGGCTGAGGTGTTGGGTGATACGCCACGGCGCTTCGATAAGGGTGGCGAAGCCTTTTATGACCAGATTTCCGCCCTGCACAAGTCGGTGCGCGGCTCCAGTCCCGATGGTGCCCTGTACTGGTATGCCCGCATGCTCGATGGCGGCTGTGACCCTTTGTATATTGCCCGTCGCGTGGTGCGCATGGCCAGCGAGGACATCGGCAATGCTGACCCGCGTGCGCTGGCTGTCTGCCTAGATGCCTGGCAGGTAATGGAGCGTCTGGGCAGTCCCGAAGGCGAACTTGCGGTAGCGCAGGCGATTGTCTATCTGGCCTGCGCGGCAAAAAGCAATGCTGTCTACATGGGCTACAAGGCCGCGATGCGCGATGCGCGTGAGCTGGGCTCGCTGGAAGTGCCGCTGCACCTGCGCAACGCGCCAACCAAACTGATGAAAAACCTCGGCTACGGCGAAGAGTACCGCTACGCCCATGACGAACCTAATGCCTACGCCGCCGGCGAGGATTACTTCCCCGCAGACATGCAGCCGCGCCTGTATTACGCGCCGGTAGAGCGCGGTCTGGAAATTCGCATTGCAGAAAAACTGCGTCATCTGCAACAGCTGGATGCGCAAAGCCCAACCAAAAGGCGCAAACAATCATGAGTGCTCTGCTAATAGTGGCGCTGGGCGGTGCTTTAGGCGGCGTTTTGCGTTATAGCACCGGTTTTTGGGTGCAGCAGCCCTGGGCAACGCTGTCGGTTAACCTTGCCGGTAGTTTTTTGATTGGCCTAGGCGCGCTGCATCTAGCCAGTGGTGAAAGTCCGCTGCTGCGTTTATTCCTGATCACGGGCATACTAGGCGGCTTTACTACATTTTCCGCCTTCTCCCTCGACAGCCTAACATTGCTGCAACTGGGTCAATGGAGCAGGGCGGCGCTATACATTTTTGGCAATATCCTCGGCGGCCTCCTGTTTTGCGCACTAGGGATGTGGGTTTACAAAATGCTTTGATGGCGAGCGCGACTTACTTGTTCGCTGAAAGCGGATGTTGGTTGCGCAGCTGATGGCGGTGTTGAGGCGTAGATGAAGCAGGGATATGCGGCTATGGATGGCCGCATCAAGCCTACAGGGATGTACTTGCGGCGACCCTGCGTAATCTATGCCTCAACACCGTTTGCACCTAAATACATAACGCACTACAACAGAAGAAGTTAACAAGAGAAACACTATGCTCGATTCACGACTGGTACGCACCGAACCTCAACAACTGGCGCAACAACTGGCCACCCGTGGCTTCACCCTAGACGTAGAAGCCATAACCGCACTGGAAGCGCAGCGCAAAGACGTCCAAATGCGCACCGAGCAGCTGCAGGCCGAGCGTAACAGTAGCGCTAAATCCATCGGTCAGGCCAAAGCCCGTGGTGAAGATATCGCGCCACTATTGGCCGCAGTGGAGCAAGTGGGTAGTGAGCTGGATAGCGCCAAACAGCAACTGGCGGATATCCAAAACCAGCTGGACACTATCCTGTTGGGCATACCGAACCTGCCACACGAATCCGTGCCAGCCGGCGCTGACGAAGACGACAATCAGGAAGTGCGCCGCTGGGGGGAGCCAACCCGCTTTGATTTTGCCGTTAAAGATCACGTTGAACTGGGTGAAAACCTTGGTGGGCTGGATTTTACCAATGCTGCCAAATTGTCCGGCGCGCGCTTTGCTGTGATGCGCAACGGCATTGCCCGTCTGCACCGAGCGTTGGCGCAGTTTATGCTAAATACCCACACCGGCGAACACGATTATCAGGAACACTACACACCTTATCTGGTGCAAGCTTCCGCGTTGCAGGGTACAGGTCAGCTACCCAAATTTGAGGAAGACTTGTTTCGCCTGGATCGTGAAGACCAAGCGCCGCTATACCTGATTCCCACCGCCGAGGTTTCCCTAACCAATCTGGTGGCCGGCGAAATCCTTAGCGCCGACCAGTTGCCGATAAAAATGGTGGCGCACAGCCCATGTTTTCGCAGTGAGGCCGGCGCGTCCGGTCGTGATACCCGTGGCATGATTCGCCAACACCAGTTTGACAAGGTAGAACTGGTGCAGATTGTCCATCCAGAAAAATCTTGGGATGCGCTGGAAGAGTTGACCGGCCACGCCGAAAAAATCCTACAAGCGCTGGAGCTGCCTTACCGCGTGATGGCGCTCTGCACCGGCGATATGGGCTTTTCTGCCAGCAAAACCTACGATATTGAAGTCTGGGTTCCTAGCCAGGATAAATACCGCGAGATTTCTTCCTGCTCCAACTGCACTGATTTCCAAGCGCGGCGCATGCAGGCCCGTTTCCGTAACCCAGAAACCGGCAAACCGGAACTGGTACACACCCTCAACGGCTCGGGTTTGGCCGTTGGCCGCACATTAGTTGCAGTGATTGAAAACTACCAGCAAGCCGACGGCAGTATCCGCGTACCTGAAGCGCTGCTGCCCTACATGGGTGGTATGGACGTTATCCGCTGATCCGGCATAGGCCATTTTTATGCAGCCCGCTCAAGCGGCGCACATCACTGCTGACGGCAGTTAAGGAAACCCGATGGATTACTTGCCCTTGTTTCACTGCCTGCAGCAGCGACCGGTTTTGCTGGTGGGGGGTGGCAGCGTGGCGCTGCGCAAGGCGCGCTTGTTGTCTCGTGCCGGCGGCATATTGCATGTGATTGCCCCCAAAATTCACCCACAATTGCTGCAGCTACTGGAACAACACAGCGGACGTTATACCCTGCGAGTGTGGCAGCCGGGTGATTGTGGCGGCCATGTACTGGTGGTGGCGGCCACCACCGACAATGAGGTCAACCGCCAGATCGTGGCCGAAGCAGACGGGCAGGGTATTCCGGTTAATGTGGTGGATACGCCAAGCCTGTGCAGCGTGATTTTTCCGGCCATTGTTGATCGTTCGCCCTTGCTAGTGGCCGTTTCCAGTGGCGGCCATGCACCGGTTCTGACCCGCCTGGTGCGGGCACGACTGGAAACGCTGTTGCCGGCAGCTTACGGCCAGTTGGCGCAGTTGGCGCAAAAATTTCGGAGTGCGGTCAAGCAGCGGTTTGATGATCTGCAGCAGCGGCGTGTGTTCTGGGAAGATACCCTGCAGGGGCCGGTGGCTGAACAGGTGTTTGCCGGCAATCTGGCTGCCGCCGAGTTGCTGATGGAAGAACGCTTGGCGGGCAAGGTGCCGGCGGTTCAGGGCGAGGTGTATTTGGTAGGGGCCGGCCCGGGCGATCCTGATCTGCTGACCTTCAAGGCGTTGCGGCTGATGCAGCAGGCGGATGTGGTGCTGTATGACCGGCTGGTAGCGCCGGAAATTGTTGATATGTGCCGCCGTGATGCCGACCGTATTTATGTAGGTAAGGCAGCGTCGAGGCACAGCTTGCCGCAGGATCAGATCAATGCGCATCTGGTTGAGCTGGCTCAGCAGGGCAAGCGGGTGTTACGGCTTAAGGGCGGCGATCCCTTTATCTTTGGGCGTGGCGGTGAAGAAATTGAAGAACTGGCGCAAAACGGCGTGCCGTTTCAGGTGGTGCCAGGCATTACCTCGGCGTCCGGTTGTTCCTGCTACGCCGGCATTCCGCTGACCCATCGTGATTACGCACAGTCGGTGCGCTTTGTGACTGGCCATCTCAAGGACAGCAGCCTTAACCTGCCTTGGCACGAGCTGGTTTCTGACAACCAGACCGTGGTGTTCTATATGGGGCTGGGCACCTTGCCTGACATTGCCGTGCAGCTGCAGGCCCATGGCCGCAGCGCGGATACGCCGGTGGCGGTGATTGAGCGCGGCACCATGGCGCAGCAGCGGGTCATTACCGGCAGCCTGAGCACTATTGCCGAGCGCGTGCGTGAAGCTGCCCTGCAAACGCCGAGCCTGATTATTGTCGGTGAGGTGGTGGCGCTACGTGAGCGACTGTCTTGGTTTAAGCTGCAGGCGGGTCAGTCGGCATAGCTTTGCAGCGGCCACCGGCAAGCGTAGAATAAGCCCCCTTGCAGCGCGGGCGACCGCTGCTGATGGTATAGAGGATGCCCCCGTGATGGCTATCGGGGCACGGTATTGCGTAAACAGGAGTATCTTGATGTCTACTGAGCAGCCCGCCGTAGCACGGGCAGATTTTGACCAGGTTATGGTGCCCAACTACGCACCTGCCGCTTTTGTGCCGGTGCGCGGCGCAGGCTCGCGGGTATGGGATCAGAGTGGTCGGGAACTGATCGACTTTGCCGGCGGTATTGCCGTAAATGGTCTGGGCCACTGCCATCCGGCGCTGGTTCAGGCGCTGACTGACCAGGCTGGAAAGCTGTGGCACGTATCCAACGTGTTCACCAACGAGCCGGCCCTGCAGCTGGCAAAAAAGCTGGTGGATGCTACCTTTGCTGAGCGCGTTTTTTTCGCCAACTCAGGTGCCGAGGCCAACGAGGCCGCACTTAAACTGGCGCGTCGTGTGGCCCATGATCGTTTTGGCACTGACAAGTGCGAGATCATTTCCACGCTGGACAGCTTCCATGGCCGCACCCTGTTTACGGTCAACGTGGGCGGCCAGCCCAAGTATTCCGATGGTTTTGGCCCGCGGCCGGCCGGCATCAGCCATGTGCCTTACAATGATATTGCTGCCATGGAAGCGGCCATCAATGAGCAAACCTGTGCCGTTATTCTTGAGCCGATTCAGGGCGAAAGCGGCGTGTTGCCAGCCGATCCGGCTTGGCTCCAGCGTGTGCGCGAACTCTGTGACCAGCATAACGCTCTGCTGATCTTTGACGAGGTGCAAACCGGTGTCGGTCGTACCGGCAAACTGTTCGCCTATGAGCACACCGGCGTCATCCCCGATATTTTGACCACGGCCAAGAGCCTAGGCGGCGGCTTTCCGATTTCTGCCATGCTGACCCGTGAAGAACTGGCCAAGCATTTGGTGGTCGGCACCCACGGCACCACCTTTGGCGGCAACCCGCTGGCCTGCGCGGTGGGTAATGCGGTGATCGACATCATCAATACGCCCGCAGTACTGGACGGTGTGGGCGAGCGGGCAGCACTGATTCGCGCGCAACTGCAGAACATTAATGATGAAACCGGCGTCTTTAGCCAAATTCGCGGCCAAGGATTACTGATTGGCGCGGTGCTCAGTGACGCATGGCAGGGTAAAGCGGGCCTGTTCCTCGCTGCAGCAGAAAAAGCTGGCGTACTGGTGCTGATGGCTGGCCCCAATGTGGTGCGTTTTGCCCCGAGCTTGGTTGTAGAGCCTGCCGATATTGCCGAAGGCATGCAGCGCTTTGCCGACGCGGTACGACAGGTCATTTCCGCGGCTGCCTAACAGCAAGCCCGCCTGATCCATTAGGCGGGCTTTTTTATTGAATCTATCTTTGACCGGAACACATGATGAATCAAACACTGACACTGGTAATGGAAAACGAGCAGGGCGAGCAGCAACAGGCACAGTGCGCAAAAGTCGCCATCATCTGGCAGGGTAAGGAACTCTGGTTACAGCCGGTAGGCAACCAGCTGATGATAGGTGTGGATATGAATGAGGGCGATACCGAGTACGCCAACCTGCTGCTGCGCCCGATGGCTACCAATCTGGTTAGTCTGGAGCTTGAAATGGAAGCGGCTGACCCAGATGATGGCTGGGACGACGACCATGTGCACGGACCCGATTGCCAGCACGACTGACCGGCAATAGGTTGCCCGCTAATAATTGGTCGGGCAGCTGAAAGCGGCTATTTAATAGGTTTTATTTATCGGCCTGCTTAAAGCAATTCATAAGCCAAGTTTGGTTGACTTGTTTATGGTAGGTGCGTTCATTGAAGAACCGCTCTTGGGGCGGCCTAGTACGGATTAAGTATGAAAAGCGCTGAAATTCGCGAAGCTTTTTTAAAATTCTTTGAAGCCAAAGGACACACCCGTGTCGCCTCCAGCTCGCTGGTGCCGGACAACGACCCGACCCTGCTGTTTACCAACGCCGGCATGAACCAGTTCAAGGATTGCTTCCTCGGCCTAGAAAAACGCGACTACAGCCGCGCCGCCAGCACCCAGAAGTGCGTGCGCGCCGGCGGCAAGCACAATGATCTGGAAAACGTCGGTTACACCGCCCGCCACCATACCTTTTTTGAAATGCTGGGCAATTTCAGCTTTGGCGACTATTTCAAGCGTGATGCTATTGCCTATGCCTGGGAGTTTCTCACCAGCGAACAATGGCTGAACCTGTCCAAGGACAAGCTCTGGATCACCGTTTACCACACCGACGACGAAGCCTTCGAGATCTGGCGCGATGTCGCTGGTGTGCCAGCCGAGCGCATTATCCGCATTGGTGATAACGGCGGTGCGCCCTACGCCTCGGACAACTTCTGGGCCATGGGTGACACCGGCCCGTGCGGTCCCTGCACCGAAATCTTCTATGATCATGGCGAGCACATCTGGGGCGGACTGCCGGGCTCGCCGGAAGAAGACGGTGACCGTTACATCGAAATCTGGAACAACGTGTTCATGCAGTTCAACCGCACCGCAGACGGTGTACTGCATCCGCTGCCCGCGCCCAGCGTGGACACCGGCATGGGCCTTGAGCGCATCAGTGCGGTCATGCAGCACGTCAATTCCAACTACGAGATTGACCTGTTCCAGAATCTGCTGGCTGCTGTAGCAGCCGCCATTGGCTGTGCCAATGACGACAATCCGTCCCTGAAAGTGGTGGCTGACCATATCCGCTCCTGCAGTTTCCTGATTGCCGATGGCGTGCTGCCATCCAACGATGGTCGTGGCTATGTGCTGCGCCGCATCATTCGCCGTGCCTGTCGCCACGGCAACAAGCTGGGCGCCAAAGGCAGCTTCTTCCATAAAATCGTCCCAGCGCTGGTGGCGGAAATGGGCGAAGCCTTCCCCGAGCTGAAGCAGCAACAGGCACAAATCGAACGGGTGCTGAAAAACGAGGAAGAACAGTTTGCCAAGACCCTGGAGCAGGGCCTGCGCATTCTTGAGTCTGACCTTGCTGGTCTGGAAGGCAGCGTGATTCCCGGTGAAGTGGTGTTCAAGCTGTATGACACCTTTGGCTTCCCGATGGACCTAACCGCCGATATCGCCCGCGAGCGTGAGCTGAGTGTGGACGAAGAGGGCTTTGAGCGCGAGATGGAAGCCCAGCGTGAACGCGCCCGTGCCGCCAGTGCCTTCGGTATCGACTATAACGCGCTGGTCAAGATTGACGGCAAAACCGAGTTTTTGGGTTACACCGACCTGGAAGCCAGCGGCCAGATTCTCAGCATGCTCAAAGACGGCCAGGCTGTTGAGCGGGCACAGACTGGCGATGAGCTGGTAATTGTGCTGGACAAAACACCTTTTTACGCCGAATCCGGTGGTCAGGCGGGCGACAGTGGCTATCTGCTGGCACCAGGCGTGCGCTTTGAGGTGCGTGATACCACCAAGGCCGGCGAAGCCTTTTTGCACCATGGCGTGTTGCAGGAAGGCAGTCTGGATCAGGGTACCTGGTTGCTGGCCAAAGTGGATGCCGGCGTGCGCGCTGCCACCGTGCTCAACCACTCGGCCACCCACTTGTTGCATGCGGCGCTGCGCGAAATCATTGGTGAGCATGTCACGCAAAAAGGCTCGCTGGTGGACAGCCAGCGCCTGCGTTTTGACTTTAGCCATTTCGAGGCGCTGAGCGCCGAACAAATTACTGCGCTGGAAGACCGCGTCAATCAGCAAATCCGCCTGAATACAGCGGTGGAAACCTGCGAAACCGATATGGAAACGGCCAAACAAATGGGCGCCATGGCGCTGTTTGGTGAAAAATACGGCAACGCCGTGCGGGTACTGAGCATGGGCGACGGTTTTTCGGTCGAGCTATGCGGTGGTACCCACGCCAAGCGCACCGGCGATATCGGCCTGTTCAAGATTGTCAGCGAAGGCGGCATTGCCGCTGGTGTGCGCCGTATTGAAGCAGTTACCGGCGAGCTGGCTTGGCAGCTGGTCAAGGACAATGAAAGCACCATCAAGCAGGTGATGGCACTGGTTAAAGGTAATCGTGACAACCTGCTGGACAAGCTCAGAATGGCTCTGGAACACGGCAAGCAGCTGGAAAAAGAGCTGCAGCAGGCCAAGGCCAAAGCCGCCAGCGCGGCCGGCAGTGACCTGGCCAGCACGGCAAAAACTGTCAACGGAGTACAGGTGCTGTCGGCCCGCATGGACGGGCTGGACAACAAGGGCCTGATGGACTTGATGGATCAGCTGAAAAACAAGCTGGGCAGTGGCGTGATTCTGCTGGGCTCCGAGTTTGAGGGGCGGGTGATTTTGGTGGCTGGTGTTACCAAAGATCTGACCGGCCAATTCAAAGCCGGCGACTTGATGCGCCAAGCCGCAGCACAAGTGAGCGGTAAAGGCGGTGGTCGCCCTGACATGGCTCAGGGTGGTGGTACTGATGCCGGACAGCTAGATGCTGCACTGACACTGGCACAAAGCTTTGTTGCTGGGCAGGGGGCGTAAACGTCGGTGGCTCTGTATGTACAAAAGTTCGGTGGCAGCTCGGTCGCCAATATTGAGCGTATCGAGCAGGTTGCCGACAAAGTGCAGCGCTTTCACGCCGAAGGTCACCAACTGGTCGTAGTGCTGTCTGCCATGAGCGGTGAAACCAACCGTCTGTTGGATTTGGCGCGTCAAGTTAGCGACAAGCCGTCACCGCGCGAGCAGGACATGCTGGTCTCCACTGGCGAGCAGGTCACCATTGCCCTGCTAGCTATGGCGCTAGAAAAGCGCGGTGTACCGGCAATTTCCATGGCTGGTTGGCAGGTGCCAATTTGCACGGATTTCGAGCACGGAAAAGCCAGAATTCATAAAATTGACGCCGGTCATGTTGTGCAGCAACTGAATAGTGGCAAAATAGTCGTAGTGGCGGGTTTTCAGGGTGTGTCTGCAAATAATGACATTACCACCTTGGGGCGCGGCGGTTCAGACACCACGGCGGTTGCGTTGGCAGCGGTACTCAAAGCCGACGAATGCCAGATTTATACCGATGTGGATGGCGTCTATACCACGGACCCGCGAGTGGTGGCGCAAGCGCGCCGACTGGAGCAGATCACCTTCGAAGAAATGCTGGAAATGGCCAGCTTGGGCTCGAAGATTTTGCAAATACGCGCGGTCGAGTTTGCCGGCAAATATGGTGTGCCGCTGCGGGTGCTACACAGCTTTCAGCAAGGCCCTGGCACATTGATTACGATGGAGCAGAAGTCAATCATGGAGCAGCCGATTATTTCCGGCATCGCCTTTAACCGTGACGAAGCCAAGCTGACCATACGCGGCGTGCCAGACACGCCTGGCGTGGCTAGCGGTATTTTGGGACCGGTCAGCGATGCCAATATTGAAGTGGATGTCATCGTGCAGAATGTGGCCGAAGACAACACCACAGACCTGACCTTTACCGTTGGCCGGCTTGATTACGAGAAAGCGCTCGGCATTCTGCAACAAACCGGCGATACGCTGGGTGCGCGTCAAGTATCGGGCACCACCCACATCGCTAAGGTATCCATTATCGGGGTGGGCATGCGTTCCCACGCCGGAGTCGCCAGCCGCATGTTTGCTGCGCTGGCTAAAGAGAACATCAACATCCAGATGATATCCACTTCGGAGATCAAGGTATCTGTGGTGATCGATGAAAAATACACCGAGCTGGCAGTGCGGGCACTGCATAGCGAGTTTGGTCTGGATACGCCACTGGTAACAGGTGCGTAGCTAATTGAGCCTAACAGGTGTACTGAGTTTATAAATGAAGGAGTAAAGGAATGTTAATTTTAACTCGTCGCGTCGGTGAAACCCTGATGGTGGGTGATGATGTCACTGTTACCGTACTGGGCGTCAAAGGCAACCAAGTTCGCATTGGCGTTGATGCGCCCAAAGATGTCGCTGTGCATCGTGAAGAAATTTATCAGCGCATCCAGAATGAAAAGGAACAACAACACGATTAAATAAAAATAAACAGGAAATAGCCTTGCAATCAGAAAAAAATCCTGTATGATTCGTCCCCGTTACGGAGAGGTGGCCGAGAGGCCGAAGGCGCTCCCCTGCTAAGGGAGTACATCTCAAAAGGGTGTCGGGGGTTCGAATCCCCCCCTCTCCGCCATATTATTTAGTGTTTTAAAGCGCTTGAAAAAGTCAAAAAACACTTTATAATGCGGGACTTACGGACTCATAGCTCAGCTGGATAGAGTACTCGGCTACGAACCGAGCGGTCGGAGGTTCGAATCCTCCTGAGTCCGCCAT
>JAHAYO010000089.1 GCA_018384595.1 Thiopseudomonas sp.
TCCGGGCTGGTGAAAAAGCAGGCCGAAGAAGAAGGGCTGGACCAGATCTTTATCGAGGCCGGTTTTGAATGGCGTGAGCCGGGCTGTTCCATGTGTCTGGCAATGAACCCGGACAAGCTGGGCAGCGGCGAGCACTGTGCTTCGACCTCCAACCGCAACTTTGAAGGTCGTCAGGGCAACGGCGGGCGCACCCACCTGGTAAGCCCGGCGATGGCTGCTGCCGCCGCGGTTACCGGTCATTTCATCGACGTGCGTGAACTCATGCAAGGAGCCAACTAATGAAAGCCTTTACACAGCATCAGGGTTTGGTGGCACCGCTGGATCGTGCCAACGTGGACACCGACCAGATCATTCCCAAGCAGTTTTTAAAGTCGATCAAGCGCACCGGTTTTGGTGAAAACCTGTTTGACGAATGGCGTTATCTGGACGAAGGCCAGCCCGGTCAGGACAACAGCAAGCGCCCAGTAAACACCGAGTTTGTACTCAACCAGCCGCGTTATCAGGGTGCCAGTATTTTGCTGGCGCAGGAAAACTTTGGTTGTGGCTCCAGCCGCGAGCACGCTCCATGGGCGCTGGATGAGTACGGCTTTCGTGCCATCATCGCGCCGAGCTTTGCCGATATTTTCTACAACAACAGCTTCAAGAATGGCTTATTGCCGATCATCCTGCCGCAGGCTGCGGTGGACGAGCTGATGCAACTGACGGTCGACAACGAAGGCTATCAGCTGACGGTTGATCTGGCCGAACAAAAAGTTATTCGCGGCGACGGTGTGAGCTACGCGTTTGAAGTCGATGCCTTCCGCAAGCACTGCCTGCTTAACGGTCTGGATGACATTGGCCTGACACTGCAGGACGCAGACGAGATCCGAGCTTTTGAAAGCGGCCACAAGCAGAAATATCCGTGGCTGTTTGGGGCATTGGCTGGGTGATTTTGTTTGCAGCTGCGTGGATGGGGACTGGTTTTCAGGTGTAGTTCCGTAAAGACGCCGCAAGTACGTCCCTGTAGGCTCCATGCGGCCATCCGTGGCCGCATAGGCTTTACTCAACTACACCTGAAACCCCACCAACTCCGTGCAAACGGGTGAGAGAGGAAGGGGCGGGCGCTGCCCGCCTGCTGTCGCGGGATAGGTGAGAGATTGGTGTGGGGTGTTTTGTTTGCACTTTGAGCTGGTGGTGGCGGTATAGAGCAGCAAAGACGCCGTAAATACATCCCTGTAGGCTCCGTGTCGCCATCCATGGCGACACAGGCTTTGCCGCTCCATATCGCCACCACCTTGCAACTCCGTGCAAACGGTTGAGAGAGGAGGGGGCGGGCGTTGCCCGCCTGCTATCGCGTGACAGGTGATAGGTTGATGTGGCTCTGCTGCATTCGTGGGTAGTTGAAGATTTGGTATTTTTTCACGCAAAATGACTAACCAAACGCGCGACAGCAGTGCGGCGCAGCCGCACCCCCCCCCTCTCAACCAGCAGGTGTGTATTGTGGCGGGTGCAGGTCTGTGCAAGGCATCAGCACCTGTGACGAAACTTGTTTCGGCGCGGGTGCGTCAGCCGCCGCACAGACCTGTGCCCGTCATCACACACCGCACTAAAAAACACCACCACACACCGCCCTGAAAAAACACCGCCACACAAAAAACATTTGCAATTAAAAAAGAGAAAACCATGAGCAAAAAAATCCTAATACTCCCAGGTGACGGCATCGGCCCAGAAATCATCGCCGAAGCAGTCAAGGTCCTAAACCTGGCCAACGAAAAATTCAACCTAGGCCTGGAAACCGTTGAGGGCGAGCTGGGCGGCGCGGCGATTGACAAACATGGCGTGCCGCTGGCCGACTCAACGCTTGAGCTGGCACGCGAAGTTGATGCGGTGCTGCTAGGTGCTGTGGGTGGTCCGAAGTGGGATACCATCGAAAAAAGCATCCGCCCAGAGCGTGGCCTGTTAAAAATCCGCTCCGAGCTGGGTCTGTTTGCCAACCTGCGTCCGGCTATTTTGTACCCACAACTGGCCGATGCCTCCAGCCTCAAGCCCGAGGTGGTGTCCGGGCTGGACATCCTGATCGTGCGCGAGCTGACCGGCGGTATTTATTTTGGTGCGCCGCGTGATCAAATCGTTGAAAACGGCGAGCGTAAGGCGTTTGATACCCTGCCATACAGCGAAAGCGAGATCCGCCGCATTGCCCGTGTCGGTTTCGACATGGCCATGGTGCGCAACAAAAAACTCTGCTCGGTGGACAAGGCTAACGTGCTGGCGTCCAGCCAGCTGTGGCGTGAAGTCGTAGAGGAAGTCGCCAAGGACTATCCCGAGGTCGAACTGAGCCACATGTACGTGGACAACGCCGCCATGCAACTGGTGCGTGCGCCAAAACAGTTTGATGTGATGGTTACGGACAACATGTTTGGTGATATTCTCTCTGACGAAGCCTCCATGCTGACTGGCTCTATTGGTATGCTGCCATCGGCCTCGCTGGATGCTAACAACAAAGGCATGTACGAGCCATGCCACGGTTCCGCGCCGGATATCGCCGGCAAAGGCTTGGCCAATCCGCTGGCCACCATTCTGTCTGTTTCCATGATGCTGCGTTATACCTTCAATCAAGCGGCTGCGGCTGATGCGATTGAACAGGCGGTTAGTCTGGTGCTGGATCAGGGGCTGCGTACCGGTGATATTATGTCTGAGGGCATGCGTCAGGTGGGTACCGCCGAAATGGGCGATGCGGTTGTGGCTGCGTTGCAGCAGCTGTAAGGGAAAGGGCAGCCTGCCGTAGGCAGGCGCTCTGGCTTGCAGGGAATGTTTATTCGTCCGGCTTGTTAAGCAGGTCGGGCACTTATTAAAAGGTGTAGTTAAATGAAGCGAGTAGGTCTTGTAGGTTGGCGCGGCATGGTCGGCTCCGTGCTGATGCAGCGCATGCTGGAAGAGCAGGATTTTGACCTGATTGAACCGGTGTTTTTTACCACCTCCAATGTAGGCGGCCAGGGGCCGGCCATTGGCAAGGAAACGCCAGCCCTCAAGGATGCCTACGATATCAACACCCTTAAAGGTCTGGATGTGATCCTGACCTGTCAGGGCAGTGACTACACCCACGAGGTTTTCCCCAAGCTGCGCGAAGCCGGCTGGGACGGCTACTGGATTGATGCGGCGTCTGGTTTGCGTATGGAAGATGATTCCATCATTGTGCTGGACCCGGTCAACCGCAAGGTTATTGACCAAGCGCTGGATACAGGTCTGAAAACCTTTGTAGGCGGCAACTGCACCGTCAGCCTGATGCTGATGGGGTTGGGCGGGCTGTTCGAAGCGGGTCTGGTGGAATGGATGAGTGCCATGACCTATCAGGCTGCCAGCGGTGCCGGTGCACAGAACATGCGTGAGTTGCTGAACCAGATGGGCCACCTGCGTGATGTGGTGGCCGATGAGCTGGCCAGCCCGGCCAGCGCCATTCTGGACATCGACCGCAAGGTGGCCGCCGCCCAGCGTGGCGACGACATTCCGGTGGATAATTTTGGCGTGCCGCTGGCCGGTAGTCTGATCCCTTGGATCGACAGTGCGCTGCCTAATGGCCAAAGCCGTGAAGAATGGAAGGCGCAGGCGGAAACCAACAAGATTCTGGGTCGTTTCAAAAACCCGATCCATATCGACGGTATCTGTGTGCGTGTCGGTGCCATGCGCTGCCACAGCCAAGCGCTGACCATCAAGCTGAACAAGGATGTGCCGTTGGCCGACATCGAGAACCTGATCAGCCAGCACAACCCTTGGGTCAAGCTGGTGCCCAACAACCGCGAACAAAGCATGCAGGAACTGACGCCAACTGCCGTCACCGGCACGCTCAATATTCCGGTTGGCCGCCTGCGCAAGCTGAATATGGGCTCGCATTATTTGGGGGCATTTACTGTGGGTGACCAGCTGTTATGGGGCGCTGCAGAGCCGCTGCGCCGCATGTTGCGTCTCTTGCTGGAGCGCTAAAAAACTAAAAATCAAGGCTGCCCCGAATTGGGCAGCCTTTTTTGTCCGAGGTAAAAGTACAGTGCACCAAGTGTGCGCCAGGTCAAAAAACAGGGCAATGAATGCAGCCAATAAGTCGAATACGCGGGTTTAGCAGTTGCTAAAAGATTAATGGTCAAAGATACTTACGCCGTCAATTGAAGGGCGATTCTAGTTGGATGCCCTGCCTGTATTTTCCAACACGGCTGGCAGGCTGCTTTCAGGATGCACCGTCTGGGTGGTGCATTGGATTGAAAATCCCCGAAAAAACAAGGGAAACTCTATATGCTTCAGGTTCGCAAACTGGTACTGGCAGTCGCAGCTGCCACCTCGATGGCCTCCGGTGTGGCGCATGCGCTTGGACTGGGGGAGATTTCAGTCAAGTCCGCATTGAATGAACCCCTGGTGGCCGAAATTGAGCTGCTTGAGACCAGGGGACTAACCGCCGAAGAGATTCGCTCGCAGCTGGCCTCAGCTGCAGACTTCAGTCGCTCGGGTGTTGAGCGTCCGTTTTTTCTGACCAACCTGAAGTTTACGCCGGTCGTGCGTGCCGACGGCAAAAGCTTTGTACGGGTGACCAGCAATCAGGCCGTGCGCGAGCCGTTCCTTAACTTCCTGCTGGAAGTGTACTGGAAGGACGGGCGCGTATTGAAAGAGTACACGCTGCTGCTCGATCCGCCCATGTACAGCCCGCAAGAGCTGGTGTACACAGAAGCACCGGCGGTAGCGCCGGCTAGCAAGCCGGTTGCCGCACCTGTGCGTCCGGCAGCACCTGCTGTAGCACCGGTTGCCCAGCGTACTCCAGCGCCAGCCCGCGTCCCTGCACCTCGCCCTGCCGCGCAGCCCGCGCTGGACGGTGACCTGTATCAGGTACAGAAAAACGACACGCTGTGGGAAATAGCCCTGCGCACCGGTGCCGGTAAAGGCTCGGTGCACCAGACCATGCTGGCCATTCAAGACTTGAACCCGAATGCCTTTATTGATGGCAATATCAACCGTTTGAAAAACGGCCAAACCCTCAAGCTGCCAAGCGAAGAGCAGGTGCGTAAGCGCAACCGTGGTCAGGCAGTCAGCGAGTTCCAGGCACAGGTTGACAGCTGGCGTAGCGGCGCGGTTGCCGAGCGTCAGTTGGATGCCCGTCGCCGTGAAACAGCCGCCGATGCGCCGGCCCGTGCCGAACAGCGCGACAACTTGCGCCTCGTGGCTGCCGAAACCGGTGAAACTGCAGTAGCTAGCGATAGCGGTTCTGCTAGCCGTGAGTTGCGTGATCAGCTGGCGCTGGCCAAAGAGCAGCTGGACTCCACGCGCAGCCAGAATCAAGACCTGAGCAACCGCGTTGACGAACTCAGCAGTCAGGTAGAAAAACTGCAGCGCTTGCTGGAACTAAAAAATAGCCAGCTGGCCAATTTGCAAAATATGGACGGGCAGCCAGCCGTTAGCGAACAGCCGGTTGACGCCGCTGCTGATCTTGAGCCGGTACAGGAAGCACCCATTGCCTCCAGTGATCTGGGCGAGGTTATGGAGTCGCCCGTAGAGCCTATGGCTAGCGAAGCGCCTGCAGAACCGGTGGCGGCTGAGCCGGCTGTGGTCGAGCCAGTTGCGGTCGAGCCGGTCAAGACCCCAGAGCAGCCCGCCGCTGTTCAACCGCCGGCCCCGCGTCCGCCGGTGATGCCGTTCGACCAGCCAGAGCCGAAAAGCTTTATCGAAGAAGTGCTTGATAACCCGCTGGCGCTGCCTGTAGCCGGTGGCGGCGCGGTACTGCTGATACTGCTGGCCTTGCTGGCGCGCCGTAAAGCCAAACAGCGTGCTGAGCAACAGGATGATGATCTGGTGTTGGCCGATGAGGGCGATGACAATCCATTTGCGTCAGCGGCAACCGGCAAAGATGAGGACATCCTTGCCGGAGATCTGGACGATCTGGATGCGCTGATTGACGAGCCTGCGGTTGCTGCAGCGCCGGCGGATGATTTTATTGATGCCGATTCAACTGCAACCCCCAACGATCCAATTGCCGAGGCAGAAAATTACACGCTTTACGGGCGTTTTAGCCAAGCGGCTACTGTTCTGCTGCAAGCGATTGATGCCGACCCGCAGCGTCAGGACCTGCGCTTCAAGCTGCTTGAAGTCTGTGCTGATCTGGGTGATCGCAACGTGTTTGCCGCTCAGATTGACGAGCTGGTTGCCATGGGCGCACCTGCGGATAAGCTGAACGAAGTACGCCAGCGCTTTTCGCACATGATGGTGGATGATGACCTAACCAGCATGGTCGCTGCAGGCGACAACGATGCCAGCGATCCATTGGCCGATGCCATCCCCGATCTGGATGATTTGCTCAAGGATGATATGTTTGCCGGCATGGGTGCTGACGCACCGGCGGCTGACACGAATATGGATGACGAAGATTTCAGTAAGCTGCTGGAGGCGGCAGAGGGTGACTTGGTCAGCATTTCTCCGCTGGATAAGGGTATTGACTATACGCCCGAGCCGTTGCCGGTGGTGGAAGAAGCTCCGGCTGCAGACGCTGCTGCTGACAATCTGGCTGACTTTGAGCTGCCGGGTCTGGAAGATCTAGAAATGGAAGCCCTGCAGCCAGACGCTTTGACGTCAGACGAACTGTCTCTGGGCGAGCTAGATGATCTGGGTGACCTAAACCTTGAACCGGTTGCCGCTGAGTCTGCATTGCCAAGCGCAGACCTAGACTTGGATCTTGATCTGGAGCTGGGTCTAGGCGATACCGATGCGCTGGAGCTGCCCGAGGCGCGCACAGCAGCCACAGACTTTGATCTGGATGCTGATTTGGACCTGTCGCTGCCGGTAGAGCCTGCCGTCGCCGAGCAGGCTGACAGCGCACTGGACACCGGTAAGCTGGAAGTGGATCTGGCGTCGCTGGAAGACAGCTTTGATGCCCTGAACGCCGACATGAACGCATCGCTGGGTGGTGGCGCGAATGAGCTGGACGCCATAGCAGATGGTTTCAGTCTGGACGACTTGGATAATCTGGATGCCGGCTTGGATCTGTCGATGCCTGATCTGGAGTTGCCGAACGACAGCCCGCTGGCTGATACCGCCAGTGACCCAGTGCTAAGTGAGCTAGAACAGTCGCTCGATGATGACTTTAGCTTCCTGCAAGGTGATGACGAAGACACCACCAAGCTGGACTTGGCGGCGGCTTGGATCGAAATGGGTGATGTGGAAGGTGCCCGCGAGATTCTGGACGAAGTCATGCGTGAGGGTGCGCCCGAGCATCAAGACCGCGTGCGCGAGCTGATGGCTAAGCTCGTCTGATCCATGAATCAATACGCAACACAGCCTGCGGCAGTCGAAATGACTGCCGCAGGCGTTTTCAGGATAGCGCTGGGCGTTGAGTATAACGGCGCGGCCTATTACGGCTTTCAGCGTCAGCACAACGAACTGCCCACCGTGCAAGCGGCGCTGGAGCAGGCACTGACTGAGGTGGCCGGTGGCGAGCCGGTACGGCTGGTGTGTGCCGGACGTACCGATGCCGGCGTACATGCCTGCGCGCAGGTGCTGCACTTTGAAACCACGGTTTTTCGCAAATCGGCCGCTTGGCTGTTTGGTAGCAACCGTTATCTGCCCAAAGACATCAGCGTGCTCTGGGTGCGCGATGTGCCTGAGAGTTTTCATGCCCGCTTTAGCGCCCGCCGCCGCCGTTACCGCTATGTGATCTATCCAGACCCGATACGGCCGGCATTGCTGTCTGATGGCATCACCTGGACCCATAAGGAACTGGATCTGGACACCATGAATCAAGCCGCGCAGTGTCTGCTGGGCACCCATGATTTCAGTTCGTTCCGTGCTGCGGAGTGCCAGGCCAAATCGCCGGTGAAGACGCTGGACGGCATTCGCATCAGCCGTCACGGCCGCTTTGTGGTGCTGGACGTGCGTGCGTCGGCCTTTTTGCACCATATGGTGCGCAACATAGCCGGCACGCTGCTAAAGATCGGCGCTGGCGAAAAGCCGCCGAGTTGGATGCGCGAGGTGCTGGAGGCGCGCCGCCGAGAGGTGGCCGGTGCCACCGCGCCGCCCTATGGCCTGTATCTGGTGCAGGTGGAATATCCGGCCGAATTTGATCTGCCTAACGGCCCGCTGGGCCCACTGTTTTTGTCGGCGATGCCGGATGTATTTGCGGAGGATACAGCATGAAAACCCGGGTCAAAATATGCGGCATTACCCGGCTTGAGGATGCGCTGCTGGCGGCGCAGACCGGTGCTGATGCGCTGGGGTTTGTATTTTACGCGCCCAGCCCACGCAACGTAACTGCGGCGCAAGCGGCAGACATTTTGCTACGGCTGCCAGCCTTTGTTACCAGCGTTGGCCTGTTTGTCGATGCCGATAGGGCCTTTGTTGAGCAGGTGTTGGCGCAGGTGCCGCTGGATTTGTTGCAGTTTCACGGCGATGAAACGCCGGAGTATTGCGCATCCTTTGGCCGCCCCTATATCAAGGCGCTCAGGATGCAGCCGGGTGTTGACATTGCAGCGCTGGCGCAGCAATACAGCGATGCGCGCGGCATTTTGCTGGATGCTTGGGTGCCGGGTGTGCCCGGCGGTACCGGCACCACCTTTGACTGGCACAGCATCCCACAGGCGTTAGCCAAACCGCTGATTCTCGCCGGTGGGTTGGATGTGGATAATGTGCAGCTTGCCATCCGCCAGGTGCGCCCTTGGGCGGTGGATATCAGTGGTGGCGTTGAAGCGGCCAAAGGCATCAAGGATGCCGACAAGGTACGGGCTTTTATGCAGCAGGTGTACGCGCGGGCTAACTAGGCGTACTTGGGTGTGACGGCAGTGGCGCGGTGGCCGTCCATAGACAGGTTTTAGACAATCACGCTGTCTGGCCCGCCACGAGTGGTCAGGCAGCAGCGCCTGCATGCAAAGGGCATGCAGGGCGGCACTAGGAGTATTGAACGGATGAGTAACTGGCTGGTTGACAAGTTTATCCCCTCGATCATGCGGTCCGAGGTCAAGAAAAGTAATATCCCCGAAGGTTTGTGGCACAAGTGTCCAGCCTGTGACGCCGTACTGTACAAGCCGGAGCTGGAAAAGGCGCTCGACGTGTGCACTAAGTGTGACCACCACATGCGCATTGGCGCCCGCACCCGTCTGGACATCTTTTTGGATGCGGAGGGCCGTGAAGAAATTGCCGAAGAGCTGGAGCCGGTTGATCGCCTCAAGTTTCGCGATAGCAAAAAGTACAGCGACCGCCTCAAGGCTGCCCAAAAACAAACCGATGAGCACGATGCCCTGATTGCCATGAGTGGCACCCTCGAAGGCATGCCGGTGGTTGCGGCGGCGTTTGAGTTTTCCTTTATGGGCGGCTCCATGGGCGCTGTGGTAGGCGAGCGTTTTGTTCAGGCTGCCAATGTGGCGCTGGAAAAGCGCTGCCCAATGATTTGCTTCTCTGCTTCGGGCGGTGCGCGCATGCAGGAAGCCTTGATATCCCTGATGCAGATGGCCAAAACCTCGGCGGCGATTGCCCGCCTGCGCGAAGAGGGCATCCCTTTCATCTCCGTGTTGACCGATCCTGTATATGGCGGCGTTTCTGCCAGCTTGGCCATGCTGGGCGACATCATCATTGGCGAGCCCAAGGCGCTGGTCGGCTTTGCTGGGCCGCGGGTGATTGAGCAAACCGTACGGGAAAAACTGCCAGAAGGCTTCCAGCGCAGCGAGTTCCTGCTGGAGCACGGGGCCATCGACATGATCATTCCCCGTCCCGAAATGCGCCTGCGTGTGGCCGCCATCCTGCGCAAACTGGTCAAGGCACCGATGCAGGTGCGTCCGATCCTGCGTGAAGTGGCTGAAGAAACCGCTGAAGGCCAGGCCAGCGCAGAATGAGCGAACGCACCCTTGACCAGTGGTTAAGCTGGCTTGAACAACTGCACCCCAGCGAAATCGAGCTGGGGCTGCAGCGTATCCGTGAGGTGGCCGCACGCCTGCAGTTGCCGAAACCGGCACGGCAAGTGGTGACGGTAACCGGCACCAATGGCAAGGGGTCAACCTGTGCTTATCTGGCGGCGCTGTGCCGCGCTCAAGGCATGAGCGTGGGGCTGTATAGCTCGCCGCATTTTCAGCATTACAACGAACGTATTCAGATCAATGGCGAAATGGCCAGCGATGCGCTGATCTGTGCCGCCTTTACCGCCATCGAAGCGGTGCGTGGCGATACCAGCCTTACCTATTTTGAAATGGGCACGTTGGCAGCGTTGTGGATATTTTCCCGTCAGATGCTGGACGTTGCCATTCTTGAAGTCGGGCTGGGTGGGCGGCTGGATGCGGTCAACATTGTTGATCCTGATGTGGCGGTGGTAACCGGTATTGCGTTGGATCATGCCGACTGGCTGGGCCATACCCGAGAGGATGTCGCACGCGAAAAAGCCGGGATTTTCCGTGCGGGTGTGCCGGCGGTGTGTGGCGATTTGCAGCCGCCGCAAAGCCTGTTAGAGCATGCAACAGCGCTGGGGACGCCTCTGTTGTTGCGCGGTCGTGACTTTGATCTGGCGCTGACGGATACAGCTTGGCACTGGCATGGCCTGAGCGCGCAAGGTGCGCCACTCACCCTTAACGACCTGCCGCTGCCGGCATTGCCGGTTGAAAACGCCGCCGTGGCTGTGCAGGCGTTTGCGCTGTTGGGGCATGCACTGGATGCTGCTACCGGCGATACCTTGCAACAGACGCGCCTAACCGGTCGCCTGCAGGTGCTGCAGGTCACTCTGGCCGATGGCCCGCGTACCCTGATTCTGGATGTCGCCCATAACCCACAGGCAGCTGCCTATGTGGCCGGATGGCTGCAGCAACGGCCCGTGCAGGGCCAGCGTTACGCCGTCTTTGGCGCGTTGGCGGACAAGGACGTGGACGGTGTGCTGGCAGCCATGCGCGGGGTGTTCTCGGGTTGGGACATTGCGGCGCTGCCGTCGTCGCGCAGTTTTTCCCTTGAACAGTTGCAGCAGCATCTGCAGCAGGCTGGCGAGCACTGGCGCAGCCATGCCGATATTCGCAGCGCGCTCTCGGCACGGCTGGCCGACAGCGATCCGCATGACGAGATTCTGGTATTCGGCTCGTTCTTTACCGTGGCTCAGGCCCTTGCGCGTCTGCAGGAACTCTAGCCGCACAGCTGAATCGAAGCTGGCTGCAAACACAGTATTTTCAGGTAATGACACATGAGTGAAACGGACAGCAAATTCAAGCAGCGTATCGTGGGTGCGCTGGTGCTGGTGGCGCTGGCCATCATTTTTGTTCCCATGCTGTTTTCCAGCAAGGAAGAGCACCCGCTGCCACGGGTTGACGTACAGGTTCCGCCGCCGCCGGTTGTGGCACCCGTGCCCGACATACGGGTAGAGCCGGTTGCGGTGCCGGTGCCTGTCGAGGATGTGTATGAGCCGGTTGTGGTGCCGGAGTCCGAGTTTGTGCTGATCGAGCATGAGCCGGTGGTCGAGCCCGTGGTGCCGGTTACGCCGCAGCCCGAGCCTAAGCCACAGGTGATTGAGCAGCCGGCGATCAAACCCGAGCCAGCCAAGCCAGCGGTGGCTGAAGCACGTCCTACAGCGCCGGTGACACCGCCGCCAGCGGTCAAGCCTGAGCCGGTGGTAAAGCCAGCGCCGAAACCGGCAGCTCCTGGTATTGACCGCAATAATCTGCCCGTGTCTTGGTCGATTCAGCTGGCCAGCCTGGGCAGTTTGGACAATGCCGAACGCCTGCGCGACAGCTTCCGCGCCAAGCACTATACCGCCTATATTCGCAGCAGCGACGGCGTACACAAGGTGCTGATCGGCCCGCTGATCCGTGAAGCCGAAGCGGTGGCGACCTGCAAACAGCTCAAGGCGCGGGAAAAACAAGACTGCTTTGTGGTGCGTTACCAGCCCTGATGCGGTGCCGTTCACCTGGCTGCTGCCCGCGCCGAAGGGCGGCGCGGGCAGGGCAGGTTGCCCGTCTGCTGGTTGACGGGCGGGTGGTTGAACAAAAGGGTTATCACGGGCGGGCAGCTCTGCTAGAATCGCACTCTTTGCAGCGTGGATTCAGACAGTGGCTTTCAACTGGCTCGATGCAGTCATTTTCGCGGTAATTGCCGTCTCGGCACTGATCAGTCTGGTCAGGGGATTTGTCAAGGAAGCCTTGTCGCTGGTCAGCTGGTTGCTGGCGGGCACGGTCGCATGGATGTTTGGCGGCGATCTGGCCGTCTATTTGGCACCCTATATCGAAACACCTTCATTGCGGGTCATCAGTGGCTGCGCGATTCTATTCCTAGGCACCCTGTTGGCAGGTGGCCTGGTCAATTTCTTGGTTGCCCAGTTGGTGCGGGCGACCGGACTCAGCGGCACCGACCGCTTTCTTGGCATGTTTTTCGGCGCTGCGCGCGGGCTGTTACTGGTGGTGGTGGCGGTGGGGCTGCTGAGCCTGTCACCCGTGGTCCAGGACCCCTGGTGGCGTGAGTCGGTGCTGGTTCCGCATTTCTTGCTGGTGGCGGACTGGTCAAAAAATCTTGTTCTGGAACTGAGCGGACATGTGGCTGAACACTAGCTCCGTGGCGGCTTCGTTTCAGGCGGTCCATGCGCAATGCGCAACGTTAAATCTGCTACGCAGGGGTTGTCATCAATGTGCGGTATAGTCGCAATTGTGGGTAAATCTGAGGTCAATCAGTCGTTATATGACGCCTTGACCGTACTACAGCATCGCGGACAGGATGCCGCCGGGATTGTGACCAGCAAGCAGGGACGGCTATTCTTGCGCAAGGCCGACGGACTGGTGCGCGACGTGTTTCGCACCCGCCATATGAAAGAACTGCTCGGGCACGTGGGCATTGGCCATGTGCGCTATCCGGTGGAGGGCAGTGCCAGCACTGCCGAGGCGCAGCCGTTCTACGTCAACTCGCCCTACGGCATCACCCTGGCGCAAAACGGCAACCTGACCAACATGCGTCAGCTGGCCAAGGAAATCTTCGAGGCCGACCTGCGTCACATCAATACCAACTCCGATGCCGAAGTGCTGCTCAACGTCTTTGCCCACGAACTGGGGCAGGCGGGGGTGCTGCAACCGGCACCGGATGATATTTTCGCAGCGGTCAGCCGCGTCCACGAGCGTTGCCGAGGTGCCTACGCGGTGGTGTCGATGATTACCGGCCATGGTGTGGTTGGTTTTCGTGACCCGCACGGCATTCGCCCCATTGTATTTGGCAAGCGCGAAACCGATGCCGGCACCGAATACATGATTGCCTCAGAAAGCGTGGCGCTGGATGCGTTGGGCTTTAGCCTCATCCGTGATTTGGCACCGGGCGAAGCGGTGTACATCACCGAAGAGGGTCAGCTGCATACCCGTCAGTGCGCACGTAATCCGCAGCTTAATCCCTGCATTTTTGAGCATGTTTATTTGGCTCGCCCCGATTCAATCATTGATGGCATTTCGGTCTATAAGGCGCGCATGAAAATGGGCGAGATGCTGGCGCATAAAATCCGCCGCGAGCGTCCTGAGCATGACATTGACGTGATCATGCCGATCCCCGACACCAGCCGCACCTCGGCGCTGGAACTGGCCCATACCCTGGGCGTTAAGTACCGCGAAGGCTTTATCAAGAATCGCTATATTGGCCGTACCTTCATCATGCCCGGTCAGGCCATGCGTAAAAAATCCGTGCGCCAGAAGCTTAATGCCATCGAGCTGGAGTTCAAGGGCAAAAATGTGATGCTGGTGGATGACTCCATTGTGCGCGGCACCACCTGCCAAGAAATCATCCAGATGGCGCGTCATGCCGGTGCAAGAAAGGTGTACTTTTGCTCGGCCGCACCGGAGGTGCGTCATCGCAACGTCTATGGTATCGACATGCCCAGCCTGCAGGACCTGATTGCCCACAACCGCACGGCTGAAGAAGTGTGCGAACTGATTGGTGCCGACTGGCTGGTGTTCCAGGACCTGGATGACCTGATTGCCTCCACTGAGGGCGGCAAGGTCAGGATCGAGCGCTTTGACTGCTCGGTGTTTGACGGCAACTACATAACCGGCGATATCGACGAAATTTACCTCAACGAGGTGGAAAACCAGCAGGCCGAGCTGGATTTTGAAGGCAAGCCGCAGGCGAACGCCATCATCGAGCTGCACAACAGCGAAAGCTAAGCTCAACCCTGATGACAGGGCCGGTCTGTGACCGGCCTCTTTATTTATCACCGACGCTGCCATGCCGCGGCAGGACAGCGTCCATCCCGTATTAAGGTAATCATCATGAGCACACTCTGGCAACCCGGCCAACTGGACAGTGACCTGACCGACAGCAGCTTTGACACCCTGGCGGTGCGCGCCGGCTACCAGCGCAGCCCCGAAGGCGAGCACGGCGAAGCCATCTTCACCACCTCCAGCTATGTGTTCCGCGATGCGGCCCACGCCGCCGCCTGCTTTGCCGGCGATGAGCCGGGCAACGTCTACTCGCGCTACACCAACCCCACTGTGCGCACCTTTGAAGAGCGTTTGGCGGCGCTGGAAGGCGCGGAAAAAGCCGTTGCCACCGCCTCTGGCATGTCGGCGATCATGGCCACCGTTATGAGTTTTTGCAGCGCTGGCGACCATGTGCTGGTGTCGCGCAGTATTTTTGGCGCGACCGTGAGCCTGTTCGATAAGTACTTCAAACGCTTCGGCATTGAAGTCACCTATGTCAGCATCAACGACCTTGACGCCTGGCGCGCCGCCTGCCAGCCCAACACCAAGTTGCTGTATCTGGAGTCACCGTCCAACCCGCTGGCCGAGCTGGCCGACATCGCAGCGCTGGCCGAAATCGCCCATGCTGCCGACGCGCTGCTGGTGGTGGATAACTGTTTCTGTACGCCTGCGCTGCAACAGCCGCTTAAATTGGGTGCCGATGTGGTGATTCACTCGGCCACCAAGTACATCGACGGCCAGGGACGCTGCCTGGGCGGTGCGGTGGCCGGTAGCAAGGAACTGATGACCGAGGTGGTGGGCTTTTTGCGCACGGCCGGGCCGACCATGAGCCCGTTTAATGCCTGGGTGTTCCTCAAGGGGCTGGAAACCCTGCGCCTGCGTATGCGCGCTCACTGTGACAGCGCCATGCAGCTGGCGCGTTGGCTGGAGCAGCAGCCGCAGGTGGAAAAAGTCTACTACGCCGGCCTGACCACCCACCCGCAGCACGAACTGGCGCGGATACAACAGCCCGGCGGTTTTGGTGCTGTGGTCAGCTTCGACATCAAGGGTGGCAAAGATGCCGCGTGGCGTTTTGTCGATGCCACCCGCATGATCTCCATTACCGCCAACTTGGGTGATGCTAAGACCACTATCACCCATCCGGCCAGCACCACCCATGGACGCCTCAAGCCGGAAGAGCGCGCCGGCATGGGCATTGGCGACGGCCTGCTGCGCATTGCCGTGGGTCTGGAAGAGCTGGCTGACATTAAAGCTGACCTGCAGCGTGGACTGGACGCGGTTTAACCGCTGCTGGCGTTAGCCTGCAAATTGGGTTGGCTCTGTCATGCTGCGCGCTAAGGTAGCGCCTCACCCCGTCATGCTGCATGCGAGCGTAGCAGCTCACCCCGTCATGCTGCGCGCAGTCGCAGCATCCATGCGCTGCAGCGGAAGTACCGGTTGGCCCCCAATAGATTCCGCGATTTTGCGACGCAAACCGCGGAATGACCTACCCGTACAAGAGGTTGTAATGGCTTTACTACGACTGTTTTTGCTGAGTGTGCTGCTGTCCGGCTGCAGCTTTTACCCACTGGGCATACCCAAGGACCAGTGGTTGCTGATGTCGCCGCAACAGCAACACGAGGCGCGCATGGAACAAGCACGTCAGGACGAGGCGGCGCGGGTGCGTCGTGAGCAGTACCAGCAGGCGCAGCTTGCGCAGCAACAGCAACAAGAAGAGCAACGTGCTCTGCGTTTACGCCAAGCGCAGGCCGGCGATGTGATGCAGTGCGTGCTGGAAGATGTGCAGGTCAACCAAGGCAAAAACAAATGGCGTAACGCCAACTCTGTCGCCATTGAGCTGCTGCAGGGTGAACAGCGCGAATTGCAGTTGGAACGCACGGACCGTCGGCATCAGCGTCAGCGGCTGCAGATACGCTTTAACCAGTTGAGTATTGAACTGTGTAGCGGGCAGGGCGCTGATTGCCGTGTTCTGGTGGCTACCGGGCGCGAGTGGCAGCGCGGCAAGCGCCATGCGGTCAACACCGCCCGTATGCGCGGGCAGCTAACTTGCCAGTATCCGCCCAGATTTTGGCATCCCAGTTCGTGATCCATCCGCTCAACGCCCTACAACTTCAGATGGCAAAAGTTTTCGGCACGAGACGATGACGCTTCATGCTGTGCTTAAGCCGAGCGCAGCGTCACCTAAAATAACCCGCAACCTTGCCAGCAACAGGCGCGCATGGTTGATCTCGAACGGTTTGTTACAGATGGCAGACCCCCGGCCTGGCGTACCGAGGCCAGCTGCGATTCACCAGCGTGGGCCAAGCAGACTATTAGCCACCTAGCAGCTAGCCATCCAGCAGCGAAGCCAGCAACTGACGCACATGGCTGATCTCGAACGGCTTATCACAGATGGCCGACACACCGGCCTGGCGTACTGACGCCAGCCGCGACTCATCCTCTGAGGTCACCAGCATAATGGGAATGTGGGAGAGGTTGGCCGACTGGCGAATATGGTTGACCAGCGCCTCGCCGTCCAGCACCGGCATGTTGTAGTCGGTTACTACTAAGTCATAGGCCGACTGCTGCAGGCAGGCAATGCCCTGCTGACCGTTTTCTGCCTCGTCAAACTGCTGCACACCCAGTTGTTGCAGCACCCGCTTGATATGGTTGCGCGCCATGCGTGAGTCATCCACCACCAGCACACGCAGGTGCTGGATGTCGTACAGCTCCAGCTCGATTTCGTCGTGGGTCAGATAATCCAGTGCGCCTGCCAGCGCCCGCTCAAGGTCTTTGCGGTTAAAAGGTTTGGGCAGCAGTGCCAGCACGCCGGCTTGGCGGACGGCTTCTAGGTTGTCCTTTTTCTGCTCGCTGGATACCACCATCTTGGCCACGCCGGACAACTGTGGAAACGTCTGCATACGGGCAAACAGACTAGGGGCGTCGCCATCGGGCAGATAGAGGCTGCTGATGAGCAGGTCGGGCACAAATGACTGCATTTTTTCCAGCGCCTGTTCGGCTGTGGCGGCCACTTCCAGCGTGGGTACGCCTTGCTCATGCAGCTGGTTCAGGATGATTTTTTGCTGGACGGCCGAGGGCTCCACCAGCAGGATGCCCAGGTTGTGTACCGAAATTGAGTCGTTCAGCATGTAGAGTGCTCCGTGTTTGAGTGCCGGTTTTCGTGCGAATGGTGGCATTTTAGCCATAAATGGGCGCAATAGCTGCCAAAGGCTTGCTGCGTGGGGGGCCAAGGTTGCGGCGGCCATGCTAAACGTAGCAGAATGATCGACATTTTCCACGTGTGATAAGAGAGCCGCCTGTGACTTCCAAACCCGCATCCCAGCAGGCTGACCTCAGCTCCATTCCGGCAGATGAGGAAATCCTCAGCGCCTTACTGGCCACCCATGCCCAGGTCGGCCAGATCATCAAACCGACCATTCTTGAGTGCTCGCCACATACCAGCCTGCAAGAAGCCGCTCAGCGCATGAGCAACATGAAGGTTAGCTCGATTCTGGTGGTGGATGATGATCAGGTGTTGGGTATCTGGACCGAGCGCGACGTGCTCAAGCTCGACTTCAACCGTCCACAGCTGCTGCGCATGCCGGTTAGCCGAGTGATGAGTTCTCCGGTGCGCACGGTTCCAGCCAGCCTCAGCCTGCAGGAACTGGCGATACGTTTCAGCGATGAGCGCCTGCGTCACTATGTGGTGGTGGACGAGCAGGGCAAACGCTGCGGAATAGTGTCGCAGACCGATGTTGTCATCAATCAGGGCATTGAACATTATCTGAAACTGCGCAGCATTGATACCGTGGTGCATCGTGGCCTGCAATGTGTCACCGAAGATGCCAGCTTGAGCGAGGTGGCTGCACTGATGCGTACCGCTGGGGTGGACGCGATTGCGGTGGAATGTTCAGACGGCATTTGGGGCATCATCACCGAGCGTGACATCGTGCGTCATATTGCCGGACCAGCGGGTACCATCAAGGCGGGCGCGATTGCCAGCAAGCCGATGATTACCGTGAATGACCAGTCCAGTTTATACCGCGTGCGCAACATGCTGATCGAGAACCGCTTGCGCCACATCGGCGTTACCCACCCCGACCGTGGGCTGGTGGGCATTGTTAGCTTTCGCGACATTCTCAGTAGCATGGAGCTAACCTATGTGCAGGAGCTGCAGCAGGCGCTGCGCGAGCGTGACGAAGCCCTGAGCATTTCCCAGCGCAACCTGCGGCTGGCCGAGCAGGTCATCGAGTCATCGCTGGAAGGCATTATGGTGACGGACCTCAGCTCTACCATTATTTCAGTCAACCCCGCTTTTACCCGCCTGACCGGCTACCGTGCCCAAGAAGTGATTGGTAAAACCCCAGCTATTCTTAGTTCGGGCCGTCACGACAAAGACTTTTATCAAGCCATGTGGCAGCAGGTTAATCAGCACGGTCACTGGCAGGGCGAGGTGTGGAACCGGCGCAAAAATGGCGAAATTTATCCCGAATTTTTGACCATTACCGCCATCGGCAATAAAGCCGGCGTGCCGACTCATTACGCGGCGCTGTTTAGCGACATTACCGAGCTTAAAGAAAACGAAGAACGCATTCGCCAGCTGGCCTACTACGATGCGCTGACTGGGCTGCCCAATCGGCGCTTACTGGAAGACCGCCTCAGTGTGGCCATCTCCCACGCGCAGCGACATCAACAGCTGCTGGCGCTGCTGTTTATCGACCTTGACCGTTTCAAACGCATCAACGACAGCCTCGGTCACGACATTGGTGACCAGCTGCTTAGCAGCATTGCCAAGCGTCTGTGTACCGCCGTGCGCCCGCACGACACCATTGCCCGCATGGGCGGTGACGAATTTGTTACCCTGCTAACTGACCTGAACTCGCCGGCACAAGCCGTGCAGATTGCCCGCCGCATGCTTGACCTGCTGCAAGAGCCGGTCAACATTCAAGGCCATGATCTGGTGGTAACCATCAGTATTGGCGTCAGTATTTTCCCATCCGATGGCGAGGACAGCATTAGCCTGCTGCGCAACGCCGATGCGGCCATGTACCGCGCCAAAGGCAGTGGTCGCAACGCCATCCAGATGTACACCGCAGCGATGAATGCCCGCTCGCTGGAAAACCTAGCCCTAGAAAATGCCTTGCATCAGGCGCTGGAAAAGCAGCAGTTTGAGCTTTTTTACCAGCCAATCGTCGATGCACACACAGGCAAGCTGAATGCCGCCGAAGCCCTGCTGCGCTGGAATCATGCCGATATGGGCGTGATCTCGCCGGCGGACTTTCTCAGCATTGCCGAAGAAAGCAGCCTGATTGTGGATATCAGTGACTGGGTGGTGGAGACGGCCTGCCGGCAACTGGCCCACTGGAATAACCACGGCTATCCCGAGTTGCGTCTGTCGGTCAACATGGCTGCCCGTCACTTTTACAAGCCGGATTTTCAGCCATTCATACGGCAGACGTTAGAGCAAAGCGGTTGCTCACCCGCTAATCTGACCCTAGAGCTGACCGAGCACATGCTGATGGACGACGCTCAGAAAACCAGCGCGCAGTTAAATGCCATGCATGATCTGGGGCTGCACATCGCGCTGGACGACTTTGGCACCGGCTTTTCGTCACTGACCCACTTGCGCAGCTTTCCGCTGGATGTCTTGAAAATCGACCGCGAATTTGTACGCAACCTGAACGATCTTGGCTCCCGCGAAACGGACATTATCGAATCAGTGATTGGCATGGCACATAAACTGGGCTTGCGCGTGGTGGCCGAGGGCGTGGAAACCTTAGAGCAAATCCACACCCTGCAAGGCTTCGGCTGCGAGCTGCTGCAGGGGTATTACTTCAGTCCGCCTGTGCCGGCACATGAGTTTGAGCAGTTGCTGGCTCAGGGGGCTTTTCTTGAGCGTTGACTCACATAGGGACAATACCGTCAATGATCCAATCTTTTTTGCAACAGGTAACCAGCACCCACAAAACCGGAGCTGCCACCGAGCATTCCTACCGGCCCGCACTGCAAGCGCTGTTTCAGAGTCTGAGTAATGACATCACTGCCATCAATGAGCCCAAGCGTGTTGCCTGTGGTGCGCCGGACTTCATCA
>JAHAYO010000119.1 GCA_018384595.1 Thiopseudomonas sp.
GTGCATTCATAGCATCCTTGTAGTCTCAGGCCCTCTTCCTGGCAGTTGCAGGCAGCTGTTGGATAAAAACAAAAAGATACACAAGCAGAAAATGACTACAGGTCACCTCAAGCCCTTGCTGGGTGGCGTGCGCCGCTCACGCGCGGCAGTGGCCGACATAACCCTCAACCCTTTTATTTTGTCTTGGCACCGCAAACACCTGCACTGGGTATTGGGTCTGGACATCAACGCACCCACTGGACGCTATGATTCCCGCGAAGCGCGCCGCAGCATTGGCGTCAACTACTGGGCGCTCGAACCGCTGCTGGCGGTTACTTGGCTGAGTGATGACGGCTGGGAAGCGTCCGGCAAGTTCATGTACAACATCAAAAGCAAAAACCGCGCATACCGCCCGATGCCGGATGCAAAAAAGCTTGATTACCACTCCGGCCAAGAGTTTCATCTGGACTACCTGCTGGGCAAACACGTCGGTAACTGGGGCGTCGGCGTAGCCGGCTACTACCTCAAACAAACCACCGCGGATCGGCTACAGGGACGCACTGTGGCCGCCTCGCCGGTCTGGAGCAAAGGGCGGCGTGGGCAGGTACTGGCTTATGGCCCAGCCATCAGTTACCGCATTAAGCCTGGGGTGGCGGTGTCCATGCAGTGGAACCATGAAAGCCGCGTGCGTAACCGCCTAGCCGGCGACCGCTTTACGCTTAAGCGGGTCACGCCGCTTTAACGGCACGCCAAACACGGCAGCGTACACTCATTTTTTGCGGAGAAATCAGCATGCAACAGATAGCGAAACATCCTCCTGTGGGCATTATCGGTACCGGTGCGATTGCCGGCTATTACGGGCTGATGCTGGCGCGGGCCGGCGTGTCGGTGCGTTTTCTGGCCCGCAGTGACCATGACGTACTGGCTGCACAGGGCTTGCAGCTGAACAGCAGCACGCTAGGTGAACTGCGTCAGCCGGTTGATCTATGCAGCGATATGGGCGGTCTGGCTGGCTGTGACTGGATTCTGGTGGCCACCAAAACCACCGCTAATGCCGACGTAGCGCAACTACTGGCGCAACTGCCAAACCCAGTCGTCAATGTGGTTCTACTGCAAAACGGTTTTGCCGTCGAGGATGAGCTGCGTCCGCTGCTGCCGGCACGCATGCGTCTGTTTGCTGGCCTGTGCTTTATCTATGCGCGGCGCACGGCACCGGGCCAGATTAGCCATCAGGGCGGCGGCAGTATCCATATTGGCTATCACAGTGGCGCGCTTAATACGGAGCAGGGTGAAGCGCTGGCGGCACAGCTGGTGCAGTTGTTCAATGACGCGGGGGTCAGCGCGCAACAGGCCGCAGTGCTCAAAGCGCGCTGGCAAAAGCTGGTGTGGAATGTGCCGTACAACGGCCTGTCGGTGGTGCTGAACGCCACCACCCAGCAGATGATGGAACATAGCCCGACACAGGCCCTGATCCGTGACCTGATGCAGGAAGTGGTGGATGCAGCAACGGCCTGTGGTTGCCCGTTGTCGGACAAACTGGTGCCGTCCATGCTAGACACCACCTCGAAAATGGGCGACTACCATCCCAGCATGTATGCAGACTTTGCTGCCGCTAAGCCGCTGGAGTTGCAGGCGATTTACCGTGCACCGCTGGCCGCAGCCACCCAAGTGGGCCACTGCATGCCGAAAACGCGCATGTTGCTGCAGCAGCTGGAATTTATTGCAGATCGAATCAAAGCAGGTGGTGCTGCTTAAGGGTGAGCATGGCCTGATTAAGCTGTTGTAGCCGCACGGTGCAACCGCCACGGTCGGGGTGATGCTGGCTAACCTGACGCCGGTAAGCCTGTTTTAGCTGTGCTGCTGCGGGCTGCGGCGTATCCGGCGCAAAGCCTAGACAGGCCAGCGCCGCGCCCAGCCGTCTACTGTCTTGTAACCGCTGCAGGCTGCCGTCCAGCAAGGCTTGCACCTGCTCACGCCCCGTGCTGTCCAGCTGGCCCATGTCCAAGTAATAGTCGCGTAGCGGATCGGCAGGCCGCACGCCATCCGGCACCTCAGCGCGCGGCTGCAGCCGGATGCATAACGGGCCGATGACCAGTTGCAAACCCAGTGCAGCCAGCGGCGCGTCCATGCGATACAGCGCATTAAACAGGATGAAATGGGTGCGAAACAGCGCCAGCGGATCGGTCAGGTTATGGCTGTCGGCCAGTGCGGGCCAGTCCTGTTCGCGCAATAACTGGATCAGTTGGTGTTCGCTCAGACCTTCGAGATGTTGCTGCAATAGCTGCAGCAAGGTGCGGGTCAGGGGGCAGGGCATACTCATGCCCGCCATCAAACCAGCCTAGCGCGGACTTGTCCAGCGGCAAGAATTTGACTTGCAGGGCTGGGGCCAGGCGTGGATTGCAGGTAGAATGCGCGCTTTTCCAACGGACCCAACCGGAGTCATCCAGCATGAGCAGCACCCTGTCCGTCAACCAAAATAAACTGCAAAAGCGCCTGCGCCGCCAAGCTGGCGAGGCAGTAGCCGACTACAACATGATCGAGGACGGCGACAAGATCATGGTCTGCCTGTCGGGCGGCAAGGACAGCTACGCCATGCTCGACATCCTGATGTATCTGCAAAAGGTAGCGCCCGTGCGTTTTGAGCTGGTCGCGGTCAACATGGACCAGAAACAGCCGGGCTTTCCCGAGCACGTACTGCCCGAATACCTGAAGGGGCTGGGCATTGAGTACCACATCATCGAAAAAGACACTTATTCGGTGGTGAAAGAAAAAATCCCCGAAGGCAAAACCACCTGCTCGCTGTGCTCGCGCCTGCGTCGCGGCACGCTCTATACCTTTGCCGACGAAATCGGTGCCACTAAAATGGCACTGGGCCACCATCGCGACGACATTGTGGAAACCTTTTTCCTCAATCTGTTTTATGGCGGCACCCTCAAGGCCATGCCGCCCAAGCTGTTGTCGGACGATGGTCGCAACGTGGTGATCCGTCCGCTGGCCTACTGTAAAGAAAGCGACATTGCCCAGTATGCCGAGCTGAAGGGCTTTCCAATTATTCCGTGCAACCTGTGCGGCTCACAGGACAACCTGCAGCGACAGGTGGTCAAGGGCATGCTGCAAGAGTGGGAGCAACGCACGCCGGGGCGCACCGAAGTAATGTTCCGCGCGCTGCAAAACGTGGTGCCGTCCCAACTGGCCGACCGTAATCTGTTTGACTTTGCTAGCCTAAAAATCGACCAACAGGCCGAGCCGCGCTTTATCAATGCCATGAATCTGTAAACCGCTGGCAAGCGGGTGCCCGAAATTCGGTTAGGTGGCCTATTTTTTGCTTTCAAGTCGCTAGTCACTATTCGGGAGTGAAAACCATGACACTGATGGCAGATTTTTTATTGCAGCCCGCCGCTGCAAAGGATGGCGGCCGGGCGGCTTACCGTGAGCCAGACCTCGCTGCCAGCCAAGCGCGGCAGCAAGATTTTTCGCGTATGCTGCACCAGCAGCGCCAAGCCGCTGATGTGCGTCCAGCGGCAAGCCGTCCCGCCGACACGCCGCAGGCAAACAACAACCCGCCTGCACGCAGCACAGAGGATCGGGCAAAAGCTGTCGAGTCCCGTCAAAAACATGACGTCGAGCGCGCCGACAACGACCGCGCTACCACGACGACTGACAACGGCTCTGTGCAGCCGGATCAAGCTGAGCGGCCTGCAGATGCGCTGACGCATACCGAAGCTGTGCAAGAGGGCGCGCAGGACGCCGAAGATAACAACCCACCCGCACCACTTGATCCCTTGCTGACACAGATACTGATGGCGCACGGCCAGAATGAAGCAGGTACTGAGTTAAAGCAGCTGCCGGTAGAGGGTGAGGGAGCTGAGCAGTCCCAGTCCAGTGAAGAACTGCAGGCAGATGGTAGTGTGTCGACAGACGGCCCACCCGCACCGGTTATCGCTGCAGGCGGCCTTTCTGCGGCCGCAGGCACTCAAATCGGACTCACCTCAGAGTCGCAACCCTCAGCCGGCTCGTTGCCAAACACAGCGGTGCAGTTTGCAGCCATGCCGCGTGAATCAGGGCAGCCGCTTAGCGCTGCCACCCAATCGTTTATGTCTAGCCAGTTAGCCGATCAGGCTGCGTCTGACAGCTCGCTGGAATCTGCCGAGTCCCTCACAGATACCTTGCTGTCAGACCTTGGCGAAGATGGCGAAGCTTTGACCCAGCTGGTCAATGCCGGTGGTTTAGCGAATAAAGAACTGCGTAGCCAAGACGATGCCCGCCCCGGCCAAACACAGATCGACAAGCTGGACAGCGCAAGCCTGAGCCGTAGCGATACGCTACTGCGCAGCGAAGCCGTGCAGGCGGCGCAGGGCGCACGTCAGGCCAGCGGCCAGCCGCTCAACATGCAGCAGCCCGGCTGGGATAAGGAGCTGGTTGATAAAGTCATGTGGATGTCATCTAAGAACCTGAAGTCGGCCGACATCAAGCTCAATCCGCTGGAACTTGGACGGCTGGATATCCGCGTGCAGGTGGGGCAGGAACACACCCAGATCACCTTTAACAGCGCCCATGCTGGCGTGCGTGACTCATTGGATGCGCAGATGCACCGGTTGCGTGAAATGCTGGAGCAGCAAGGCATGCACAACGTCGATGTGGATGTGGCCGATCAGTCGCAGCAACATCAGCGCTACACGGCTGGAGCGGGCGGAACACAGACAGGCACTGAGGCTGGTGACGAGGATGACGAAGCGCTGCATGGTGTTTCTGAGGTTGAGCAGCCGCAAAGCGGCCATGCTGGGCTGGTAAGCTACTACGTCTAACACGCGCAAACGCTAGCCCACTCAACGAAACATGCCTTAATTGGCCGGCTTTGGTTACACTAGCGCACTGTCGAGAACACAAGGGACCCATAAACCCATGGCAAAAGCATCTGCTCCGGCGGCCCAAGAGGCGCCGGTCAAGAAAAACAGGATGAAACTCATCCTCATCATTACCGTGGCGCTGTTGCTGGCCGTTGGCCTGACCGGTGGCGGCGTCTGGTTCTTCCTGCTCAAGGACAAGCCAGAGCAGGGCGATGAGGCCGCTGCATCGACTGCGCCGGTAGCGGTTGTGCGCCAGCCAGCGGTGTATGAAGAGCTGATGCCACCTTTTGTGGTCAACTTTCAGGCCGAGGGCCGTAGTCGCTATATGCAGGTCAGCCTCGCCCTGATGGCGCGTGACCCGCAGCAGTTGGCCAACCTCAAAGTGCACATGCCTGCCTTACGCAATCAGCTGGTCATGTTGTTTTCCAGCCAAGACTATGCCGAGCTCAACACTCCGCTGGGCTTGGACATGCTGAAACAGAAAGTCACCGCCAGTGTGCAACAGCTGGCCATGCGCGAAACCGGCTTTCCGGTGGTCGAGCAGGTACTGTTCACCAATTTTGTCATGCAATAAAGGCTAACGGAGACGCCCATGGCCGTTCAGGATCTGTTGTCACAGGACGAAATCGACGCGCTGTTGCATGGCGTGGATGACGGCCTGGTTGACACTGAAGAAGACAGCACACCCGGCAGTATCAAAAGCTACGACCTGACCAGCCAGGACCGCATCGTGCGCGGGCGCATGCCCACGCTGGAGATGATCAACGAGCGCTTTGCCCGCTACACCCGCATCAGCATGTTCAACCTGCTGCGCCGCACCGCCGACGTGTCGGTGGGGGGCGTGCAGGTGATGAAGTTTGGCGAGTATGTACACACCCTTTATGTGCCCACCAGCCTCAACCTGGTGCGCATGAAGCCGCTGCGCGGCACCTGCCTGTTCGTACTCGACTCACGGCTGGTGTTTAAGCTGGTGGACAACTTTTTTGGCGGTGATGGCCGCCACGCCAAAATCGAGGGCCGTGAATTTACCCCCACCGAGCTGCGTGTGGTGCGCATGGTGTTGGAGCAGGCGTTCGTCGATTTGAAAGAAGCCTGGCATGCGGTGCTGGACGTGGATTTCGAGTACATGAACTCCGAGGTCAACCCCGCGCTGGCCAACATCGTCAACCCCAGCGAGGTGGTGGTGGTATCCAGCTTCCACATTGAGTTGGATGGCGGCGGCGGTGAGATGCAAATCACCTTTCCCTATTCAATGATCGAACCCATCCGCGAAATGCTCGATGCCGGTTTCCAGTCGGATCTGGACGGCCATGACGAGCGCTGGAGCAAGTCCATCCGTGAAGACATTCAGGATGTGCGGGTGCCGGTGCAGTCTACGGTGGTGCGCTGCCAATTGCGCTTGCGCGACATACTCAGCATGCAGCCTGGCGACGTCATTCCCGTGGAAATGCCCGAGCACATGCTGCTGCGGGCCAATGGTGTTCCCACTTTCAAGGTTCAGCTGGGCTCCCATCAGGGCAACCTGGCATTACAGGTACTGGGGCCGGTTGAACGGTCACGCTGAATAAACAGGCAGATTCAAGATGACAGACGAAAACGAAGAAATTACCACCGAAGAACAAGCACTGGCCGATGAGTGGGCTGCGGCGCTGGCAGAAGCGGGCGACTCCAGTCAGGACGACATTGACGCCATGCTGGCGCAAGCCGGCCCTGCGCTAGCACCTATGCAGTCATTTGACCCCGTGCCCACTGCACAGGCGCAGCCCACCGGCGGCATGGACGGCCCCAATCTGGACGTCATTCTCGATATTCCGGTGACGATTTCCATGGAAGTGGGCAGCACCGACATCACGATCCGTAACCTGCTGCAGCTTAATCAGGGCTCGGTGGTAGAGCTGGACCGTTTGGCCGGCGAGCCGCTGGATGTACTGGTCAACGGCACGCTGATTGCCCATGGCGAGGTGGTGGTGGTCAACGAAAAATTCGGTATCCGCCTGACCGACGTCATCAGCCCCAGCGAGCGCATCAAGCGTTTGCGCTAAGGCTGACGGAGCCCTGCATGAAACCGACCCTGTTTCCATTTTGGCTGGCGTTTTTGCTGCCGGCAACGGCCCTTGCCGAGCAAAGCCCGTCGTCACAACAGGCACTGGCACCCGCCGTTGCCAGCCTGGGGCGGGGCGCGGCAACCAACGATGTGGGCGGACAAGTCATGCAGCTGCTGCTGGGCCTGCTGCTGGTCATTGGGCTGATTTTTTTACTGGCTTGGCTGGCACGGCGCGTGCAGCAACAGCTGCCGGCCGGTGCGCGTAACGACAGCATTCAACTGTTGGCCACCCGCCCGCTGGGGCCACGTGAGCGCCTGTTACTGGTTCAGGTTGGCAAAGAGCAAGTATTGCTGGGGCTGACGCCGGGCAGCATCGAAACCCTACACGTGCTGCAAGAGCCGGTTGAAATTGCCCCCAGCCCAGCACCCGCGAGCGGCGAATTTGCACGCCGGTTGCGCCAGGTTTTGCACACCAACCGCACCGACGACAAGGAATCCTGATGACTCGCTGGCTACGCATCCTGTTTTTGCTTGCTGGCGGACTGCTGGCTACCTGTGGCCATGCCGCCGAAGCTAATCCGCTGGCCATATCAGCTATTACCCTGACCACCGACGCCCAGGGGCAGCAAGAATACACGGTCAGTCTGCAAATCCTGCTGATTATGACCGCGCTGGGTTTTATCCCGGCTTTTGTCATGCTGATGACCAGCTTTACCCGCATCATCATCGTGTTTTCAATCCTGCGCCAAGCGCTGGGCTTGCAACAAACGCCGTCCAACCAAATTCTGCTTGGGCTGGCCATGTTTCTCACTATTTTTGTGATGACGCCGATTTTTGAGCGTATCAATCAGGATGCCCTGCAGCCCTATATGAGCGAGCAGATCAATGCGCAAGAGGCCTTGAACCGCGCCGAAGTACCCATCCGACAGTTCATGCTGGCGCAAACCCGCCAAACTGACCTTGAACTGTTTATCCGTATCGCCAAACGCACGGATATTGAATCACCCGAAACCACGCCGCTGACCATTCTGATTCCGGCTTTTGTCACCTCCGAGCTGAAAACCGCATTCCAGATTGGTTTTATGATCTTCATTCCGTTTTTGATTGTGGACGTGGTGGTGGCCAGTATCCTGATGTCGATGGGCATGATGATGTTGTCACCGCTGATTATTTCGTTACCCTTTAAAATCATGCTGTTTGTGCTGGTAGACGGCTGGACGCTGATTATCGGCACCTTGGCTAACAGTTTTGGCACGCTTTAGGGAGCTTGCACCATGACCCCCGAAATAGCAGTAGACCTGTTCCGCGAAGGGCTGTGGCTGATGGCCATGGCGGTCGCGGTGGTGATTACCCCCAGCCTGATTATTGGTTTGTTTGTTGCCATGTTTCAGGCCGCCACTCAGATCAACGAACAGACCCTGAGCTTTTTGCCCCGCCTGCTGGTCAGTTTTGCCACCCTGACCGTCATGGGCCCTTGGCTGGTGGCGCGCTGGCTCGACTTTACCCACAAGCTGATGGAAAACATTCCATATCTGATCGGATAGGCTGTGGGCATGGTCGAGTTAAGCGGTGCGGACATTGGCGGCTGGATCAGCAGTTTTCTGCTGCCGCTGTTTCGCATTGCCAGCGTGCTAATGGTTATGCCGGTGATTGGCACCCAGATGGTATCGGCGCGCATCCGCTTGTATATGGCGTTGGCCATTACTCTGGCACTGGCTCCGGTGTTGCCGCCCATGCCGCAAGTTGAGGCGCTTAGCTTGCAAGCCATTTTGCTGATTGGCGAACAAGTTTTGATTGGTGCCCTGCTGGGGTTTTCGCTGCAGTTGCTGTTTCATGTGTTTGTGTTTACCGGCCAGCTGGTATCCATGCAGATGGGGCTTGGCTTCGCCTCCATGGCCGATCCGGCGACCGGCGTGTCGGTGCCCGTATTGGGCCAGTTTTTGCTGATGTTGGTGACGCTGCTATTTCTGGCCATGAATGGCCATCTGGTTACATTTGAAGTATTGGCAGAAAGCTTTGTCACCCTGCCGGTGGGTTCTGGCTTGCCGTTGGACAACTTTGCCCTGCTGGCCGGACGCCTGACCTGGGTCATTAGCGCGGCATTGCTGCTGGCGCTGCCTGCCATCAGCGCGCTGTTGGTCATCAATATCGCCTTTGGCGTGATGACCCGCGCCGCACCGCAGCTGAACATCTTCACCATTGGCTTTCCGATGACGCTGATCTTCGGCATGATCATTTTCTGGATTTCTACCGCCGATGTACTGGCGCATTTTGAGCGCATGACCACTGAAACGTTGTTGCTAATGCGCGCCCTGGTGCGCGCCTGACCTAGGTAGCACGCTATGGCAGAAAACGAAAACGGCGCTGAAAAAAGCGAAGAACCCACCGCCAAACGCAAGCAGCAGGCGCGTGAAAAAGGCGAAATTGCCCGTTCGCGTGAGCTCAACACCCTAGCAATTCTGCTCGGCGGTACCGCTGGCATGCTGATTTTTGGCGCTCAGCTGGGTAGCAAAATCCTTGAGGTGATGCAGCAAAACTTTGATCTGCCCCGCGAGTTGCTCTACAGCGAGCGCCATATGGCGCTGCATTTGCTGTATGCCGCCAAAAGTGCTGCAGAAGGCATTTGGCCGCTGTTTTTGGTGCTGCTGCTGGCCGCCATCATCGGCCCCGTTGCATTAGGCGGTTTTCTCTTCACCATGGAACCGTTGACGCCCAAGTTCAGCCGGCTTAATCCGCTGTCTGGCCTTAAGCGTATGTTTTCGGTGAAATCACTGGTTGAGCTGGTCAAGTCGCTGGCCAAGTTTCTGGTGGTGTTGATGGTGGCGTTGTTTGTACTGGCGCGGGCGCAGGATGGCCTGTTTGCCCTAGCACATCAGCCACTGGAATACGCCATTCTGTCCGCTATGCAAACCATAGGCTGGTGTGCACTATGGATGGCCTGCGCCATGATCCTGATCGCTGCGGTGGATGTGCCATTCCAGCTGTGGGACAGCAATCAGAAGCTGAAGATGACCAAGCAAGAGGTCAAGGACGAATTTAAAGACAGCGAAGGCAAACCCGAGGTCAAGGGCCGTATTCGCCGCCTGCAGATGGAAATGGCACAGCGACGCATGATGGAGTCGGTACCCGATGCCGACGTGGTCATCACCAACCCCACGCACTTTTCCGTAGCGCTCAAATACGACGAACAGGGCAACCGTGCGCCGGTGCTGCTGGCTAAGGGTAACGACCATCTGGCGCTTAAAATCCGCGAAATCGCCTCTCAACACCAGATTATCCTGCTGGAGTCGCCCCCCTTGGCGCGGGCGCTCTACTATTCGACCGAGCTGGATGAAGAAATTCCGGCCGGACTGTATATGGCGGTGGCTCAGGTTTTGGCCTATGTCTATCAGTTGCGTCAGTTCCATGCTGGCAAGGGCAAACGGCCCAAACCGCTGGGCGAGATGCCCATACCTGATGATTTGCGCCGTGATGAATAAGCCGTGTTCAGCTGTGGTTCAGGGGCTATCTGGCATCATGCTGGGCCGCCCTTGGCGGTTGTCTGCTGATGAGGTGAGTGATCCATGAAACTGCTGGTTGTTGAAGATGAGCCCTTGTTGCGCCATCACCTGCACACCCGTTTGGGTGAAGCCGGTCATAGGGTCAATGCGGTGGCCGATGCCGAGGCGGCGCTGGCTCTGCAACAGGGTAACCATCACGATCTGGCCATTATTGATCTGGGATTGCCGGGCATGGATGGGATGGCATTGATCCGCGAATTACGCGGTGCTGGCCACACGCTGCCGATCTTGATCCTAACCGCGCGCGGCAGCTGGCAACACAAGGTTGAAGGGCTGGCTGCCGGCGCGGATGATTATCTGGTCAAGCCTTTCCAGTTTGAAGAACTGGAAGCCCGCTTAAATGCGCTGCTGCGGCGCTCATCGGGCTTTGTGCAGGCACGGGTTAGCGCTGGCCCGTTAGAGCTGGACTTAAACCGCAAACAGGCCAGCATCCAAGACGCGGTGCTGACGCTGACGGCCTACGAGTACCGCATTCTTGAATACCTGATGCTCAATCACCAGCAGGTGATCACCAAAGAGCGCTTGATGGAGCAGCTGTATCCGGGCGAACAAGAGCGTGACCCCAATGTTATCGAGGTGTTGATGGGCCGCCTGCGCCGTAAGCTGGAAGCCGGCGTGGGTTTTCGTCCGATCCAGACCGTGCGTGGGCAAGGGTATATTTTTGATGAGCCCTGCCAATGAAACACAGCGCAGTCCGCCATAGTTTTTCCCTGCGCACCCACCTGATGCTGGGGGCGGGCGGCATGGCCTGTGTGTTTCTGCTCGGGCTGTATCCGGCCCTGCAGCAGATTTTTACCCATGCGCTGGAACAGGCCATCGAGCAGCGCCTCTCTGCAGATGCCAGCGCGCTGGTGTCCGCTGCCCGGGTGGTGAACGGCCGGCTGCACATGCCGGACAAACTGCCCGATGAGGAGTTCCCGGTGTTGCCGGCCCGCCAGCTGGGCTACATTTACGACAGTACCGGCACGCTGGTGTGGCACTCGCGCTCGGCTGCTGGGCTAACGGTCGATTACCGCCCACGTTACGACGGCCGTGGCCATGTATTTACCCGCACGCGCAGTGCGCAAGGTCGCGAATATTTTCTGTATGACGTCGAAATTGACCTGCTGCGCGGCAACAGCGCGGCCTACAGCATTATTACCCTACAACCGGTGAGCGACTACCGTCAGCTCTATCGTCACCTCAGGCATCAGCTGTATGGCTGGCTGGCCGGATCAATGTTTGTATTGCTGGGTTTTCTCTGGCTGGGACTGGGCTGGGGCACCCGCAGCCTGCAACAAATCAGCCGCGAGTTGGACGAGGTAGAAAGCGGCCAGCGCGACTCACTGGGTGATGAGCACCCCACCGAAGTGTTGCGCCTAACCCGCTCGCTCAACCGGCTGCTGGACAGCGAACGCCGCCAGAGCAGCCGCTATAAACATTCTCTGGATGACTTGGCTCATAGCCTGAAAACCCCCTTAGCGGTCTTGCAGGGCGTGGGCGAAGTGCTGGCTCGCCAGCCGGCAAACAGCGAACTGGCGCAAACCTTGCAAACCCAGGTTGGGCGCATGAGCCAGCAGGTGGGCTATCAGCTGCAGCGCGCCAGTCTGCGCAAAAGCGGCCTGCTGCGCCATAGCGTAACGCTGGCAACGGTTATCCGGCCGGTGCTGGATGCGCTGGGCAAGGTCTATGCCGACAAGCAGGTGCAGGTCGAACTGTGCTACCCAGATAACTTTAGGGTACCGCTGGAGCAAGCAGCGCTGTACGAGGTGCTGGGCAACCTGCTGGAAAATGCGTACCGGTTGTGCCTAGGCCAGATTAGAATCAGCGCCGGTATGAATCAGAGCTATTGCGAGCTGCATATCGAAGATGACGGCCCAGGCGTTCCTGTTGACCAGCGCGAGCGTATTTTACAACGCGGCGAACGGCTGGATACACAAAATCCAGGGCAGGGCATAGGCACGGCGGTGGTCAAGGATATTTTGGACAGCTACGGCGGTCAGTTGCTGATTGAGGATTCCAGCCTAGGCGGAGCCAGTTTTCAACTGCGCTTACCGCTCTACTAACTTGCGTTCAACACGGCCACTAAAACTCAACGACCCCTTGCAATGGCGGCACACATAGCCATAGCCGCGCAGAACCCGTGCATGCCGCTGGCCGCTGAGGCCGTGCTCGCGGCATGAACAGGCATAGGCATACAGAGTTTTCCATACCGGCGGCAGCTTATAGGTATGACAACGCTGCGCCGGCAGGCCGAATACTGCCGTCATGATTGCTTGCCACTGCGGCCCATGGGGCTGGATGCCACCGCCATATAGCTGATGGGCAACCAAATGGGCAACCTCGTGAGGCACGGTCTGCTGTAAAAAGTGCTCGCGATTTTCTTGATAGAGCAGAGCGTTAAAACGCAACAGATTGCGTTGCAAGTGCGCAGTACCGGCCGCTTTACCACGCAGGGCGAAATTGACCTGTGGCCGACTAAAGGTGCGGTCAAAATAGCGTTCAGCTTGCTGATAGCAGGCTTCAACCTTATTGAATACATCAACGGGCATAGCAGTTACCGACAAAAAACAGCGGGCAGTATAAGTGTGCCGGACATAAGCGCCAATGTTTGGCTGGTTAGGGGCCGCATTCGATGCGGGCGGTTTCTTTGATCCAGTTCAGCAAATGTGTGCAATATTGGCGAATTTTTATATAAATTAGGTATAATTATTGGCTGACTGCCGACTCTGGCTGTTGATTCAGGAGAACACAGTGAAGGAACGTGCTTTGCAGTTGTTGAAGGTCATTGAAGCCGATATCGCCAATAACCGGATGATTTTGCCTTCCCTGCCCGAGGTAGCGGTGCGCGTACGCCAGATGGTCAACAACCCGGACTGCAGCATACCCACGCTGGAGCAGCAAATTACCAAAGATGCGGCCATGACCGCCCGTTTGCTCAAGGTGGCCAACAGTTCGGCGATGTCACGTGGCACCACGGTGCGCTCGTTGCATCAGGCCATTCTTAACCTAGGTTTTGGCCTGGTAGGCTCGCTGGTCACCCAGATGGCCATTTTGCAAACCATGAGCAAAAGCCGTGATGTGGGCCGTCTGGAAGGCTTTGTTGCCAGCAGCCTGCGGGTCAGCTCGCTGTGCCATTCAATTGCCAGTCAATTTTCGCACCTCGATGCGGAACTGGCATCATTGGGTGGGCTGCTGCATGACATTGGCAAGCTGCCGCTGCGCGAGTTTTTATATAAAAACCCCGAATTTACTGTGGATGAGCGCTTGCAACTGGAGCTGATTCTGCACCCCTATGTGGGCGCGATTTTACTCAAACACTGGCAAATGGGCAGTGAACTGGTGGAAATGGCCTTTTTCCATGAACGGGTCATGCGCAACAGCCCCGGTGAAGCCCCCGACTATGTGGATGTGGTGATCGCCGCCAACCTGATGCACTACGGTGTCGAACAAGGCCGTTATCACAAATATGGCGATGAACCGATTCCTGCCCTGCAAAAATGCATTCGCCAAGAGCAACTGGCGGTGCTGGAAGGTACCATTGAGCAGCGCATGGAAATGGCGCTGGCCCTGATTGAAAACTGATACCTGAGCCTACTATACCCCGCGCATGCTTTGCCGTAAGATCAGGTTCAAACAAATGTTTGAACTTGGCAGGGTGTATGCATGGCGCAATCCGATACGGTAGAACGCATTCTCGATGCAGCTGAAAGCCTGTTTGCAGAAAAAGGCTTTGCTGAAACCTCTCTACGCCAGATCACCGGCAAGGCCGGTGTCAATTTGGCGGCAGTCAACTATCACTTTGGCTCAAAAAAATCACTGATTCAGGCCGTGTTTGCCCGTTTTCTAGACCCGTTCTGCGAAAGTATGGAACAGGCGCTGGAGCAACGTCGCGTTCTCGACGCAGCAGCTCAGGATTTGGAATCGCTACTGCGTCTGTTGATTGAGCAAACACTGTCGCTGACACCACGCAGCGGGCAGGATTTATCGATTTTCATGCGCCTGCTCGGGCTGGCCTTTACGCAAAGCCAAGGGCATCTGCGGCGTTTTCTCAACGAGCGTTACGGTACCCTGTGGCGGCGCTATATGGGGCTTTTGCAGCAAACGGCACCGCAAATTTCGCCGGCTGAGTTGTTCTGGCGGGTACATTTCATGATTGGCACAGTGGCGTTCAGCATGTCGGGTATCAAGGCGCTGCGCGCCATCAGTGAATCGGACTTTGCGGCCAAGGTGTCTACCGAGCAGGTTATGCACCTGATGCTGCCTTTCCTTGCCGCCGGTATGCAGGCGCCGGGCAGTGGCCAACCCTTACTGCCCCCAACAGCCGATAAAAAGGCAGATATAGATGCAGATTGAGCAGCTGCGGGTGTCCATCAGCGAGCAACGCATGATTGCCTACCGCAACGGACACCCAGTCAAGGACTACCCTATCTCCACAGCGCTAGCTGGGCCAGGCGAGCAAAAAAACTCCGGTTGTACCCCGCGGGGCGAGCATTATATTCGTGCTCGGATAGGTCACGGCTTGCCGCTTTATGCGGTATTGCGCGGCAGGCGTTGGACCGGCGAAATTTGTACGCCCGAACTGTACCGGCAACAGCCAGAGCGCGACTGGATTCTAACCCGCATCCTCTGGTTAAGCGGCTGCGAACTGGGTCATAATCGCCTTGGCAACGTCGATACCTTCCAGCGTTACATCTACATTCACGGTACCCCTGAAGTAGAGCGCTTGGGACAGCCCGTATCCCATGGCTGCATCCGCATGGATAACCACGAGCTGATCGAGCTTTTCAATCAAGTGACAGCCGGCACTCGGGTACTAATCCGCGAATAACCTGATCGGTTGTCAACAGGCAAGGAAACAACATCAATGCAGGGTTCCCTCATGCTGGATGTCGAAGGTCTATGGCTGAGCGCCGAAGACCGCAGCATCCTGCGCCAGCCTCAGGTAGGCGGCGTCATCCTATTTGCCCGCAACACCGAGCATCCCCGTCAGATACAACAGCTATGTCGCAGCATTCGCCAAGTGCGTCCCGACATGCTGATTGCAGTCGATCAGGAAGGCGGCCGCGTGCGCCGGCTGCGCCGTGGCTACAGCGCGCTGCCCGACATGCGCAGCTTGGCAAACAGCACCGATCCAGCCGGCAATGCCCACGATTGCGGCTGGTTGATGGCCACTGAAGTGCTGGCATCCGGCATTGATTTCAGCTTTGCCCCTGTGCTGGATCTGGACTATGGCCGCAATACCGTCATCGGTAATCGCGCATTCAGCGCCGATCCGCAGCAGGTCGCCAAGCTGGGTGCCGCCTTTATGCAGGGTATGCAGGCGGCTGGCATGGCCAATGTGGGCAAGCACTTTCCCGGCCACGGCTGGGTAACTGCCGACTCGCACTTTGATATACCGGTTGATGAACGCTCTCTGGAAACAATTCGCGCCAGTGATCTGCAAACCTTTGCCCGTCTGAGCACGCAGATGGACGGCGTAATGCCGGCCCATGTCATCTACCCGCAGGTGGATACACAACCCGCCGGTTTTTCCAAGCGATGGCTACAACAAATCCTGCGCGGCGAATTGGGCTTTGCAGGCGTAATTTTCAGCGATGACCTGTCTATGGCCGGCGCCCATGTGGCCGGTGATATACAGGCCCGCACGCGGGCTGCCGTGACCGCCGGTTGCGACATGATTCTGGTATGTAATGACCGCGCTGGGGCTGAGCAAGCGCTCATCTGCCTGCAGCAAGATGCCGTACAACCCGCCCATAACCTTGAGCGCATGCGCGCCCGCCAGCCCCTTTACGCTGATGCGGCCAGCCAACCGCAGCTGTCTGCCATCCGCCAGCGCTTACGCGCGCTCTAACCACCCCACAGGAGCATCACTTATGACAGCCCATGCAATTATTGGCGGTACCGGCCTGACTGAGCTGGACGGCCTAAAAATTAGCGACGCTCGGCAAATCGACACCCCCTATGGCCCAACCTCATCGCCGATTCTGATGGGCAACTACGCAGGCCACGAACTGCTCTTTCTAGCTCGCCATGGCCACCCGCACCGTATTCCCCCGCACGAGGTCAACTACCGCGCCAACCTCTGGGCGCTGCGCCAGGCCGGTGCTGATCAGATCATTGCCGTCAATGCGGTAGGCGCCATTAGCCCCGATCTGAGCACGGGCGACTTCTGCGTGCCGGATCAGATCATCGACTACACCAGCGGCCGCAAGCACACGTTTTTCGAAGGTTATCTGGAACAGGTCACCCATATTGATTTCAGCTATCCCTATGATGCGCTCTTGCGCAAACGCCTGATTGCGGCGGCAGCTGCACAGGGGTTTGCCTGCAAAAATAGCGGTACCTATGGCTGCACCCAAGGGCCGCGACTAGAAACCGTGGCTGAAATTCGGCGCTTGGAGCGTGATGGCTGCGATGTGGTGGGCATGACCGGTATGCCGGAAGCCGCACTGGCCCGCGAGCTGGGGCTGGCCTACGCCTGTTTGGCGCTGGTAGTTAATCCGGCGGCTGGCAAGGGCGATGGTGTGATCACCATGCACCAGATTGAACAGGCGGTGCGTATCGGCATGGATAAAACGCGCAAGGTGTTGGCTCGTTTGCTGGCGGCCTAATAGCCTAATAAAGGTAAAGGGCAGCTGTAGGCTAGTCCTGCAGCTGCTCCAGCGCTTGGTTGAGGGCGTTAACCACGCTTTCGATATCCTCAAGGCGCAGATTGACCGCATCCAACTGCATGGAAAACCCCGGAATCTCGTGCGCTAGGTAACTACGCGCAGGCCCCAGATCACGGCGATAGTCCACCACCTGATAAATAGAAACCGGGCGGGCAAAGCCCTTGACCTGAATATGGCCCTTATCGCGACCCATGATTTCGTCTTTGATCAGGGTATAGGTTTCTGCCGATATCAGAATTTCATCGGCCCCCGCTGCGCTTTCCAGCCTACTGGCCAGATTGACCTCACGCCCGATCACGGTGTAATCCAGTCGCGATTCGGCACCAAAGGTACCCACGGTGCAGTAGCCGGTATTTAGGCCCATGCGTATTTCCAAGCGTTTGTGAATGCCCATTGCCTGCCAACGTTGGCGCAGCGTACGCATGTGTTTGCGCATTTCGATGGCCATGGATACCGCAGCCATGGCGTCATGCTTGGCCCCACGGCTCTGGCCATCGCCAAAAAACACCATGATGCAGTCACCAATAAATTTATCGACCGTGCCGCCATGTTTGAGGGCAATGGATGTCATATCGCTGAGGTAGCCGTTAAGAATTTCTGCTAGGTCTTCAGGCTCCATTTCTTCCGACAGGTCGGTAAAACCCTTGATATCGGAAAAAAACACCGTCAGTTTTTTGCGCTGGGTTTTCAGCAGGGGTTTACCGGAACCACTGCGCGAGAAGGTCATTTGCCAGACCTGGGGCGACAGGTAACGGGCCAAGTCACGCGCCAGGTGGGTGTGCTTGCTTTCGATGGTGGCCAGCTCTTGCTGCACGGCATCGGCCTTTTGGTTGTGTGTACGTAACTGGCAAGCCGCCAGCGCCAGTTGCAGCACCAGCAGCACCAGGCTAAGCACAGTGATGGCAATTGGCGTTTCAAGCGATAACGGCACGCCGGCAATCAGGGCAAAACAGGCACCTGCTGCAAGAGCAACCAGCGCCAGCATGGCATGCCATGCATCGCTGCGCAGCAGGATATAAAACACAAGCAAGCACAGCTGCGACAGGGTAGGCACCAGTGAAAAGCCCATGAAACCCGCTGCCAGTCCGAGGTGAACCGCATCACCCACTAACAGTCCCCAGTTGAGCCGGGCAAGCGGATACGCCAGCTTGCGGTTCAGCCAGTAAACGACAAGCTGGCTCAGGTGCGGATACACCAGCAGATACAAAGCAAAGCTGCCGGCAGCGGCAGTGAAATGCCCTTCAAATAGGCCAAATCCCAGCGTTAGGCACAGAGCCAGATAGCCAAGGATACGCTGGGGGTAAATACTGGCATCGGAGCGACGCAAGGCATTGCCGCGCCAAAATGTATGCCAATTTATAAGAGCATGTTCTGCTTGCATCGTCAGGACAGGTCGGGATGGGGTTACGGGAATGGCACCCAGAACGCCGCTGGCGTCTGCGGAGTGCTACACTGGCTTCAACGTTTAATACCCGCAAATTATACAGCGTATTAACGCTAATAAAATTTATTATAGGTTTACATGATCTTTATCAGTAAGCGAGCACTGCCATGAACCAAGCCTTACAGCTGCTGTTAGAACGCACGTCCTGCCCACGCCTGCAACAGCCTGCGCCAGATGCGGCGCAACTTGAACTGATGTTTCGTGCCGCCATGCGAGCGCCAGATCATGCCCAGCTACGCCCTTGGCGTTTTCTGGTTATTGAAGGGCAGGGGCTGCAGGCATTGGGCGATCTGTATGCCACCGCCCTGTTGCACAGCACACCGGATGCCAGCGCCGAGCAGCTTAAGCGCGCACGCAGTATGCCCCTGCGCGCGCCCATGATTGTGGTACTAATTACCCGTTTGCAGTCACACCCCAAGGTGCCGGAGTACGAACAGCTGATTGCGGCGGGTTGCGCAGGACACAGTATTTTGCTGGCAGCTCAGGCCATGGGATTGGGTGCATTTTGGCGTTCGGGTGAATTTTGCGAACACGACCGTGTTGCTGCGGGGCTAGGCCTGCAGGCTGACGAGCGTTTGATTGGCTTTATATACCTCGGCACGCCCGCCCAGCCGGTCAAGGCTGGCGCAGGGTTGGAGCCGGCTGATTTTGTTAGCCGCTGGCCTGTTTAATGGGGCGCGGCTGTGGCAGACGGATGCTTGCCACAAACCCACCCTCTGCAGGGCTATTCAGTGCCAGTTGGCCACCCAGCTGTTCTACACAGCGCTGGGTGATGGTCAGTCCCAGTCCGTAACCCTGCGACGCCTGCCCGTTGGCGCGCACAAAGGGTTCGGCCAAGCGTGCGAGCAGTTGCTCGTCTACGCCTGGGCCATGGTCACGCACCTGAATGCGCAGCTCATCCTCAGCCATTGACATAACACTTAGCTCCACAGGCTGATCGGTAGGGCTAAAGCGCAAGGCATTGCGCAGCAGGTTGTCCAGCGCGCGCCGCAGCAGGCGCGCATCACTGTACAGCGTCAGGGTTTCGGGGCAGTCAAACTCAAACCATTGGGCGGGGGCCAGCAAGCGTGCATCTTCTATCAGCTGTTGGCACAGACTATGCAGCTGTATCAGCTCGTGTTCTGGCTGTTCTTGGGTCACTCGGGCCAGCGTTAAAATCTCATCAATCAAGCCATCAAGTCGCTGGCATTCTAGATTAAGCCGTGGCCAGAGCTCGGCGCGCTTATCATCGGTGGCCCGTTCGGCCAGCGCCAAACCGACCTGCAAGCGCGCCAGTGGCGAGCGTAATTCATGGGACACATCACGCAGCAGTTGCCGCTGGCTAGCAAGCATGCCTTGCAGGCGTTGCCCCATGCGGTTGAAATCCGCCGCCAGCACGCCCAGTTCGTCCTTGCGGCTGGCCAGCTGGGCCAAGCTACTTTGCTGGTAGGTGGTTTCACCCAGCTCGTGCACGGCATGGCGCAGGCGCATCAGCGGACGGGTGATGGAAAATGTTAGCAACAAACTAACCAGCATGATGACCAGCACCGCAATTAGCAGTAGCGCCTGCGGCCCGAAACCATGACTGTGACGCCACTTGGCCAGTTCAGCCGGCGGGATACGGTAGACAAACAACAGGTTCTGTTCGGGATTAAGGCTGACTTCTTGGGTCAGGCGTCGCCATGTCGAGCGATGGAGGTCAAAAACGGGGTCGACCTTGCCATGCGAGCGAGTGCGGCCATTATTGGCGATCAGCTGGCCATCCTCGGCAAATACCTGCACATCAATATGAAATTCACGCCGCGCATGGTTGATGACCTGCTGCGCGGATTTGATTTGGCCTTGCCGATAATGCTCCAGCCATTGCTCGGATAACTGAGACAACCCAGGATGGCGCGACAACAGCCAGCTGTCTTGGTTGTACAGCCGAGTGAGCAGAAAAGTAAGCGCCCCGGTCAAGATCAGGGCCAGCCAAAATGCGCCAAGAATGCGCCAGAAGATGGATTTCATCAGTGGTTTGCTACCGAACAAAACAGAACAACCGCCAGCAAGTGGCGGTTGTTCTTAGTGGGTGTTAGCGCAGCGGGCGGCTGTTACGCGGGGCAGGGTGGTGTCTGCCATCGCGCATCGGTTTGCCGTGCATGGAGCGCTTATGGCCGCGCATGTCCTGCTTGTACATTGCACTGTGCTTAGCGCCGCGGGGTGAGTGTGATCTGGCCTGATTGGCTTCAATTTTGCGGTCAAACTGCAGACGCTGCTCGGGAGTCAGCAGTGTACGCAAGTCGGCATGATGACGATCGCGCTGGGCCTGCTGCTTTTTCTGAAAGGCTGCGTGTTGCTTTTGCTGCTGCTCGCGGTAGCTTTCGCGCCGTTTTTGCTGCTCGGTACGGTAAGCGTCACGCCTGTGCTGGAACTGCTGTTGCTGGCTTTCGTTGAGTTTCAGCTCCTGAGTCCAGTTCTGGTTATTGTGTTGCCAGCGACCTTTGTTAGCCTGCAAGTTATCAGCAGCTTGGGCGGCAGTAAAAGGCAGTAGGACGGCCAAGGCAAGGGCGGTGATTTTGATACGCATGGGATTTCTCCTGTCTGTCATGTCCGGTCATCCGGCTTGGGCATAGTATGACCTGCTAGACGTAAAGCGCAGTCAGGGCAGTGTAAAGCACAGGTAAAGAGGTTAGTGCTCTGGCGTACCGGTATACAGATAGCCGCGCCCGCGAATAGAGACGATACGTGGCTCGCCATTGGCATTGGGGCCCAGTTTGCGGCGCAGGTTGCTGATATGCATGTCGATGCTGCGATCGTACAGGGTCAGTTTGCGCTCCAGCGCCCGTTCGGTCAGCTCATGTTTTTCAATGGGTTCTTCAGGCTGACTGAGCAGCACTTCGAGAATTTTGCCTTCAGATAAGGTTAGGCTAATTTCTTCACCGGCAAGAATGACAGTGCCGCGCGCGGGACTGTATTCCAAATCGCCATAACGCAACAAGGCGGGTGGTTCTGGCTGCTCGCTGCCTGCCAGCTGGCTGCGCCGCAATACCGCCTTGAGTCGTGCGGTCAGCTCGCGGGGGTCGCAGGGCTTGGACAGGTAATCATCCGCGCCCAGTTCCAGCCCCAGAATACGGTCGGTGGGCTCGCCCCTTGCCGACAGCATGAGCACCGGCAAGCTGGGGTGCTCGGCGCGCAAGGTGCGCAATAACTCTAGGCCATTACCGTCCGGCAGCATGACATCCAGCACGACGGCTTCTGGTAGCGGCTGTTGTTCTAGGCGTTGCAGGGCACTGTGCGTGTCATGCCGAGTTTCGATGCGAAAACCGTCCTGCTCCAGCCAGGCGATCAGCAGGGCGCATAGATCAAGGTCATCGTCCACCAGCAAAACATGGTTCATGCGCTACCTTTGCCCTTATCCGGGGAAAACCTGCTTAAAAGGACGGATCTCGACCGTGTCATACACGCCGGCGGCTACATAGGGGTCGGCATCGGCCCATTGCTGGGCAGCTTGCAGGTCCGCAAACTCGGCCACTACTAAGCTGCCGCTGAAGCCCGCTGCGCCTGGGTCTGGGCTGTCAATGGCTGGGGTAGGGCCGGCCAAAACCAAACGCCCCTGATCCTGCAAGCTTTGCAGGCGATCAAGGTGGGCAGGGCGCGCAGCCAAGCGCTTGTCAAGGCTGTTGGCCACATCAGTGGCAAAAATGGCATACAACATAATTAGGCTCCTTGGGATGGATTTTGTGGCGGATTGGGCAGATGGCGGGAGATATAAAAGCCTTGTGCAACCAGGAAAACAAGGGTCATGCCCAAACTGCCGAACACTTTAAAATCCACCCAGATATCATGGAAGGTAAAAGCCACAAACAGATTGGCTGCGCCGGAAAATATGAAAAACGCCACCCAAGCTAGGTTGAGCTTGCGCCAGACTGGATTCGGCAGCTCAATCGCGTGGCCCATCATGCGCTGGATCAGTGGCTGCTTGCCAATAAAGTGGCTGCCCCAAAAGCCCAGTGCGAACAGCCAGTTGACTACCGGCGCCTTCCACTTGAGAAAAGTTTCGCTGTGAAAGGCCAGTGTCAGGCTACCAAACACTAGGCAGCCGATCAGCGTGAGCCACTGGCTTTTTTCCAGCCGGCGCTGGGCAATGAACAGCGAGCCATACACCACCACTGACGTGGCAATCAGCACGGCGGTGGCGCTGAAAATGCCCCCCAAAGTCCAGGAGTGCCCCAGCAGTTCCAGTTCGCGGGGCTCCAGTTTGAATACGATAAAAAACAGCAGTAGGGGAATAAAATCGATAAATTGCTTCACAATATAGGCCAATCTTTTTAGGAAGGGGGCATAATATAGCAAATTCAAAGCGATGCTTTAACCAGGAGTCCCACAAATCGACAGCTCACCCACCGCTGTAACTCAGTGCAGTTCCTTTAGCGTTGATCTGCATTGCCACAGCACCGCCTCCGATGGAGCCCTGCCACCCGCCGCCCTGGTGCAGCGCGCCCATGAGCGCGGTATCAAAGTGCTTGCCCTGACCGATCACGACACCCTCAAAGGCATCGCCGAGGCCAGAGCCGCCGGTGAGGCGCTGGGCGTGCAACTGGTCAACGCCATTGAGCTGTCTTGCAGCTGGAACAGCACCACCATTCATGTGTTGGGCTATGATTTTGCGCTGGATGACCCCGTTCTTAACACGCTGGTTGCACGGTTGCAGGATGGCCGCTGGCAGCGTGCGCAAAAAATATCCGACCGCTTGGCCGCCAAAGGCATGCCCGATGCGCTGGAGGGTGCGCGTGCGGTGCAGGCGCAGATGGGCGAGCATGAACAGCCGCCAGCACGACCCCATTTTGCCGAGCATTTGGTGCGTTCCGGCTATGTGCGCGACCACAGCGAAGCCTTCAACAAGTGGCTGGGTGCCGGAAAAATTGGCGATGTTAAGCAGTTTTGGCCGGAGTTTGGCGAAGTGATGCAGGTGCTGGGCGAAGCCCGCGCCTGGATCAGCTTGGCGCACCCGCATCATTACAATTTTACCCGTAGTAAACGGCGGCGGCTGGTGCAGGATTTCAAGGAGCAGGGCGGTCATGCCATTGAAGTCAGTAATGGTCTGCAGCCGCCGGAGCAGGTGGGCACACTGGCGATGATGGCCCGTGAATTTGGCCTAGAAATAACCGCCGGCAGCGACTTTCATGCCCCGCGCAGCTGGTCCGAGCTGGGCCTGTATCGCGCACCCGCCGAAGACCTTACGCCCTTGTGGCACCGATTTTCCCTTTCCGACGCCATGGTGGCGTCGGGCGTTGGAGTTCAACCATGAAGTTTTTCCAGATTCACGCTGAAAACCCGCAACCCCGCCTGGTACGCCAGGCAGTGGATGTCATCCGCAAGGGCGGCGTCATTATTTACCCAGCCGACAACTCCTACGCCATGGGCTGTGGCGTGGGCGAAAAAACGGCGCTGGACCGCATCCGTCAAATTCGCCGGCTGGACGACAAGCACAATTTCACCCTGTTGTGCCGCGATCTGTCCGAACTGGGCCTGTACGCCAAAGTGGGAACCAGCGCCTTTCGTCTGCTCAAAGCACACTTACCGGGGCCTTATACCTTTATTTTGGATGCCACCCGCGAAGTGCCACGCATGCTGATGCATCCGAAAAAACGCACCATCGGCCTGCGTGTGCCGGCCAATCCCATCGCTCAGGCGCTGCTGGAAGAGCTGGGCGAACCCTTGATGAGCGTCAGTCTGATCATGCCCGGCACCAGCGAGCCGCTGAGCGATCCCTACGAAATTCGCGATTTGCTGGAAAATCAGGTCGATCTGATTATCGACGGTGGCTACGGCACCTACGAAGCGACCACTGTGGTTAGCTTGGTAGACGATACCCCAGAAGTCATTCGCTTTGGCAGCGGTGATGCCAGCGCCTTTGTGGATGCCTGATTTTGGCCAGCACAGCCACTGTGGCCAGCCTGGAAGACCAGTTGCCGTTGGCGCTGGTCTATGGCGAGGTGCTGACTCGGCTGCCGCAAGACTTGTACATTCCGCCGGATGCGCTTGAGGTCATCCTTGAAGCCTTTGAAGGCCCACTGGACCTCTTGCTGTACCTAATCCGCAAGCAAAATATCGACATTCTGGACATTCCAGTAGCCGCCATCACCCGTCAATACATGCAGTATGTGGAGCTGATGCGCAGCGCGCGCCTGGAGCTGGCCGCGGAATACCTCGTCATGGCCGCCATGCTGGCCGAAATCAAATCTCGCATGCTGTTGCCGCGCCCGTCTGCAGGCGAGGACGATGAAGACGATCCGCGTGCCGAATTGGTGCGCCGTCTGCAGGAGTACGAGCGTTTCAAGCAGGCCGCCGAGCAGCTGGACGAGCGGCCAAGGGTAGGGCGCGATATCTTCCTGCCGCTGATGCGTATAGAACAGGTACGCAGTCACGTCAGCCCCCCCGCTGTGGATATGCAGGAATTGCTGCACGCGCTGAGTGATGTGCTCAAGCGTGCGGACCTGTTTGAAAGCCATAAAATTAGCCGAGAAACCCTGTCCACCCGCGAGCGGATGACGCTGATTCTGGAGCGGCTGCGCGGTCACGACTTTGTGCCTTTTCGTCAGTTTTTCACCGCAGAAGAAGGTAGATTAGGCGCAGTTGTCACCTTTATGGCCATCCTCGAACTGGTCAAGGAAAGCTTAATCGAGCTGGTGCAAAACCAGCCTTATGCCGAAATCCATGTGCGCATCAATCAATCATGAATACCGAATTGCCCGCTATCTTGCACGCCCTGTTATTGGCCCATGGCAAGCCGCTGTCGGTGACGCAGTTGCAGGCGTTGCTGGCCCCAGAACAACTGGACGCTGCCGCTATCCGCACAGGGCTGGAACAGCTACAGCAACAGCTGACGCACAGCCCAGTGCAGCTGGAAAAAGTCGCCAGTGGCTACCGTCTACACATCCACAGCCGCTATAACCGCTATATCGAACGCCTTTGGGATGAGCGCCCGCCGCGTTATTCGCGTGCGCTGTTGGAAACCTTGGCACTGATTGCCTACCGCCAGCCGATCACCCGTGGCGAAATTGAAGATGTACGGGGTGTGGCGGTCAACAGCCATATCATCCGCACGTTGCAGGAACGCGACTGGATCAAGGTGGTGGGCCACAAGGAGGTACCGGGGCGGCCATCCTTGTTTGCCACCACGCAAACGTTTCTCGACTACTTCAACCTGCAAGGGCTGGATGAGCTACCGCCGCTGAAAGCAGTGCGTGATCTGAGCGCCGCCTTTGAACGTTTGCAGGACACGCGCGTGCAGCAAACTGAAACCCGTGGCGCGCCCGCTGCAAATGAAGAAGCGGACGAGCGTCCGGTGCAGGAACTTAGCTTTAGCCATCTGCTGGCTGAACTGGAACGTATGGAAACCGATTTGAAAACAGATTTTGAAGACTTGCCGGCTGCAAATGTACAACGCGAGGCCGATGTGGACTGATGCGGGACTAATTGTGTGCAGGTCATGTGTAGAAATTAAAGCTACCAAATAACCCATAATCAATATTATGTTAAATTGCATCGATAATCAGCCATAGCCAAATGCGCTACTCGCAGTCCATCGCGTCAGGCTGTGTGGCGCACGCCTAACCACAGAATCCGCATACATGCATTCGCAGCATGACGCTTTGTCGCACTGCTCTACGGAACCAGGCTTGCTATGCTTGCAACCCCCTATTTCAATCCATGAAGGAATATCCCCATGCCTGGCACATATTTAAAATCAGCCCTGTTTGGCTCGCTGCTTTTTTGCTCTTTTTCCACGCTGGCTGACCCGCACGCCGGCCATGGCACGCATGCTGTGCATGCAGCCGAGGCACAAAAAGGCAACTTTACCGCCACGCTAGCCAGCCTGGGAATTGAGCAGCCCTGGTCGCGGGCCTTGCCGCCCAGCGCCCGGACCGGTGCCGTGTTTGTCAGCATCTACAACCAGGGTGCTGACGACCGGCTGGTGGCAGCGCATGCGCCCATTGCCGGACAAACCGAACTGCATACCCACCGCATTCAGGACGGCCTGATGCAGATGATCCAAGTCAATGGCATCGAGGTTCCGGGTCATGGCGGCCAGCTGGAACTCAAGCCGGGCGGTTATCACATTATGCTGATTGACCTCAAACAGCCCCTGCATGAAGGCGAGCGTTTCCCCCTGCGCCTGAGCTTTGAAAAATCGGGCGAAATTGAGCTTGAAGTTGAAGTGCGTAGTCTAGATGCCGGCACCGCCGCCGACCACTCGCATCACTGAGCCGTGTCATGCTGCGCGTAGCTACAGAATCCATGCGCAGCCACCAGCCGGTGATTAATGCAACAGGTAGATGCTGTGACTACGCGCAGCATCACGGCTTCGACGTGACTACGCTGAGCTGGCCACTAGCGCGTAGCGGTGCGCATGGTGACAAACTCTTCGGCGGCGGTTGGGTGGATGCCGATGGTGTCGTCAAACACCGCTTTGCTGGCTCCTGCCTTGAGCGCAACCGCCAGTCCTTGGATCAACTCACCGGCATCCGGCCCGACCATGTGGCAACCCAGTACCTTGTCGCTGACTTTGTCTACCACCAATTTCATAAAGATGCGTTCCTGCACCTCGGAAAAGCTCAGTTTCATCGGACGGAATTTGCTGGTAAAGACGCTCACCTGATGGCCTGCCGCCCTCGCCTGCTCTTCGGTGAGCCCGACAGTAGCAATGTTGGGCAGGGTAAACACGGCGGTAGCAATGTTGTCGTAACTGACCGGCCGGTATTCGTCTGGCTTAAATAGGCGACGGGCAACGGCCATGCCTTCAGCCAGTGCCACGGGGGTTAGTTGCGGGCCGGCGATTAGATCACCGATGGCCAAAATGCCTGGCTCGCTGGTTTCGTAGTGCTCATTAACTGCAATCAGGCCGTGGCGATCGGTCTGCACATTAACATTTTCCAAGCCCAGGTTATCCAGCATGGGGCGGCGACCAATGGCGCAGAACACGCAATCCACGTCCAAGGTCGATCCATCTTTAAACGTTACTTTAAGTTCGTCGCCATTGCCTGTTTTTTCAATAGCTTGCAGCTCGCTATTAAAGTGTAAATTGACACCTTTGTCCGCCATACTGTCACGCACATGCTCGCGCACATCTTGATCGAAACCACGCAAAAACAGCTCGCCACGGTAAGAAACATGGGCCTCGCTACCCAGGCCGTTAAAGATAGAGGCAAATTCCAGCGCAATGTAGCCGCCGCCAATCACCAGCACCCGTTGCGGTTGCTGTTTAAGGTAAAACACCTGATTGGAATCGGTCATCAGCTCCTTGCCGGGGATGTCCGGCAGCACCGGCCAGCCGCCTGTGGCCAACAGGATATGTTGGGCGCTGTAGGTCTGGCCGTTCACTGCCACCTGATGGGGGCCTGTAATGCGGGCGTGGCCGTTAAGCAGCGTTACCCCGCTATTTTCCAGTAAGCGGCCATAGATACCATTGAGACGTTCGATTTCGCGGTCTTTATTGCCGATCAGGGTTGCCCAGTCAAAACCGGCCACTTGTGCGTCCCAGCCAAAGCTACGACTGAGGGCAATGTCCTCGCTGGAGTGTGCGGCATAGGCCATCAGTTTTTTGGGTACACAGCCGACGTTGACGCAGGTTCCGCCCAGATAGCGACTTTCGGCTACCGCCACGCGCGCGCCAAAACCGGCCGCAAAGCGCGATGCCCGCACGCCGCCGGAACCTGCACCAATTACAAAAAGGTCAAAATCGTATTTCATGTCAGGCTCCCGCCAAATGTGTCTAGAAAGGCACTGAGCAGCGCGGCGAGGGCAACGGGTTAAGCCAGTAATAGCTGGCTACTGCGTCTATACAAACGCTGTGCTGCTGGGTTCAGTGTTTCCTTAAGTATATAACAAACCAATCACAGGCTTTGGCCGCAACGCTTAACCAAGCTCATGGTTTATCGTGGCGGTGCACAGTAGAATCGGCATCTTTGCTGCCCGCAGCGCGGCCATGCTGCGAGCTATTCATTACCTAAGGAAGCTTGCTCTTGAACCTGATTGCCCTTGTTTTGAGCTTGGCAGCCTTTGTCGGCGGCTGGCTATATACAGCACGCACCCTGAAAACAATGGGGCCTTGGTTGCCTCATTTGCTGGGATTTCCGGTTGGTTTTGTGCTGATGTTTTGTATGGCCGCCATTCTGTTTTTTAGCGGCCTTATCCAGCCCTAACGCCCTGCCCGTCTGCCACGCAGTTGCTCGTCTCGACGAATGCTGTCCAGTTCTTGGTGAAAGTCACGCTCGCCACGCCTAAAACGGGTAACGGCCAGTGCCAGCGTTTCGTAATTTAGCGTAGCGCCCTGCTTGTCCGCGACAAAGTTACTGGCCTTTTCGGGCGCTATTCCATAGCTACAAGCTACGCCAATGGCGTCCATGTTCGCGCCCAGAAAAATAAACTCCCAGCCAAAGCGCTGTTGTTGGCGTTCTACCAGTTTACGCAGCTGCCCCACGCTGTACTGACGGCTGGCGTTTTCCATGCCGTCGGTAATGATGACCACCATAACCCGTTCTGCGCGCTGTGCCGGCGGCGTGTACTGCTGAATCGCGCCTAGGCGGTTGATGGTGAGCGCCATGGCGTCCAGCAATGCCGTATTGCCACGGGGCTGGTAATGCTCGCGGGTGACCGGCGTTACCAAGCGGATATCAAGGCGGTCATGCAGGATTTGGACTTCGTGATCAAACAGCACGGTGGTAATGCGACAGTCGTTGTACAGGTTGCGCTGCTTTTCCAGCATGCTGTTGTAGCCGCCCAAGGTGTCGTCTTCCAGCCCAGTCATGGAGCCGCTACGATCGAGAATAAAAGCCAGCTCGGTCAAAGTATTCATGGGGTTGCCCTCCTCAGTGAGTGAGGGGCCAGTCTAGGCGGGCACGCTGGGCCAAAGGTCACCTGCTAAGCGACATATCAACAGCCGAGCAACGCCTGATCGTACTTGAACAGCGTGGCGTTGATTTCATGGATGTCGTATTTGCGGGCGCGAATGAAGTATTCCAAAACCAGGTCAAACATCTGATTGTGGGTCAGCGCATAACCGGCGCGCTGCAGCAGCCTTTGTGTTTGCTCCAGATCCAGCCGCATGCCGATGGCCAGCGCCAGTACCGTGCGCTTACTGGGCAGATAACCGTTGCCGGTACGGATTTTGGAAAACAGCTTGCGACTGAGGTTGGCGTTTTTATACACCTCAACCTCGCTCAAGCCCAGCGTGCGGATCAGGCGCAGCAGGTAGACCTCAAAGGCGTCTTCTAGCTTATAGGTTAGGTGAAGATCATCCAGCCCGGTGGCTGTGGTCAGGCAAGTGTCATCCCGCCATGTCTCGGGTAAAAACCGGTTTTCGGGCCGGGCCTCGTGCAGGCTATGGCGTGCAAAGTGCCGCTGTTGCCCGTCAACGTAATGCTGATCAACAAAGCTGGCCACCTCACCCATCAGTGTCTGGCTAAGGCTGAAAGCATCGCGGTCAAAAACGACCAGATACACCTCAGGCTCATCCTCAAGCGGGCGCAAAAACTGGCGAATAGCGTCGCACGCTACGCTCAGCGCCTGCTCTTTCGGGTAACCATAAATGCCGGACGAAATCAGCGGAAAGGCAATGCTATTACAGCCGCGCTCCATGGCCCGTTGCAGGCTGTGGGTGTAGGCGTTGCGCAGTAACTGTTCAGCCTGTTGCGCGCTGTGCTGGCGATACACGGGGCCAGCGGTGTGAATGACATAGCGGGCCGGCAAGGCAAAGCCCGGAGTAACGACGGCTTCGCCCACTTGAATGGGCGACAGTTCAGCACAAGCCCGCTGCATCGGTTCCGCGCCGGCAGCAGCAAAAATGGCACCACAAACACCCCCGCCCTGCGCCAGCGCGGTATTGGCGGCATTAACAATGGCGTCCACCACCATAAGGGTAATGTCGTTACGGACCAGCATCAGCGGCATGGGAAATCTCTCAGCGGTGAACGGGTTTGGCGAGCTTCTTTGCTGTCATTCTGCATTTTGCGTAGCCAAGCTGCAGAGTCCAGAGTTAAAACTCACGGCTGCATGGATGCTGCGACTACGCGCTGCATGACGACTGCAATGCCTGCGCCGTCAATCATTCTGCATTTTGCGTAGCCAAATCGCAGGATCCCATGTTGAAAACGCTTAACTACTTACAAACTGGCCAAAATATCGCGCACGGCGGCGGCGGGGTCGGTGGCGCGAGTGACTGGGCGGCCAATGACCAAGTAATCAGAGCCGGCCTGCATCGCCTGCGCGGGCGTCAAAATGCGCTTTTGGTCATCGCTGGCGCTGCCCACGGGGCGAATACCAGGCGTTACCAGCAGGCCCGCCGGCCACTGCTGCTTGAGTGCCTGCGCTTCTTGTGCGGAACAGACCAGCCCGTCCAGACCAGCCTGTTCGGCCAAACGCGCCAACCGCACCACCTGCTCGTGCGGTGCAACATCCAGGCCAATACCCGCCAGATCGCCCTGCTCCATACTGGTCAGTATGGTTACGCCAATCAGCAGGGGTTTGTTGCCTGAGTGCTGTTCCAACACCTCGCGGCAGGCAGCCATCATTTTCAGGCCGCCGGAACAATGCACATTGACCATCCACACGCCCATTTCCGCCGCCGCCTTCACGGCCATGGCGGTGGTATTGGGGATGTCATGGAATTTCAAATCCAGAAATACCTCAAAGCCCAGCTGATGTAGCGCCTCCACCACCTGCGGGCCGCAGCGGGTAAACAGCTCCTTGCCCACCTTGACCCGACAGTCCTGCGGGTTTAGCTGGCGGGCCATGGTCATGGCCGGCTCAAAACCAGGGAAATCAAGGGCAACAACAATGGGGCTGTTCATGGGTATCATCTCAGGCTGGGAAAAAGCGGCATTGTACCCAGTGTCTGCTGTGGCGTCACACCTGCAAGGCGGCCTGCCTGTCTTTTGCAAACAGGAATCGTTACCCTATGTGGTCGAGTGTGAGACAGGGCAACGGTCTGTCTGCGGTGTATAGTGACGCTTTATTTGTAACGGAGCTTTGTCTATGCCTTGGTATATCTGGCTGGTCATCGCCGCAGCGCTGGGCAGTATTGTTGGCAGCTTGCTGTTGTTGCGCGATACCGCCCACAAAATGCCGATTGATCCCGATGCGTTAGAGCGCATGAAGGCCCGCAATGCCGAGCTGGACGCCGCCGAACGCAACCCGCACGACTAATTAACCCATTGCAGGAGAAGCACATGACTACCCGTACCGAAACCGACAGCATGGGTGCGATTGAAGTCCCGGCTGATGCTTACTGGGGCGCGCAGACTCAACGCTCCAAGCAAAACTTCGTGATTGGCGGCCAGCGGATGCCGCTGGCAGTGGTGCATGCCTTGGCACAGGTGAAAAAAGCCGCTGCTCAAGTCAACGCCGAACTGGGCGAGCTACCACAGGAGCTAGCCAACCTGATTGAACAGGCCGCCGACGAGGTTATCAGCGGCCAGCTGGATGCCCACTTCCCGCTGGTGGTATGGCAAACCGGCAGCGGCACCCAGAGCAATATGAACGTCAACGAGGTGATTGCCGGACGCGCTAACGAAATCGCGGGTCAGGGCCGTGGCGGCAAGTCGCCGGTGCACCCCAACGATCACGTCAACCGTGCGCAAAGCTCCAACGACAGCTTCCCCACCGCCATGTACATTGCCGTGTTGCAGGCGGTGCACAACCAGTTGCTGCCCGCGATACAAACCCTGCGCAATGGTCTGGCCGTGCAGTCACAACGCTATAGCGAGCAGGTGAAAACCGGTCGCACCCACCTGATGGATGCCACCCCCGTGACCTTTGGCCAAGAGTTATCGGCCTTCGTTGCCCAGCTTGATTACGCCAAGGACGCCATTGAGCACAGCCTGCCCGCCATCTGCCAGATTGCCCAAGGCGGCACCGCAGTGGGCACCGGCCTTAACAGCCATCCACACTTTGCCGAAAAGGTTGCCGCTGCATTAGCCCAGCAAACCGGCTTGCCGCTGACCAGCGCGCCCAACAAATTTGCCGCGCTCGCTGGGCATGAACGTTTGGTGATTTTGTCCGGCGCATTAAAAACGCTGGCCGTAGTACTGATGAAGCTGGCTAACGATCTGCGCCTGTTGGGATCAGGCCCGCGCGCGGGGTTTGCCGAAGTGCTGCTACCGGCTAACGAGCCGGGTAGCTCGATCATGCCGGGCAAGGTCAACCCAACTCAGTGTGAAGCGCTGTCGATGCTGGCCTGCCAAGTAATTGGCAACGACACCACCGTCAGCCTAGCAGCCAGTCAGGGGCACTTGCAGCTCAACGTGTTCAAGCCGGTGATCGTGCACAACCTGCTGGAATCCATTGGTCTGCTGGCCGATGGTTGCGTCAATTTCCAAAAGCACTGCGTCGAAGGCATGCGCGCCAACGTGCAACAAATGGCCGCCCACTTGGAAAATGGTCTGATGCTAGTAACCGCGCTTAACCGCCATATCGGCTACGATAACGCAGCAAAAATTGCCAAAAAGGCTTATGAAGACAACATCACCCTGCGTCAAGCAGCCATCGCGTTAGAGCTGGTGACCGATGAGCAATTCAGTCTGTGGGTACGCCCGCACGATATGCTCAAGCCGGAATAGTCCGCTCGCTACAGTGCCCGCCGACGCTTGGCGGCGGACACTGTGCAATCGAGCCACTGAAACAGAGCGCGCTCCACACATACAGTGGCCATGCGCCAGCCTGTAGCCCCCACTCGGGTTGCCGATACAGGGCTCTAATTCCTATAGATCAAACAAGGCAAGGACACAATGACTGAGCAACTGATCGACCCGATGACGGGCGAAGACATGCAGACAGGCGAAGCAGATGGATCGGCACAAACTGATGCTGCGCCCTTGCCTGCCGACGATGCAACCAACGTAGCGCCCGAGGACGGCGCAGAGCCGGTAGCCGTCGTTGAGACAGTCTTGCAAAAAAAGCAGAAAGCCTGGGCCGCTCTACCCTATGACAACGTTCAGATTCTGCGTCTAGCTCCGCTGTCTGCCGAGCGGGAAACCGGTTTACGGCCGTTGTTGTTTGGTTGCCTGAGCCGCATCAGCCGGCACAGCAAAGAAATCAGCATGCTCAGGCTCAGCGTGGTGTTTCCTGATAAGAAAGCCGGTAAAAGCAGCAACAAACTGGAGTTATGGGTCGATCATCGTGAAAAAACCATCCAAATTGTGCCGCACGACGGTCTGATCACCGAACCTGGCAACCGTGGGCTGGGTCGCTTGCTAATGGCTCAGGCCGTGAGCTGGTGCAGCCCCAAATGGAATGACTACAGCCTGCCTTCGCTGGAGCTAAAAACCAAGCTGGTGCCCAATGATCTGGCCCGTTTGCGGCGTGACCATGCGCTACAAGCGCAGGGTTTTACCGTTACCTACAACGACGGGGTGCAGATGAGTGCCAGCTGCACCGCCATGCGGCTCGAATCGCTGGGCGGTGATTGGAATCGCGATAAAATTCGCATCATGGATCACCTAGAAGCTGCGCACCTGCTGCACAGCTCCGACCTCAACCTGAAGTCACAAACCGGTCAGATCAATGCGCTCAACCAGAAACTTGAATTGCTGCAGCGCGACGACAACACCATGCGCTTCACCATCTTCACGCTTATCTTTTTTGCCATTTTTCAGGCCGGCTTGCTGATCTGGATGGCCACCCGCTAGTCAGCTGTTTTTAGGTCGTGCAGGCTACCGCCCATACATTGTGGCGATACGGGTGCCTGCTGTGTCTGCGCCCACTCATCCGGGGTGTAGCAATGCAGGGCCAGCGCATAGGGCATGCAGTCCTTCAACGCCGCATACACCGCCTGCTGCCGTTTGACCTTGTTCAGTTCTGAAAACAACGGCGTCACAATCACTACTTTATAGTGGGTCTCTTGGCCACGGCTGTGCAGATGGCTTTCGTTGCTGACATCCAAAACGTGCGGATTGAGGCTGTGCAGCGCGGCTTCAATTTTTTTTTGCAGCATGGTGAAAAGTCTCTTTATTGATTAAACGGTGGGTAACGGAGGTGATTAACGCGCAAAAGCCGGCATCTGCATCCAGCCAAGGCCGGCACAGGTGCTGCTGGCCGGGTGATATTCGGCGGCCCAGCCGCCCAAGTACCCGCTGTGCTGCAGCGCCTGTCGAATGGCCAGAAAGTCCAAGGTACCGGTACCCGGCTCGTGGCGACCGGGGGTGTCGGCAAACTGCACATGGCCGATAGCCTCGCCCAACAGGGCAATCGCCTGCAGCGGGTCGATCCCTTGGCGCGCCATATGATACACATCAAGCTGCGCCTTGCAGTTGGGCTGCGACACTTCGCGCAGCAGGGCGAGCTGCTGCTGCGGGCTGGTAATAAGAAAGCTCGGCATATCCAGCGGGTTGATCGCCTCAACCTGAACCTGCATGCGCAAACGGGAAAACGCCCGTGCTGTTTCGCGCAGATTGCCGGCCAGTGTCATAAAGGCTTTTTCGGCATTTTGGCCGTCCAACAAACGCCCTGCCAACACATTAACCTGTTGCGGTTTGGCAATCAGGGCATAGTCCAACGCGCTGTCCAGCGCCTCGGCAAATTCGCGTCGCCGGTCGGGCTGACAGGCCAACCCTGCGCCGCCTGCCATCAGATCACCGGCAGGCAGATTGATCAGCGTCAGCGGCATGCGGGCGTCCTGCAGGGCTTTGTGCAATTCTAGGGGTGACAGCTCATAAGGAAATTGAATTTCCACCGCATCAAAACCGGCCTTGCGCGCCGCCTCAACCCGCTCCAGCAACGGAACCTCGGTAAACAGCAGCGACAGGTTAGCAATCAGCTGCATGGTTTTTCTCCGGCGTACAGCTCGATCAGGCTGGCCGGGGCACGGTCGCCGTTGTGATCGCGGACGGCGTGACTGCGCATCAGTTGGGCAGCAATACCGCTCATGGGCGTAGCGCTGCCTTGCTGTTGCGACAGGCGGTTGGCCATATCCAAATCCTTGAGCAAGGTGCGCACATGCCATTTAACCGGCTCAAAGGTACGGGCGGCCATCAGCGGCGCTTCGTTTTGCAGTGGCTTGCTGTCGGCAAAACCGCCGGCCAAGGCCGCAGCCAACAGGCTGGCATCGACACCCGCCCGTTCGGCCAGCGCCACCGCCTCGGCAATCACCATCACATTGCAGGCCACCAGCATCTGGTTACACACCTTGGTTACCTGCCCGCTGCCCACCGGCCCCATGTGGGTCAGACGCTGGCCCAGCTGCAGCAACACAGGCTCAACCTTAGCCAGCACAGCGGCATCCCCACCGGCCATCAGCGTCAAGCTGCCCGCCTCGGCACCGGCCACACCGCCGGATACCGGCACATCCAGCCAGTGCGCCCCCTGCTCTGTTACCTGCGCTGCCAGTTCGCGGGTGGCGGCCGGCTCGATGCTGGAGCAGTCAATGATAATCTGGCCGGCGCGCAGGTGGCCGGCAAATTGCTGCACCACCCGCTGTACCGCCGTGGTGTCGGCCAGACATAGGATCAACACATCACACGCGTGCACCAGCGCGGCAGGGCTATCGGCCTGCTGTGCGCCTTCGGCCACCAGCGGCGCACACTTGGCACCATTGCGGTTCCATACGGTCAGCGGATAACCGCCCGCCAGCAGGCGACGGCACATGGGCAGGCCCATCAGGCCAATGCCGGCAAAACCAATCGTGGGTTGCTGCATGATCATTCTCCAGTTTGGCGATTATTGGCGTACCAAGCGCAGGCTGTGCCAGTCGTGGGGCTGGCTGCTGCGGCAGGGATTGATGTCCAGCCCACCGCGACGCAAATAGCGCGCCTGCACACTCAGGGATTCTGGCGCAAGCAGTTGGCTTAGGTCGCAGTAAATGCGCTCAACGCAGTGTTCGTGAAAATCTTGATGCTCGCGAAAACTGACCAGATAACGCAGTAACGACTCAGGTTGTAGACGACGGCTGCCGCTGTATTCAACCAGCACACTGCCCCAGTCCGGCTGGCCGGTTACCGGACACAGCGAACGCAGCAGATGACTGTGCAATTGCTGGCTATGGGGGCCGTCTTCGTCACAGGTCAGCAAGCCAGCATCCGCGCCGTTGTATTGGCTGATTTCGATATCCAGCATGTCCACACACAGGCCTGGAAGCTCAACCACAGCCAGTGCGTTTGGCTGTTGCAGCTCAAACAGCTGTACCGCCACCGGTATGCCAGCAATGGCAGACAGGTCATGTTCAAGTGTCATTTTGACCTGATGCGTATCGGCAAAGCAGGTTTGGTTGAAGGAATTTAGGTACAGCTTGAATGATTTGGATTCGATGATGCAGGGCGAGCACGCCGGAACACGAACTTCAGCCATAGCCACCACCGGCCTGCCGGATGGCAACAACCAAGACAGCTCGTAGGCGCTCCAGATATCCACGCCCTGCCAGGGCAGTTCGCCTGCGCTGAGGCCAAGTCTGGCCCAGTTGTGTGTGCGTTCAATGGCAAACAGCAGGCCAGCATCATATTGGCTGCTGTAAGAAGCCTGCTTGCCCAGCAGGGACTGTTCGGCGGGATGCTGCATGATGGACCCTTTTATACGCTAAATCACAGCCGGTGCCTGACCGGCAAAGGGTGAAGTGTAGCAGCCGGCCCGTTACCGTCAAAATGCGCCTGCACCATCAGCTGCCGACGCGCATAAAAAAGCGGCTTCGCATACCGCGAAACCGCTTGCTTGCCCGCCTTGCTGCTACTCAGAGCAAAGTTGGCCGTATACAGGCGCATGGTCAGGAAGTCGCGACGCATCTCTCCCACCAATGCCACCTACTGTAAACGCATGTTGCCCAGTTCATCGGTGATATTCACCAGACGGTTTTGCTGGCTAATGGCAAAGATGCCAAGCAACAGCGTAGTCAGGCCCAAAAGGCCAAAAAATAAAGCCGCTCGTGGCGCAATGCGCAGATTACGGAGCATGGTGAGATCCTCTTGATCAATGACGCCCTCATATGGGCGAGCGTTCCTTGTGCTTTAGCTTTTTTGGCCTGAATGCGTGCACATTGATCAGCTGCAGCAGGCTAGGGTATCTAGGCTGCCAATACAAAATGCGCCATGCTGCGCCCGCAGCAATGCCCCAAAGTCAGGGCTGCTGCCAACCGCCGCCTAGCGCACTCAGCAGCTGCACGCTGGCCGTTAGGCGGCTGGTGTGCAAAGCCAGCAAGGTACGTTCGGCGCTGTGGGCGCTGGTTAGCGCGTTACTGACCTGCAAAAAATCCACCATGCCGGCCGCATACTGGTTTTCGATCAGGTTAAGTGCATCCTTCGCTGCCGCCAGTGCTTGGGCTTGCAGCAGCTGTTCCTGCTCCAGACTGGCTAACTGCACCAGCGCATCTTCCACCTCAGCAATCGCCTCCAGCGTCGTTTGGCGATAACGGGCCACTTGTTGGTCATAGGCGGCTTCGGCCTGTTGCAGCTTGGCGCGGCGCGCTCCGGCGTCAAACACGCGCAAATCGAGCTGTGGCCCAAGCGACCAAAAGCGATTGGGCATGTTGACCAGCCCAGACCAAGCATCAGCGCGATAGCCGCCACTGGCGCTAAAACTGAAGGTCGGGAAGTAGGCGGTTTTGGCCACTCCAATCTCGGCATTGGCAGCAATCACTGCTTGCTCGGCTGCGGCAATGTCCGGCCGACGCTCCAACAGGCTGGATGGCAGGTTATGTGGCAACGACGGCATAGCAGGTAAAGCGTCGGCAGCGGCCAGCGTAAAACCACTGGCTGGACGCCCGAGCAACAGTGCAACGGCATGCTGCACGCGGGCACGCTGGCTGCTCAGGTCCAGTTGCTGCGCTTCAGCGCTTTTGAGCTGGGTCAGCGCCTGGCTGACATCGGCACGGGTCACCATGCCCACCTGATAACGGTTTTCACTGATGCGCAGCACCCGCTGATAGGCTTGAATATTGGCAGCGGTAATGCGTAGCTGCTGGTCAAGGCTACGTAGTTGAATGTAGTTTTGCACCAGCAAACTTTGCTGGCTTAGGCGCAGAGCGGCCCAGTCGGCGGCGCTGGCTTCCAGACGTGCTTGGCCGGCCTCAACCTTGCGCCGCACCTCCCCCCACAGATCAAGTTGCCAACTTAGGCCCAGCTGGACGTTGCGGTTTTTACTGATTGCGTCATCGCCCTGCTGCGAACGAACATCACCGGCTTGAGCGCCCAGCTGCGGATAAAGCGCAGAGCGGCTACCACCCAAGGCAGCGCTGGCCTCGCGCCAAGCTGCTTCGGCGGCGGCCAGATTCTGGTTGCCCTGCTCCAGCTCAGCCAGCAACTCTGCCAGCGTTTCATCCGCATACAGCTGCCACCAACTGTTGCTGTCGGCCTGCGCCGGCTCGGCCTCTTTCCAGCCGTTGGTGGCGGCAAAGTCGGCAGGTAGCGCCTGCTCAGGGCGCACATAGTCTGGACCCAGCATGCAGCCGGACATCAGCATAAAGGTGACGATCAGAAGGCCTGTTTTGAACACGGAGAACTCCAACGTTGGGCAACACATAGGTCAAATGCGCCCTAGCATACCGGATCAGGCCACTGCAGCCTGTTGTTTACGCCCTCTTTACTTAGCGCTGCGGCATTATATCCGACACGCCGTTCCTGCTACCCTGTGTGCTGTCGTTATACACGCAGGAGATTCGCCATGAGCAATGTCTATGTGCCACCTGCCGTCTGGCAGTGGCAAGAAAAAGATGACAATAAATATGCCAGCATCAACCGCCCCAACGCGGGTTCTCGTTTTGAACAGCAGCTGCCCGTTGGCGAACACCCGCTGCAGCTCTATTCACTGGCCACGCCCAACGGGCAAAAAGTCACCATCATGCTGGAAGAGCTGCTTGAGCTTGGGATCGCAGCAGCCGAATATGACGCCTGGCTGATCAACATTGGCCAAGGCGAGCAATTTGGTAGCGATTTTGTCGCTATCAACCCCAACTCGAAGATTCCGGCCCTGCTGGATCACAGCCAAAACCCGCCACTGCCGGTGTTTGAATCAGGCTCAATTCTGCTCTATCTGGCGGAAAAATTCGGCCATTTTATCCCGCAGCAACAGGCCGAACGTACCTGCTGTCTGAACTGGCTGTTTTGGCAGATGGGTGCTGCACCCTATCTGGGCGGCGGCTTTGGCCATTTTTATGTGTATGCCGGTGAAAAATACGAATACGCCATCAACCGTTTTACCATGGAAGCCAAACGCCAGCTGGACGTGCTCGACCAGCACCTTGCCGACAACTGCTTTATGGCCGGAGACGAATACAGCATTGCCGACATCGCCATCTGGCCTTGGTATGGCGGCGTAGCCTGCGGTGATGTGTATAACGCGGTGGAGTTTTTACAGGCAGGCGAATACAAAAACCTGCTGCGCTGGCAGGCGCAGATTGCCCAGCGCCCTGCCGTACAACGCGGCCGTTTAGTCAACCGCAACGAAGGCGGCTTACGCGAACGCCACAGCGCAGCCGATTTTGCAGGATTGCTGTAAACAAGAGCCGGACGGGGCCGCAGTCAAGGCTTAGCCGTTTAAGCCGGACTACCGAATCAAATCAGCGCAAACTGACGCAGCGCCCGTCCTCCCCTGCCGCCACCGTGCAAAAACCAACATCACCACAGCGCCAAACCCCATCACCGCGACAGCAGCCCAGCAACGCTGGGCCACCCCTCCAACCCGCACAAGGCAAATTCGGGATGGACGGGGCCGAAGTCAGCCATTAGCGGTTTGGGCCGGCTTGCCGGACCAAACCAGCGTAGACTGACGTAGCGCCCCGTCCGGCCCAGTCACCACAGTGCAAAAAAACCTACAACAACTCCCCCGACTGCTGATCCGCATGATAAGACGAGCGCACCAGCGGGCCAGAAGCGACATTCTTAAAGCCCATTTTCAGCCCTTCTTCAGCAAACCAAGCAAAGGTATCGGGATGCACATACCGTTGCACCGGCATGTGATCACGCGACGGCGACAGGTACTGACCCAAGGTCAGCATGTCGATGTTGTGCTCGCGCATACGCTGCATCACGGCAATCACTTCTTCGTCGGTTTCACCCAGACCCAGCATCAGGCCGGACTTGGTTGGCACCTGCGGTACCAACTGCTTAAAGCGCTCCAGCAAATCCAGTGACCATTCAAAATCCGACCCCGGGCGTGCAGCCTTGTACAGGCGCGGCACGGTTTCGAGGTTGTGATTGAACACATCCGGCGGCGTGGCAGCGCTGATCTCTAGCGCAACCTCCATACGGCCCCGATAGTCGGGCACCAAGGTTTCAATCTGGATGGTGGGCGACAGCGCGCGGATTTCACGGATGCAGTCGGCAAAGTGCTGAGCACCGCCGTCGCGCAGGTCGTCACGGTCCACCGAGGTGATGACCACGTATTTCAGACGCATATCGGCAATGGCGCGGGCTAGGTTGACCGGCTCATTTTCGTCCAGCGGGTTGGGACGGCCATGGCCCACATCACAGAAGGGGCAACGGCGGGTGCAGATGTCACCCATGATCATGAAGGTGGCGGTGCCGCTAGAGAAGCATTCACCCAAATTTGGGCAAGACGCCTCCTCACAGACACTGTGCAGTTTGTGTTTGCGCAGGGTTTGCTTGATGCCCTCCACCTCGGGCGAAACCGGCACACGCACGCGAATCCAATCGGGTTTACGCAGGGTTTCTTCGGTTTGGATAACCTTGACCGGAATGCGGGCCAGCTTGTCGGCACCGCGCAGTTTGACGCCGGTTTCCACGGAAGTGCGGCTGCCGGCCGCTGCGGTTTCATTGCTCATGGCTGTCTGTTGTACCTTCTGAAAATTCAAGGGCGGCATGCCCCAGCCGGCGGCCCAGGATACGGGCCAAGGCTGTGCCTGCCTGTTGCACGCTTGTGGCGTGGTCGCTTTCGTCGGCCAGCCGGGTCATACGCAGACCCTGATAGCCGCAGGGGTTGATACGTTTAAACGGTGCCAGATCCATATCCACATTCAGGGCCAAGCCATGAAAGGAGCAGCCGCGACGAATACGCAGCCCCAGCGAGGCAATCTTGGCATCGCCCACATAGACGCCCGGCGCATCGGCACGGGCAACAGCGCTGACAGTATAGTCAGCCAGCAGCTCAATCAGGCTGTTTTCAATCAAGCTGACCAATTCGCGCACGCCCATGCCCAAGCGGCGAATATCCACCAGCACATAGGCCACCAACTGACCAGGGCCGTGGTAGGTGACTTGACCGCCACGGTCAACCTGCACCACTGGAATGTCGCCGGGAAACAATAGGTGCTCGGCCTTACCGGCCTGCCCTTGGGTGAACACCGGCGGGTGTTCCAGCAGCCAGATTTCATCGGCGCTTTGCGCACCACGGGTATCGGTGAATTGCTGCATGGCATGCCAAGCGGTTTCATAGTCAACCTGGCCCAACCAGCGGATCAGCAGCGGCAGCTGACTCATCAAAGCACCATGCGTACTTTGCCGGTCTGGCGTAGCGCTTGGTGTAGCTGCTCCAAGTGTTCGGGGCTTTGCGCGGTGATACGCACTCGCACCGAGCAAAAGCGACCATTGCTGCTTAGCTGTTGCTCGGCACTGCTGCGCTCAAATTCAGGCGCATGAGCACAGAGCACATCCAGCACGCACTGCAGGTAGTCCTCGCCGTGATCGCCAATGATCTTCAGCGGATACTGCTCGCAGGGAAACTCGATTTTTGGCTGTTCGGCGCTTTCGGTCAGGTCGGTAAACTGCATGCCGGCTCCTTAATTGAACAGGTTAAAGAAGAACAGGCGCAGGCTGTCGATCAGACGCTTGAAGAAACCGCCCTGCTCCACATCGTTCAGCGCAATCAGTTCGGCGCTGTGCAACAGTTCGCCGTCCAGACGTACTTCCACCACACCCAGCTTCTGGCCGGCCACCACGGGAGCTACCACGCCGGCATCCAGAATGGCGTCAGCGGTCATTTTGTCGGCCTTGCCACGCGGTACGGTCAACGTCAGATCATTGGCTAAGCCAGCATTGACTTGATTGGTTTGGCCTTTCCACACCTGCACCGCAGACAGCGCCGTGCCCTGTTTGTAGAAGGTACGGCTTTCAAAGAAGCGGAAACCGTAGGTCAGCAG
>JAHAYO010000111.1 GCA_018384595.1 Thiopseudomonas sp.
CAACTGCTGTCCTATCACACAGCAGTGGCGCGTGGCACCGATGTGGACAAGCCACGCAATTTGGCGAAATCCGTCACTGTGGAATAAGTCGCCTGGCGGCTGTTTCTTGGTTGTTTGGTGAGAATAAAGTCGTAAAACTAACAATAAAGCCGTAAAAATTTAGCGGTTAGTAATAATAAATTCGTACAACGACTAAGACGAACAGTGCCTGATACAGAAAGCGCCTCCTGGAGGCGCTTTCTTCATGGTACGGCCTATGAGCTGAAGAAAGCCATGGGTTAAGAAATCGGTATTTCAGATCTGAGCGTGACTAGATGAGTATTAGCGGCAAATCCACCATACGTTCGCCCGGTAAAACCGCCACTGATTCGCATAGAAAATTCACCTAATTGCGCAGTGGCACGGCCTGTTAACGCTGACGTAGCTGGTAGCTAGCTTTGGTGCAATTGAGCCCTGCACTGGTTTCTTGCAATTGCTGCTTTCGGCCAGGACTGTCATCTGGCGAGTGGTCACGAACGAAAGGTCCAGCCGGTGGATTCAACTCAGCAATGCCAATGGCAGCTGATTCCAATAGCAGTCATTGAAATCAGTGCAGATAACAAGAAGTCGATTATTAACATTTACTCGGACGCTAAAGCTACTGGCAACGTCCGAGTGCCGCCTCACGAGGCGGCGAGCCGCTCCTTGGCCAGCTGTGTACCCGCTGCCAGGGCTTCCAGTTTTCGCCATGCTATGTCCCGTGCCATCGGAGCCAGACCGCAGTTGGTGCAGGGGAACAAGCGTTCCTTCGGTACGAACTCTAGCGCACGGGCGATGGTGTCTGCCACTTCTTCCGGTGTTTCCACCACATCACTGGCCACATCGATCACGCCGACCAGTACGTCCTTGCCTGCCAGCAGTTTCATCAAGTCGGGTGGTACGTGCGAGTGGATGCATTCCAGGCTCACCTGGTCGATGCTGCTGCGGGCCAGTGCGGGAAACACGGTTTCATACTGGCGCCATTCATTGCCCAAGGTGCTCTTCCAGTCGGTATTGGCCTTGATGCCGTAGCCGTAGCAGATGTGCACGGCGGTCGTGCAGGTCAAGCCTTGCACCGCGCGCTCCAGCGCCTGCACGCCCCAGTCGGCGGCGTCTTTCATATAGACATTGAACGCCGGCTCGTCGAACTGGATGATGTCCACGCCGTCGGCCTGCAGCGCCAAGGCCTCCTGGTTGAGTAGCTCGGCAAAGGCAAAAGCCATTTTCACCTTGTCACCGTAAAAACGGTCGGCCACGGTGTCGATGATGGTCATGGGGCCGGGCAGGGTGAACTTCAGTTTCTTCTTCGTGTGTGCGCGCGCCAGCTGCGCCTCAAACGCGTGCACGCGGCCCTTCAGGCGCAGCTTGGATACCACCTGCGGCACCATGGCGTCGTAGCGGTTGTTGCGGATGCCCATCGTCACCTTGTTCTCAAAGTCTATGCCCTCCACTTGCTCCAGAAAACCGTGCACGAAGTGCTGGCGTGCTTGCTCGCCGTCGCCCACGATGTCCAGGCCCGCATCTTCCTGGGCCTTGATCCACAGCAGGGTGGCATCGGCCTTGGCTTGGCGCAGTGCATCGCCTTGCGCCTTCCACTGGGGCCAGAGCTTGTTGGTTTCAGCCAGCCATTCGGGTTTGGGCAAGCTGCCAGCAACAGAGGTTTCAAACATGAGAGAGTTCCTTTTCAACAATAGACAGTGTTGGCCAGCGCGAGAGCCAAAATCATTGCGCGCAGGCCATTCATTGATGAGGATGGGTGGACTGAAGCTGCTTACAGCGCGCAACTCGCTGCCCATCGTTCAAGGACACTGCGGTTGGGCTCGATGAAGTGCTCTTGCGTGAATTTGCCCTGCTTGACGGCCAGTTGGCTGCGTTCTTCGCGGTCATACACAATCTGCGTCAACGAGTAATCGGGCTTTTGCAGGCTGGGTTGGTAGAGCTTTCCGGCTGCTGAATTGGCGTTGTAAATTTCGGGGCGATAGATCTTCTGGAAGGTCTCCATGATGCTGATGGTGCCGATCAACTCCAGGTTGCTGTAGTCGGCCAGCAAGTCGCCCTGAAAATAGAACGCCAGCGGAGCCACGCTGTTCGGGGGCATAAAGAACCGCACCTGCAGCCCCATTTTTTCGAAGTACTGGTCGGTCGACGACAGTTCGTTTTGCTGGTACTCCACACCGAGGATGGGGTGCTGGTTGCCCAAGTGCTGGTAGGTCTTGCTGGTGGAGGCGCTGATGCAAATCACAGGGGGTTTGCTAAAACGCGCTTGGTAAGCCTTGGAGCAGGCAAACTGCTTGAAGAGCTTGCCGTGCAGGTCGCCAAAATTTTCGGGCAGGCCGAAGTCGGCGCGGTCAGCGTTGTAGGCTGGCAGCAGCACGCTGAAATCGTAATCGCGCACATAGGACGAGAAGCTGTTGCCCACAATGCCTTCGATGCGTTGGTTGGCCGTCTTGTCAACGATGGTGGGCTTCAAAATTTCGATCAGCGGGAACACGCCGCTCTGATTTTCAGCGTCCAGATTCATCTCGACGGAGACGATCTCCAGCTCAACCGCGTAGCGCTCACCCGTGGGGTTGTCCCAGTGCGCCAGCGCATTGAAGCGGTGGTCAATCATCCGCAGCGTGTTGCGCAGGTTTTGCTGCCGGCTTGCTCCACGGGCCAGATTGGCAAAATTGGTGGTCAGGCGCGTGCTGTCAGCAGGCTGGTAGTTCTCATCAAATGCGGTGGTCTTGAGGCTGAAGGTCAGTGCGTGGTTCATGGCGATGGCAGATGTTGGTTTTGATATCAATTCAAAGGGCGCTTCAAAGGGCGCGTTAAGCGGCCAGCAGCGCATTGGCTGCAAACGCACCAGCGGCAGTGCAGCCATAGCGGTGCGTCAAGGCGATCAAGGGCAGTGCGCGTTGCACCGCCAAGCTGGCCCGCGCCATCAAAGTCGCATCCCGCAGGCGGTAGCCCTCGAAATCCTTGTCAGTGGCGTAGACCCCCAGCGGCAAAGTGCGGGTCTGAAAGAAGCTGAACAGCGGACGCAACTGGTGCTCAATCACCAGCGCATGGCGTTCACTGCCGCCGATGGCTGCCAGCAAAACCGGCTTGTCAATCAAGGCATCCTGGTGCACGAAATCAAAGAAATGCTTGAACAAGCCCGTGTAGGCACCGCGAAACACCGGGGTTGTGACCACCTGCACATCGGCTTGCTCCACCGCTGCAAGTGCTTGCTCTACCGAGGCGGGCAGCTGTGTGCGCCAGACTGCAGCGGCCAACTGCGGTGCAAGCGATCCCAGTTCGATCAGCTCCAGCAGATGCTCGGCCAGGGCCGCAGACTTGGAAGGGCGTTGCAGTTCACCGGAAACTGCAACCAAACGGAGAGGGCGTGTCATTCTTGCTTTCGTAGCGAGGGGTGTGTGCAGTGCCGCAAAAGCTGGGTCAGCCGGGCCGCGCCTGTGACCTCACAGATACCTCACAAATGGGGTGCTCGCGGTGGCTGCTTCGAACAGTGCAAACCAACAATAGGAACGGATGCTATGGATTTTGATTGATGAAGTAAAATGGTCTTTTCTCATCAATCCATGAATTTTAATCATTCCAATGCTTGAGCGCATCCATCTTTCCATCGTTCAGCAGGTCGAAAAGCAAGGCTCGTTGACTGCCGCTGCAGGCGTGCTGCACCTGACCCAGTCCGCGCTGAGCCACAGCATGAAAAAGCTCGAGCTGCAGCTGGGCACCGACATCTGGCTGCGCGAAGGGCGCAGCCTGCGCCTGACGCAAGCCGGCCAGTACCTGCTGGCCGTGGCCAACCGGGTGCTGCCGCAACTGGACCTGGCCGAAGAGCGCTTGGGCCAGTTCGCGCAAGGCGAGCGCGGGGCGCTACGCATTGGCATGGAGTGCCACCCCTGCTACCAGTGGTTGCTGAAAATCGTCTCCCCCTATCTGGCAGCCTGGCCTGACGTGGATGTGGATGTGAAGCAGAAATTTCAGTTCGGCGGCATTGGGGCGCTGTTTGGCTACGAGATTGACCTGCTGGTCACGCCCGATCCGCTCTACAAACCGGGGCTGGCGTTTGTGCCGGTGTTTGACTACGAGCAGGTGCTGGTCGTCGCCCATACGCACCCACTGGCGCAGGCCGACTATGTGCTGCCCCAGCACATGAGCCGCGAGGTGCTGATTACCTACCCGGTGGCGACGGACCGGCTCGATATTTACAACCAGTTCTTGCTGCCCGCAGGCATTGCACCACGGCGGCACAAGACGATTGAGACCACCGACATCATGCTGCAGATGGTGGCCAGCGGCCGCGGTGTGGCTGCGCTGCCGCGCTGGCTGGCGCTGGAATATGCGCAAAAGATGCCCGTCACGCCCGTGCGCCTGGGCAAAAAAGGCATTGCCAAGCAAATTCACCTGGGCGCCCGCGAGGCGGATCTGGATACCGACTATCTGAAGGCTTTTATTGCCCTGGCGCGCCAGCCTTTGGCTGCGTGAGGGTGCTTGTGGGGAGTGTTTGGGTAACTATCAAAAAAAGAGCTAATAGTGCTTGTTGCATAAGCGATAGAGGCTGTTTTTATTGATATTTCAACGGTGCTTGCAGGGCTTGCATCAACAAGAGCCAACCAGACGGCAGCAGGGGCTGCCCGGTGGCGAAGCTTGGGTTTGAACTTGGTTGGAACCTGATTGGCGCAAGTTGCCCCAGCTTGTGGAGGCGTTATGGGTACTTTTTCTATTGGTACTTTTTCTCCAGCCCGTCCCAGAAGTCCTTGTTCACCAAACGCTGGCGCTCCAGAAACGGGGCGACGATGGCGGGGTCTTCATCCAGCTTGTGCTCGTCGCGCAGCAACGTCAGGCACTTGTTCATGCCGGCCAGCGCGCCTTGCAGGGCGGCGTTGGCATACAGCGCAAAGCCAAAGCCCAGCTGGCCCAGCTCGTCGGCGTTGAAGATGGGCGTCTTGCCGCCAATCACCATATTCATCAGCTGTGGCGCTTGCAGGCGCTGGGGCAGGGCGCGCACTTCGTCGGCCTGGGTGACGGCTTCGACAAACAGAATGTCGGCCCCAGCCTCTTGAAACTGCTGCGCGCGCTCGATGGCGGCTTCAAAACCGTGCACGGCGGCGGCATCGGTGCGGGCCATGATGAGGGTGCCACTGTCGCGGCGCGCATCCACAGCCGCCTTGATCTTGCCCAGCATCTCTGGAGTGGAAATCACATCCTTGCCGTTGAAGTGACCGCAGCGCTTGGGGCTGACCTGGTCTTCCAGCTGAATGCAGTCGGCCCCGGCGCGCTCCAGCGTGCGCACGGCGTGGTAGGTGTTCACGGCATTGCCAAAGCCGGTGTCGGCATCCACCAGCAACGGCACCTCCACCGCATCGCGGATGCGGGCCGTGTGGTCGGCAATATCGGTCAGGCCCATAAAGCCCTGATCGGGCATGCCAAACCACATATTGGTCACGCCAGCGCCGGTGACATAAATCGCTTCAAAGCCAAGGTCTGCCACTAGGCGCGCCGACATGGCGTTGAAAGCACCGGGCACGATGACGCCACGGCGCGCGTCGGCCAAGTCTTTGAGTTGTTGCTTTGGGTTCATGATTTGTCGCTTTTTTGATAGCTGTTAGCGCTTATTTATAAAGGGCTACATCCTGTTTTGATGATTATTTTGCGTCCAGCACTTCAGCGGGTACACGCACAGCGCCTTCCATCAGAATCCGTGCGCTGCGGCTCATCAGGGCTTTGGTGACTTGCCACTGGCCATCCACCCGCTGGGCTTGGGCGCCCACACGCAAGGTGCCGCTGGGGTGGCCAAAGCACACGGCATGGCGCTCACCGCCACCGGCGGCCAGGTTGACCAGCGTGCCGGGCACCGCCGCCGCCGTGCCAATGGCGACAGCCGCCGTGCCCATCATGGCGTGGTGCAGCTTGCCCATGGACAGGGCGCGCACCACCAGATCGATATCGCTGGCAGCAATCGCTTTGCCGCTGGATGCGGTGTAGCTTTGCGCCGGTGCCACCAAGGCAATCTTGGGCGTGTGCTGGCGCTGGGC
>JAHAYO010000113.1 GCA_018384595.1 Thiopseudomonas sp.
CCAGTTTTCACTGGAAAAGGCAAACAGGGTCAGCACTTCAACGCCGGCATCGGCGCAGGTTTCGATCACCTCGCGCACGGCCTTGACGCCGGCTTTGTGGCCGGCAATACCGGGCAAGAAGCGTTTCTTCGCCCAGCGGTTATTACCGTCCATGATGATTGCCACATGACGTGGCGCTGAAGCTGTCGGGCTGGGCATGCGGATTCCGCTCACACTTCCATTAGATCGGTTTCTTTGCCAGCCAGCAGGCTGTCAATTTCCTCGACAAATTTGTCGGTGATTTTCTGAATTTCATCACCGCCGCGGCGCTCTTCGTCCTCACTGATTTCCTTTTCCTTGAGCAGGTCCTTGATGTCGTTCATGGCATCACGGCGCACGTTGCGCACCGCCACACGGGCGTTTTCTGCTTCCTGACGGGCCTGGCGAGTGTAACCCTTGCGGGTTTCTTCAGTCAGTGCGGGCATGGGAACGCGAATGGTGGTGCCAGCAGTGGCTGGGTTCAGGCCCAGATCCGACTGCATGATGGCTTTTTCCACCGCTTGAATCAGGCTGCGGTCAAACACGGTCAACGCCAGAGTGCGTGCATCTTCGGCCACTACGTTGGCCACCTGACGCAGCGGCGTATCGGTGCCGTAGCAAGGCACCATTACGCTATCCAGAATGCTGGGGTGCGCACGGCCCGTGCGGATTTTGGCAAAAGCATGTCTGAGCGATTCGATGCTCTTTTGCATGCGGGCTTGTGCATCAGCCTTGATCTCGTTGATCATTCCACAGTCTCCTCAACCAGTGTGCCTTCGGCGCCGCCCAGAATCACATTCAGCAGCGCACCCGGCTTGTTCATATTAAATACGCGCAAGGGCATTTTATGGTCACGCACCAAGCAAATGGCCGTTAGGTCCATGACCTCCAACTTACGATCCAGCACTTCGTCATAGGACAGGCGGTCAAATTTTTCCGCATTGGGGTTTTTGAAGGGATCGTCGGTGTAAACGCCATCCACTTTAGTGGCCTTGAGCACCACGTCGGCATTCACTTCGATACCGCGCAAGCACGCGGCCGAGTCGGTGGTAAAGAAGGGGTTGCCGGTACCGGCGGAGAAAATCACCACCTCACCTTTTTTGAGGTGCCCCATGGCTTTGCGGCGGTCGTAGTGTTCGGTGACGCCGACCATGGAAATAGCCGACATAACCAGTGCAGGGATATTGGAGCGCTCTAGCGCGTCACGCATGGCCAGTGCATTCATTACGGTAGCCAGCATGCCCATGTGGTCGCCAGTTACCCGATCCATACCGGCGGCAGACAGTGCCGCACCACGGAACAGGTTGCCGCCGCCAATCACCAAGCCAACCTGTACACCGATACCAATCAGCTGGCCAATCTCCAGCGCCATGCGATCCAGCACCTTGGGGTCGATGCCAAAATTTTCCGAACCCATCAGCGCCTCGCCGCTGAGCTTGAGCAAAATACGCTTGTAACGGGGCTGACGGCTGTTGTCGGGAAGGGCCATGGGAAGTCTCCTGAAAATTTATCGCGCGGATTATACCCCGATAGCCAACAAGTAACGAGGGGGGAATGCCAAGTCGCGTTTTAGCCCTACGCATCCGTTTACAGTCGCAGGCGCAAAACCCGTCAAAAACTGGCATTATGTGCAGCATTTTCCGCCGGCACCCTGTGCCCGAAACCGACAGGACCCTTTCCATGAGCAATGTTGACCCCCTGGAAATCGCCAAGTTTGAAGCCCTCGCCCACCGCTGGTGGGACCGCGAAAGCGAGTTCAAGCCCCTGCACGACATCAACCCGCTGCGGGTGAACTGGATTGACCAGCGTGCGCCGCTGGCCGGCAAACAGGTACTGGACGTGGGCTGCGGGGGTGGCATTTTGTCCGAGGCCATGGCCCAGCGCGGCGCGCAGGTCACCGGTATCGACATGGGCGAGGCACCGCTGTCGGTGGCCAAGCTGCATCAGCTGGAAAGCGGGCTGAAAATTGATTACCGCCAGATCAGCGCCGAGCAACTGGCCGACGAAGTGCCAGGCCAATTTGACGTGGTTACCTGCCTGGAAATGCTGGAGCACGTGCCCGATCCAGCGTCCATCATTGCGTCCTGTTTCCGCTTGGCAAAGCCGGGCGGTCAGGTGTTTTTCTCCACCATCAACCGCAATCCCAAAGCCTATATGCTGGCCGTTGTCGGTGCCGAATACCTGCTACGCATGCTGCCGCGCGGCACCCACGATTACAAAAAGTTTATCCGCCCATCTGAGCTGGGTGCGTGGGCGCGCCATGCCGGGCTGGAGATTCACGACATCATTGGCCTGACCTACAACCCGCTCAGCAAACGCTACAAATTGGAGCAAGATGTGGATGTCAACTACATGCTGCACTGCAGCCGGCCATTATAAGGCATGGCTTTTAAGGCTGTTTTTTTTGATCTGGACGGCACACTGCTGGACAGCGCACGCGACTTTATCGCCATTTTGCAGGCCATGCGTAGCGAGGCCGGATTGCCGCCGCTGGCAGACACCCTGATCCGGCAGTCGGTTTCGGCCGGCGCGGCCGCCATGGTCAGCCTGGCGTTGGATATGTCCACGGACGACAGCCGTTTTGAGGCGTACAAGCAGGATTTTCTACAGCGCTATCAGGCCAATCCCTGCCTGCATAGCCGTCTGTTTGACGGCCTGCCCCAACTGCTGACGCAGCTGGAAGCACGCGCCATTGCTTGGGGCGTAGCCACCAACAAACCCGAACACTTCGCCCGCCCTGCTCTGGCGCAGCTGCAATTGCTACAGCGCGCTGCAACGCTGGTGTGCCCCGAACAGGTCAAGCAGCCCAAACCGGCACCGGATATGCTCGTGCTTGCCTGTCAGCAGCTGAACATTAATCCGGCGCAAATGCTCTATGTGGGCGACGACCGCCGCGATATTGACGCAGCCCGCGCCGCCGGTGTCGCCTCCATGGCGGTGGGCTATGGCTACCATCACGGCAATGACGACCCACGCCTGTGGGGTGCCGATTATTTTGTTGCAACATCAACCGAGCTGGCCGCTGCTGTGCTGGCCCTGCTGGACTGACATCGAGGATTTTCCATGTTTGATTACACCGCCGCCCCCGACCTTCTGCAGGGTCGCATTATCCTGATTAGCGGTGCCGGTCGCGGCATTGGTGCCGCCGCTGCCAAAGCGTGCGCCGCCCATGGTGCCACCGTGCTGCTACTGGGCAAGACCGAAGCCAACCTAAACCAGGTCTATGACGAAATCCTAGCCGCAGGCCATGCTGAGCCGGTGGTGATTCCGCTGGACCTCAAAACCGCCACCCGCGTCCAGTTTGACGAGCTGGGCGCCATGATTGAAAGCGAGTTTGGTCGCTTAGACGGGCTGCTCAACAACGCCTCTATCTTGGGGCCGCGCATGCCGCTACAGCAAATTGACGATGACAAGTTTGCCGAAGTGATGCAGGTGAATGTGCAGGCCACCTTTGGCCTGACCCGCGCCCTGCTGCCGCTGCTGCAGCTGTCGAGCGATGCTTCGATTGTGTTTACCTCCAGCGGCGTGGGCCGCCAAGGGCGCGCTTACTGGGGGCCTTATGCGGTATCCAAGTTTGCCACCGAAGGGTTGATGCAGGTGCTGGCCGACGAGCTGGACGAAACCCACCTGCGTGCCAACAGCGTCAACCCAGGCGCCACCCGCACCTCCATGCGCACTGCCGCCTATCCTGGCGAGCACCCGCACAACAATCCGCTACCCGAGGCCATCATGCCGTTGTATCTGTATCTGTTGGGGCCAGACAGCAAGGGCGTTAATGGTCAGGCGCTGAGTGCCCAGTAAGCCGCTGGACGCTGACGCGCGCGCCTGCCGTCAGCGTCAGTTAAATCCGCTTCACTTCTTCTGGGGCATGCTGTCATATATATGGCATCCAACCACATCAAAATCCCATCACTTACGCTAACAGCAACCATAACTAACTGTTAATAAATCACTTTTAAACACTGGCACGGTTTTCGCTTATCTGTACTCGCCGCAACTTTAAGAGTACATAACCATGAATGCCCTCCCTACCCGCGCCAGCAACCTGCTAGCCTTCCCAGCCCCCGCACAGGCTGTATCTGCCCGTGAGGCGCTGAGCGAAATGCGCCCGTCCCACTCCGAAGTGGGTCAGCAACTGCGCAATCAACTGCAGACTTCGCTGGATGTAGGTGAGCTGTTGCAGATGTTTTTCAATGCCAGCCAGCGTCTGATCAGCTATCAGGGTTTGTCTTTCCGCCACGCGTGTCATCGTTTAGAGATTGTCAAAGGCACTGTCAACGGCAACTACCGTATCGACTACCGGCTGGAGCTAGAGGGTGAGTTTCTGGGCATGTTGTGCATCCATGATGAGCATCCGCTGGAAGAGCACCGCTTGGTGAGCTTTGAATGCCTGACGCCTGCGCTGGCCTTTCCGCTGCGCAACGCACTGAAATACGTCGCGCTGCTGCATGCATCGCTGCACGATCCGCTGACCGGTGCGCGCAACCGCGCCGGCATGGCCGAGCTGCTTGAGCGCGACCTGAAAAGCGCGCAGCGTCTCGGTAGTCCGTTGTCGGTACTAATGATTGATGTGGACCACTTCAAGCATGTGAATGACCAGCATGGCCATGCCGGCGGCGATACGGTGCTGATTGCCATCGCCCAGCAGCTGCAAGAAAACCTGCGTAGTGTGGATGCCATATTCCGCTTTGGTGGCGAAGAGTTTCTGGCTGTACTGCCCAATACTGGCCTGCCCTATGTGCTGCAGGTTGCTGAGCGCCTGCGCCATGCGATTGAAAAAATGCAGGTGTTTCACGAAGGTCAGCGCATCCGCTTAAGTGCCAGCTTCGGCGTGGCCGTCAGCCAAAGCAAAGAAAACCAAGAGATGCTGCTGCGACGCGCCGACACGGCGCTTTATATGGCTAAGCAAACAGGTCGTAACCGCGTCTGCTTAGCCGACTGACAGCTCTGGCATGTGGCACACACAAAAAAGGCACTCAAACGAGTGCCTTTTTTGTGTGCTGTCTTTTTGTTTAATCTCTGGTGCTGCGTGGGTTGCGGCTTCTGTTACGGTTGCCACGTCTGGGCAACGGCTTGCTCAAACGCTTTTCCTGACGCTCGATTTTTTCGCGAGTTTTCGGTTTCAGGTTAGGCAAGGCGACGGGGGTGAGGCCACACTCCTTGCTCAGCAAGTCAACCTCGGCCTGATTGAGTTCGCGCCAGCGGCCTACGCTCAGCGCCGAGGTCAAAAATACCGGCCCAAAACGCACGCGCTTAAGGCGACTCACCACCACCCCCTGTGATTCCCATAGGCGGCGTACTTCACGGTTACGCCCTTCCATCACCACGCAATGGAACCAGCGGTTAAAACCGTCACCCTCGGGCGCTGCCTGAATGTCGGTGAACTTGGCTGGGCCGTCCTCAAGCACCACACCATTTTTCAGATTTTCGATCATTTCATCGGTGACTTCACCGCGTACCCGCACTGCATATTCACGGTCCATATTATTGGAGGGGTGCATCATGCGGTTGGCCAGCTCGCCGTCGGTGGTGAAAATCAGCAGACCGGTGGTATTGATATCGAGACGCCCGATGTTGATCCAGCGACCGCTGGCCAGCCGTGGCAGGCGCTCAAATACGGTGGGGCGGCCTTCGGGGTCGCGACGGGTGCACACCTCGCCTTCGGGTTTGTTGTACAGGATGACGCGGCGCATCACCGCGTTTTGCTCTTCCTGCTTGACCGGCTGACCGTCCACGCTAATCGCATCGCGACGCATCACGCGCTGACCTAGGTTGGCCACTAGGCCATTGACCTTGATGCGACCCTCCTTGATCCACTGTTCGGCATCACGGCGCGAAGCCACGCCTAGGCGTGCCAGTACTTTCTGCAGTTTCTCACCCGCAGGCGCGGGGGCTTCTTCGCTGATTTGGGGTTCATTCGGATGTGTATTCATGGTGTCACCTCCCGGCGGGACTAACGGCTTGCCTGTGCGGCAAAAGGGCGCTGATTGTACCGGAAACCGGCACCCGCTGCGCGGGTAAATACGAGAGAGAACACCCCGTCTAGCGGATCGTTTTCTCCTGCTACAGCGGCAGATGCCCCTCGAAAATAGACAGCACCTGCATAAAATCGGCCGCCGGTGGACAATGCAAACTAAGCGGCTCGCCACTGACAGGGTGGGTAAACTCCAGCGCGGTAGCGGCCAGCATCAGGCGGGCAAAGCCGAAACGTTGGGCAAAATACTGATTGTGCCTGGTGCGGCCATAGCTGGTATCGCCAATGATAGGGTGCGCAATGTGCTGCATATGACGGCGCAGCTGGTGCTTGCGCCCAGTCAGCGGCTGCAGCTCCAGCAGGCTGTAGCGGCTGTGCGGATAGCCTTCCACCTGCACCGGAATTTCCACCTGAGCCAAGCAGCGAAAGCGGGTGTACGCATCGCGCAGCGGCTGCGCTTCATCTTTGCGCCGCCTATCAATGGCGTGCTCACGCAAGGCATGGTCGATTTCACCCTGCGACGCGGGCCAGCCGCGTACCAAGGCTTGATAGGTTTTGCGCACCTGCCCGTTCATCATCTGCTGCCCCAAGGCGCTGGCGGTGTCGGCATCGCGGGCAAATAACAGCAGGCCCGAAGTGGGCCGGTCCAGCCGATGGCAGGGAAACACGTGCGCGCCGCCATTGAGCGCACGGGCATATTGCAGGGCAAACTCAGTGGCGTGACGATCGACCGGGCTGCGGTGCACCAATAATCCCGCCGGTTTGTGCACGGCCAGCAGCCAGTCATCGCGGTACAGCTCAGTCAGGGGATTCTGTAGGTCAGACATAACATTCTCTTCGAGACGGCTACCCGCAGGCTTGCTTGCTGCGCAAAAAAGCGACCGACGAGTCAATGGATGACAAGGCCAAGCGCTTGTTCTAGGCTGGCAAGCCCAATAATAACGACAGGGTGTGCAGGATAGCGCAAGCCAGCCAGATGTGCGCCCCTACGCGAGGTTTCCCATGCAGGATGTAGTCATAATTGCCGCCACCCGCACTGCCATCGGCAGCTTTCAGGGTGCGCTGTCCACCCTTGCCGCCGATGAACTGGGCGCTATTGTCATCCGTAGTCTGCTTGAGCAAAGCGGCGTGGCGGCCAGCGAAGTAGACGAGGTCATCATGGGTCAGGTGCTCACCGCCGGCAGCGGCCAAAACCCAGCCCGCCAAGCAGCAATCCGCGCCGGTTTGCCGGTAACCACGCCGGCACTGACCCTGAATAAAGTATGCGGCTCGGGCCTCAAAGCGCTGCAGCTGGCTACGCAAGCCATTCGCTGTGGCGATGCTGAGGTTGTGATTGCCGGCGGTCAAGAAAATATGAGTTTGGCCCCTTATGTGCTGCCCAAAGCCCGCACCGGCCTGCGCATGGGCCATGCCGAACTGCAAGACAGCCTGATCAGCGATGGCCTGTGGGACGCATTCAATGATTACCACATGGGCATCACCGCCGAAAACCTAGCCGAGCGCTACAGCATCAGCCGCCAAGAGCAAGACGCCTTTGCCGCCGCCTCGCAGCAAAAAGCAGGCCAGGCGCTGGCCGACAACCGCTTTGCCAATGAGATCACTGCGGTTAGCATTGCCCAGCGCAGTGGCGAGCCGCGGCTATTCGACCGCGACGAGCAGCCCCGCGCTGGCACCACCGCAGACAGCCTAGCCAAACTGCGCCCGGCCTTCAAAAAGGATGGCACGGTCACCGCCGGCAATGCCTCTACCCTGAATGACGGCGCTGCCGCCGTCTTGCTCATGAGTGCGGCCAAGGCACGCGCGCTGGGTTTGCCGGTGATGGCGCGTGTTGTCGCCTACGCCAGTGCCGGCGTAGAGCCTGAAATCATGGGCACCGGCCCGATTCCGGCCACCCGTGCGTGCCTGCAAAAAGCTGGCTGGCGCATCGAGCAGCTGGACCTCATTGAAGCCAACGAAGCCTTTGCCGTACAGGCGCTGGCCGTCAACCGTGAGCTGGGCTGGGATAGCGCCAAAGTCAACGTCAATGGTGGTGCCATCGCTCTGGGCCACCCGATTGGCGCATCCGGCTGCCGCATTCTGGTGTCGCTGGTCCACGAAATGCGGCGCCGTGACGCCAAAAAGGGATTGGCGACCCTATGCATTGGCGGCGGCCAAGGTGTGGCGCTGGCCATTGAGCGCGATTAACCGTTGTTCCTGCCGTCAGCCAGCCTGTTCTGATACCGGCTGCGGCATAAGCGCGCCTTGTGCACGGCAAGCAGCTGCAATACCCTGCACCTTTTTACGGAGTACATCATGCGTGGGTTGATACGTTTGTTTGCCCTATTGGCGAGTTGGGTGATACTGAGCTTTTCCACTGTGCAGGCACGCGCCCTGCCGCCTTTGCAGTCCCTTGCCGGAGCACCTGTCATGTTTGAAACCAACGACAAACCCACACTCGTCAAGTTCTGGGCCAGCTGGTGTCCGCGTTGCCTGAGCGAACTCGACGCCACCCAAGCTTTGGCCGCTGATAGCCAGCTGCAACAACGGCTCAATCTCTGGACGCTGGCCTCGCCCGGCGTGTTGGGTGAAATGCCCATGGCCGAATTTCAGTCGTGGTATCAAGGATTGGACTATCCGTTGCTGCCGCTGCAACTGGACCCCAAGGGTGAGTGGGTGCGTCATTTTGGTGTACAGGTGTACCCCAGCTGGGCGTTGCTCAGTCCCGAAGGTCGCCTGCTGCGCCTGATTCGCGGCAGTCTGGACAAGGAACACATCCTGACCTTGCTCGACAATAGCGAAGCCGTACTGACGCCCACGCAGGCCGCCTTCTACCGTGCAGATAAAGACCAGCAAGCCAGCGCCATACAGTCTCGCGATATCTATCTGGCCGGCGGCTGTTTCTGGGGTGTAGATGCCTATTTCAAGCGCATCAGCGGCGTGCTGGATGCGGTATCCGGCTATGCCAACGGCAACACAGAAAACCCCAGTTATCACGATGTCATTTACCGCCAGACAGGGCATGCCGAAACGGTCAAAGTCACCTACAACCCCCAGCAAATAAGCCTTGCCCAGTTATTGCAGCATTACTTCCGCATCATCGACCCCACCACCCTCAACCGTCAGGGCAACGACCGTGGCAGCCAATACCGCTCGGGCATCTACAGCAACGATGCCGGTGAGCGCGAGCAGATAGCGCATGCACTGACGCAGCTGCAACAGCGTTTCAGCAAGCCGGTGGTGGTGGAAAATCTGCCGCTCAAGCATTTTTATCCGGCGGAGGAATACCATCAGGATTACTTGCTAAAGAACCCCGATGGTTACTGCCATATTGACCTCAATCTGGCCGCTCAGCCGCTGCCCGACCAGCAGCCAGTGTACCGTAAGCCCGACGAGGCCAGCCTGCGCCAGCAGCTGACGCCGCTGCAGTTTCAAGTTACCCAGCAGAGCGGCACCGAACGTGCCTTTACCCACGAATACGATCGCCTGTTTGCCCCGGGTCTATACGTGGACATTGTCAGTGGTGAGCCGCTGTTCAGCTCGGCGGACAAGTTCGATGCGGGCTGCGGCTGGCCCAGCTTCAGCCGGCCGCTTTCCGCTGAGGTCATCACCGAACACGAAGACCGCAGCTACAATATGCGCCGCGTTGAAGTGCGCAGCCGCTACGCCGACTCGCATCTAGGCCATGTATTCCCCGACGGCCCGCGCGAACGCGGCGGCCTGCGCTATTGCATTAACGGCTCTAGCCTCAGATTTGTGCCCCTGTCCGATATGGAAAGCCAAGGTTACGGAGGCTGGCTGGAGGCTATAAAAACGCAATAAGCCAGGCCGAGGGCACAGCGCATCCCGCCCTTGTCATGCTGCGCGAAGTCGCAGCATTCACCCGTCAATCACCCTGCCCTCCGCTAGACCCCGCGACTGCGCGCGGGGTGACCGGTTTGGCCGGTGGAGGATGTGAGGCTACGGGGACAAATCAGGCCACTGACAGACTCAAACCTCGCCCCGCGCCAATGCGCTGGCACGCTGGTCGAGTAGCGCTTCGCGACGAATAAAGTCGGCAACAAAGTCATTGGCGGGATGATTGTACAGCTGATAAGGACTGTCCCACTGCACCACATTGCCCTGTTGCATCACGCCAATACGGTCGGCAATGGCAAAGGCTTCGGCCTGATTATGGGTGACCAAAATGGCGGTCAGACCCGCCTGTTTAAGAATGTCGCGCACCTCAAATGCCAACCGCTCGCGGGTATCTACGTCGAGGTTGGAAAACGGCTCGTCCAGCAACAGCAGTTCTGGGCTGGGAGCCAGTGCGCGGGCCAGCGCCACCCGCTGCTGCTGGCCGCCGGACAGTTCATGCGGGTAACGCTTGGCCAGATCCGCCAGCCCAACCAGCTCCAGCATCTCCAATACCCGCTGCTGGCGTGCCTGCCTGCCCAGCGCCTTGAGGCCAAAAGCCACATTACCCGCTACGCTCAGGTGCGGAAACAGCGCGTAATCCTGAAACATCATGCCCACGTTGCGCTTTTCCGGCGCAACCGACTGTTGCGGTGTGGACAATAGACGGCCATCCAGCTGAATCTGCCCGCTGTGCAACGGCTCAAAACCAGCAATGGCACGCAAAATAGTGGTTTTGCCACAGCCGGACGCACCCAGCAAGCAGCCAATCTCGCCCCGCTCAAGTTGCAGACTCAGGCGGTTGATGACGCACACCTCGCCTTCGGGACAGGGGTAGCGCACGGCCAGATCGGTCAGCTGCAGATGCGGATTCATGGACTCAAGTCTCCTGTGCACGGGTCAGTAGCGGTCGTTGCGCTGTGAGCGGGCCAGCAACAGCACGGGAATCAAGCCGGCCAACACAATCGCCAGCGCAGCCACCGCGCCCTCTTCATAGGTACCCCGCGCCGCTTCGGCATACAGCCAAGTGGCCAGGGTTTCAAAATTCATTGGCCGTAGCAGCAGAGTAGCTGGCAGCTCTTTCATCGCATCGACAAAAATCAGCAGCGCCGCCGCACCCACCGCCGGACGCAACAACGGCAGATGAATACGCCACAGCACCTGCGCCGGACCATGGCCCAGTAGCCGTGCTGCCTGCTCCATCGACGGCGGAATACGCATCAGGCCGGCCTCAATGCCGCCAGAGGATATAGCCAGAAATCTCAGGCTATAGGCCAACACCAGCGCGGCAGAAGACCCCATCAACACCAGCCCCGGCCCATTGCCCGCTAGCCGGTTAAGCAGGCCATCAAATAGCACCAGCGGGCCGAGCAAACCAATCGCCAACACAGTACCGGGAATGGCATAACCAATGGAGGACAGCCGCAACAGCCCCTGCAGGCGGCCACTGCTCTGCCCACTGCGTACACGGCGTAAGGTCCAAGCCACAATCAGGCCCAGCGTCACTGTCACCAGAGTCGTTAACAGCGCAATGTGCAGGGTGTTCCACGCGCTGGCCAGCAGCTGCGCCGACACCGCGCCGGTCTTGTCTAGATACTTGAAGCTGGCATTGAGCAGATAGAGCGCTGGGGCAACAAAGCCCAGCAGCACCGGTAGCCAGCCCAAACAAATCGCCAGCAGCGCTGCACCGCCCCTTAGCGTTTGCGGCTGCATGCGTCTTGAGCGTTGGTTGTGGCTAAAGCCCTGGCGGCGACGGCCATAGCGCTCCAGCATAATCAGCGTCAACACAAACACCAACATGGCCAGCGCAATCTGCGCCGCACCGGCCAGATCAGAGCGAGTCACCCAAGTGGTGTAAATGGAAACGGTCAGGGTGTGCACACCGAGAAACTCAGAGGCACCAATATCATTCAGGGTTTCCAGCAGCGCCAGACTAACGCCCACCGCAATCGCCGGTCTAGCCATGGGCAGCGCCACACGGAAAAACACACTGCGTGACGATGCGCCCAGCACCCGTCCGGCTTCCAACAGGCTGGCCGACTGGGTGGCGAACATGGCGCGGGTACTTAAATAAACATAGGGATAGAGGACAAAGCCCAGCAGAAAAATCGCTCCGCCCAGCGAGCGCAGGTCCGGCAGACGAAACTGGCGCGGACTGGTGTAGCCCAGCAGATCGCGAATCAGGCCTTGTACCGGCCCGATGGGGTGCAGGATATCGAGGTAGGCAAAGGCAACAATATAGGTGGGCACCGCCAGTGGCAGCAGCAAAGCCCAAACCAGCACACGACGGCTGGGAAACTGGTAAGCCGTCACCAGCCAAGCGCAACCGACGCCGATAACGCTGACCAGCACGCCTACCCCCAGCAACAGCAGCAGGGTATTGCTGACGGCAGTGGGCAGCACATAGGCCAGTAGGTGCTGCCAGTGGTCAAAGCTGCCCTGAGTGGCGCGCAGCAACAGCGTTGCCACCGGTGCCAACACCACTAGGGTGATGGCCAACGTGGCCAGAATCCAGCCTTTGCCTTTGCTGCTATGCACTGCCCGTGTTTCCTTTATATAAAACGCAAAAAGCCACCGGACTCTGCAGTCCGGTGGCCGACTTACCCATGCAGGGTGTTTTTAGTGGTCAAAACCAACCTTATCTACCAGCTCGCTGGCCAGTTTGCGGTGTTTGGCAATTTCGGTCAGTGGCAGCTGGTCGGCTTTCAGCTCACCAAAACTGGCCACCACAGCGTCCAGCTCTACACCCGCCTTAACTGGGTACTCGTAGTTGGCCTTAGCGTACAAGCTCTGGGCGGTATCGGACACCAGATACTCAAGCAGGCGCACTGCGCTGTCGCGATTGGGCGCATGTTTGGCCACTGCGGCACCGGAAACGTTCACGTGCGTGCCACCGGACTTGGCAAAGGACGGCCGCACCACCTTGATGGCCTCACCCCACTGGTATTCATCGGAGCCCTTTTCGGCATTTTTCATGCGACCAACATAGTAGGCGTTGGCAATGCCAACATCACAGATGCCGCCGAGAATATCACGCGCCACGTCACGGTCGCCGCCGGTTGCGGTGCGTCCTAGGTTGGCCTTGACATCACGCAGCCACTGCTCGGTCGCTTCGGCACCATTGTGCACGATCATGGCCGCCAGCATGCCGACGTTATAAGGGTGCTGGCCGGAGCGGATGCACACCTTCCCCTTCCAGCGCGGATCGGCAAAATCTTCGTAGGTCAGGGTGTTGACTTCGTCCATGTCGGCGGCCACATAGGCCACGCGGTCACGCATGGACAAGGCAAACCAGCTGCCGTCCTCGCCGCGCAAATGCGCCGGAATGGCATCCTTGAGCACCGCCGAATCCACCGGCTGGGTAACACCCGACTCGACCAGATCCAGCAGGTTGCCGATGTCAACGGTCATCAGGATGTCGGCAGGCGACTTGTCTCCCTCGGCCTTGACCCGCTCGATCAGGCCGTCCTTAACGAAAACGGTATTCACTGCAACGCCTGTGTCTTGAGTAAAGGACTGCAGCAGGGGCAGAATCAGAGCCGGTTCGCGGGTGGTGTACAGGTTAAGTTCAGCGGCTGTAGCCAGCGGCGACAATGCAAAGCTAGCAGCGGCCAGAGCAACACCGCTCAGCAAGCGACGGGTACGAAGGGAAACGACTTGACGCATAGCAAAGACACTCCAGAAGTAAAAGCAACGAACAAATGAGAACCATTATCGCTCAAAAGTTTCGCGCACCTTAACAACCCATCACCAAAACCGCAAGGTCTTCAGGCACAAACACCGCTATGAAAACGAAAATCGTCATCATGGGTAAAAATGGCTTCGCGCTCACGTTCGGCAAAAAATGCCACTCGCTCATCAATCGGCGTTTTACTGTATTGCTGCCCAAGCTGCAGATAATCCTGAAAATGGCGCGCCTCGGATTTGAGCAATGACTGGTAAAACTTGGCCAATTCCTCATCCAAAAAAGGCAGCAGACGGTAAAACCGTTCGCAGGATCGTGCCTCAATAAGCGCACCGATAATCAAGGTATCAATCAGCTTATCCGGCTCGTCACGGCGCACATGCTGATGCAGGCGCTTGGCATATTCGGAGGCACTCAACTGGCGGTACTTAATGCCGCGCTTTTTCATAATAGCGGTCACCTGCTCGAAGTGGCGCAACTCCTCACGGGCAAGGCGCGACATTTTTTGCTGCAGCGCTTCTTTTTCTGCATAGCGGAACATCAGCGTCAGCGCGGTGCCAGCCGCCTTCTTTTCACAGTTAGCATGGTCGATCAGCAGCTCTTCAGGGTGCTGCAAAGCACGCTCAATCCAAGCTTGCGGCGTTTGGCACAACAAAAAGGCTTCAATTTCAGGAATCACAACAACCCTCACCCCAAGATAAAACAGGCGACAATATACATCCTGCAGCCACATGCAGCATACTGATGCCGGTCAGCCCATGCGCCGGCAGTGCCCGCTACACTGACCCGCCAACCGATAATAATGATAACCACGCCCTCCCGCCCTGCGGGAAACGGTAACTTTCGCAGGAGATACCCCATGCATACCATTCGCAGCATTCTGGTGGTCATGACCCCCGGCCAGCCGGAAGATTTTGCCCTAGAGCGCGCTCGGCAAATCGCCAAAATCACGGGTGCCCATTTGCACCTGCTGGCCTGTGACCGTCGCAGCGTTCACACCGATAGCCTTGAGCAGGCTGCGGCACGCCTCAAGGCCGACAACATCAGCGTTAGCACCCAGCAGTCCTGGCGCGACAGCTATCACGAAACCATCATTCAAGCCCAGCGCGCAGAAAATTGCCGCTTGGTCATCAAGCAGCACTTTCCAGAAAACCCGCTCAAGCGCGCCCTGCTCACCCCAGACGACTGGAAGCTACTGCGTTACTGCTCGGTGCCAGTGCTGATCGTGAAAACCAGCGAAATCTGGACCAGCGGCACCATTCTGGCCGCCGTTGACGTGGGCAACAGCGGCTCCGAACACCGCGCACTGCACGCCAGCCTAATCAATAACGCCCTAGCGGCCGCCAAAATCACCGGCGGCCATGTGCATGTCTTCAGCGCCCACCCGGCCCCCATGCTGTCGGCTGCCGACCCAACGTTCCAGCTGCGCGAAACCATCGAGGCTCGTTATCGCGAACAGAGCGAACAGTTCGCCAAGGAGTTTGCGCTGGAGCCAGGTAGCATGCACCTGAAAGAAGGGCCAGCCGATGTACTGATCCCGCGTATGGCCAAAGAGCTGGGCGCGATGCTGACCGTGCTGGGAACCGTAGCCCGCACCGGTCTGTCTGGCGCACTGATCGGCAACACCGCTGAGGTGGTACTGGATGCTCTAGAAACCGACGTGCTGGTGGTCAAGCCTCAAAACGTGATGGATGATCTGGAAAATCAGCTACAACGCTAAGCGTTGGCCGGCAGGCCGGAGCAACGTGAGCATCCCGTTGTTCCGGTACTGCAGGCTATTTTCGCCATCGCGTAGCGCACAAAACAATCCTTGAGCACAGTCGCGCACATCACGCCCCTTGAGTCACGCAACCCGCCCCGCACACAAGTAATCTGCTGAGCCTCAATAACGGATGGCTGGGTACCCAGCATAACTTGCGCCTTTGGTATAAGCGGCTTACAGCCAAGATATTCTTGCAGCTACTTAACTTTAGTGGCGGCTTCACGTAGAATAGCGCCGCCTTTTTGGCCTTTTCTGTCACACCTGAAGCTGTTTTCAAAATTTGACATAGGCTGTTTTATCTGGCCATGCCCTGCTCTTTGTGCAGCCGCATGAACATTTATGAAAACAGCTTCCAAATAAGCGCCTGCGTCCACCTGGGCAGGCCACTGATGAGGGTAAACACTGTGCTTGAAGCCTACCGTAAACACGTAGAAGAACGCGCCGCCCAAGGCGTTGTGCCACAGCCGCTAAACGCCGACCAGACTGCTGGCTTGGTTGAACTGCTGAAAAACCCGCCTGCTGGCGAAGAAGACTTTCTGGTTGACCTGATCACCAACCGCGTACCTGCTGGCGTTGACGAAGCAGCCTACGTTAAGGCCAGCTTCCTGTCTGCTATCGCCAAAGGCGAAGCCAGCTCCCCGCTGATCGACAAAGCCCACGCCGTTAAACTGCTGGGCACCATGCAGGGTGGTTACAACATCGAAACTCTGGTTAGCCTGCTCGATGACGCTGCGCTTTCCGAAGCCGCCGCTGCCGAACTCAAGCACACCTTGCTAATGTTCGATGCTTTCCACGACGTAGCTGAAAAAGCCAAAGCTGGTAACGAAAACGCCAAAGCTGTTATGCAGTCCTGGGCTGAAGGCGAATGGTTCACTGCCCGCCCTGCGCTGGAAGAAAAAATCACCCTGACCGTATTCAAGGTCACCGGCGAAACCAACACTGACGACCTATCGCCAGCTCCGGATGCCTGGTCACGTCCTGACATCCCGCTGCACGCTCTAGCCATGCTGAAAATGGCCCGTGACGGCATCAAGCCTGACGTGCCCGGCTCCGTTGGCCCGATCAAGCAGATGGAAGAACTCAAAGCCAAAGGCCACCCGGTTGCCTACGTTGGTGACGTAGTGGGTACCGGTTCTTCACGTAAGTCCGCCACCAACTCCGTACTGTGGTTCTTCGGTGACGACATTCCGAACGTACCCAACAAGCGCGCCGGCGGTTTCTGCTTTGGTACCAAAATTGCCCCAATCTTCTACAACACCATGGAAGATGCTGGCGCTCTGCCAATCGAGTTCGACTGTACCGACCTGAACATGGGCGACGTTATCGACGTTTACCCATACAAAGGCGAAGTACACCGCGACGGCAAAGTAGTTACCACGTTCGAGCTGAAAACCGATGTGCTACTGGACGAAGTTCGTGCCGGCGGTCGTATCCCGCTAATTATTGGCCGTGGCCTGACTGAAAAAGCCCGCGCCGAACTGGGCATGGGTCCATCCGACCTGTTTAAGAAGCCTGAAGCACCTGCCGACAGCGGCAAAGGCTTCACCCTGGCGCAGAAAATGGTTGGTCGCGCCTGTGGTCTGCCTGAAGGCCAGGGTGTTCGCCCCGGTACTTACTGCGAACCGAAGATGACCACCGTCGGTTCCCAGGACACCACCGGTCCTATGACCCGTGACGAGCTGAAAGACCTAGCTTGCTTGGGCTTCTCCGCCGACTTGGTCATGCAGTCTTTCTGTCACACAGCTGCTTATCCTAAGCCTATCGACGTCAACACCCACCACACCCTGCCTGATTTCATCATGAACCGTGGCGGTGTTTCCCTGCGTCCTGGCGACGGTATCATCCACAGCTGGCTGAACCGCATGCTGCTGCCTGACACCGTAGGTACCGGTGGTGACTCCCACACCCGTTTCCCGATTGGTATTTCCTTCCCGGCGGGTTCAGGTCTGGTTGCTTTTGCTGCTGCTACCGGTGTTATGCCACTGGATATGCCAGAGTCCGTTCTGGTACGTTTCAAGGGCAAAATGAACTCTGGCATCACTCTGCGTGACCTGGTTCATGCCATCCCTTACTACGCAATTCAAGAAGGTCACCTGACCGTTGAAAAGCAAGGCAAGAAGAACATCTTCTCTGGCCGCATTCTGGAAATCGAAGGTCTGGACGGTCTGACTGTTGAGCAAGCCTTTGAGCTGTCCGATGCGTCCGCCGAGCGTTCCGCTGCTGGCTGTACCATCAAGCTGCCTGAAGACGCCATTGCCGAGTACCTGCGCTCCAACATCACCATGCTGCGCTGGATGATCAGCGAAGGTTACGGCGATGCCCGTACCATCGAGCGCCGCGCCCAGGCGATGGAAGCATGGCTGGCCAAGCCTGAACTGCTGTCCGCCGATGCCGATGCTGAGTACGCTGCCGTAATCGAAATCGACCTAGCCGACATCAAGGAACCCATCCTGTGTGCGCCTAACGACCCAGATGATGCCCGCCTGCTGTCTACTGTTGCTGGTCGCGAGATCAACGAGGTATTTATCGGCTCGTGCATGACTAACATCGGTCACTTCCGCGCTGCGGGTAAGCTGCTGGAAAAAGTCAAAGGTGGTATTCCAACCCGTCTGTGGCTGGCACCGCCAACCCGTATGGACCAATACCAACTGACCGAAGAAGGCTACTACGGCATCTATGGCCGCGCCGGTGCACGCATGGAAATGCCAGGTTGCTCGCTGTGCATGGGTAACCAAGCGCGCGTCCAGACAGGTTCCACTGTGGTTTCAACCTCCACCCGTAACTTCCCGAACCGTCTGGGTGACAACACCGACGTGTTCCTGGCCTCTGCCGAGCTGGCTGCTGTAGCCTCCATCATCGGCAAACTGCCAACCGTGGAAGAGTACATGGAGTACGCGAAAAACATCGACAGCATGGCTGCCGACGTTTACCGCTACCTGAACTTTGATCAGATGGCCAAGTACCAGGAAGCCGCTGACAAAGCCGAGCTGCCAACTGTTTAAGTTGTCTAGCTGACAGAAACCCCCGCCACAAGCGGGGGTTTTTTATGCAGTCAACCTATAAGTTGGCATTAAGCCCTTCAATCAGCCCAATTCAGTTTTAGCACTGTGCAATAGCGCAGCCTTTTTCTAAACTTGCCCTCCATAAACCGCACGCACAAGGCCATTCGTATGTCTCAGCACACTGTTTATCAAGAATTGATGCACGCATGGCGTCTGCAGGCGCAAGCCAACCCTTGGCTAACCCGCGCATTTTTCGCCACCCTCGCCCTGCTGCTGGTATTGCTGATTATGAGCGCAGCCCACGGACTGGATGCGCAACATATTGCTCACTTCCGGCTGGCGTTATACGGCGGCACAGCTGGGTTTCTAGCAACCTCGGCCGGTGCTTTGCTCATCTTTCTGCTGGCCCGTTTGAAGCATCAATTGCAAGACAGCATGCTCGGTTTTGCCGCTGGCATGATGCTGGCGGCCAGCGCATTCTCCCTGATCCTTCCCGGTCTTGAAGCAGCCGGACAACTTTTCAATTCCAGCTGGGCATCGGCCGGCGTGGTGGTGCTGGGCGTGGGATTGGGTAGCCTGCTGATGCTCGGCATGGACCGTTTTACTCCCCACGAACACCAGAGCACTGGCCCGTGCGGCCCCGAATGTCAGCGTATTAGCGGTATCTGGCTGTTTGTGTTTGCCATTGCCCTGCACAACATTCCTGAAGGCATGGCGATTGGCGTGTCATTTGCCCAGGGCGATATGAGCGTTGGCCTGCCGCTCGCTACTGCCATTGCCATTCAGGATATTCCCGAAGGTTTGGCGGTCGTCATGGCGCTGCGACTAACCGGTCTTAGCAACAAGCGCGCCGTCTTGCTGGCTGCTGCCACAGGTCTGCTGGAAGTGTTCGGTGCCATTCTGGGCTTTGCCATGGCCAGCAGCCTCGCCATTGCTTACCCGCTGAGCATGGGCATTGCTGCCGGTGCCATGATTTTTGTGGTATCCCACGAAGTCATTCCAGAAACCCACCGCAACGGCAACCAGACTGCCGCTACAGTCGGCCTGATGGGCGGCTTTATGGTCATGCTGTTACTGGATACGGCGCTGGGCTAAACAACACAATAGCCTCACAGCGCACCTGGGCAAAACCGGCAGCGCTACAAACAACTGCATAAAAACTACACTTGTCGTCGCTCAATAACCGCAGCGTCAACGACCTTGGCCCTATTGCGATAAAACTTTGGTCGCACGACAATACCTACAATACATCCGTATTACACGATAACAACCCGCCGCTCGGAGCCTGCCATGTCCCCGCTACTTCGCATTTCCATCAGTAAACGTCTCTGGCTGATTCTGATAATTGTTGTCAGCGTCTTCGTCGGTTTTGGCGTTATGATCGCCAAGCAGACCTATAGCGGCCTAGTTGAAGCCAAAGAAATCAAAACCCAACATCTGGTCGAAAGCACCCACGGCTTGCTGCAACACTTTCACCAACTGGAGCAGAGTGGCCAGCTCAGCCGTGAACAGGCACAGGCACAGGCGCTGACCGCTATTAGCACAATCCGTTATGGTCGCAATGACTATTTCTGGGTCAACGACCTGCAGCCCGTGATGTTGATGCACCCGATGAACCCTGCCCTAGACGGACAAAACCTGTCCGGCTTCAAAGACCCAGACGGCAACCCGATTTTCAACGAGTTTGTGCGTATTGCCAAAAATGAGGGAGCCGGTTTTTATAACTACCGCTGGCCAATGCCGGGCGCCAAAGATCCAGTACAGAAAATCAGTTACGTACAGTTGTTCCAGCCTTGGGGCTGGGTACTGGGTACCGGTGTTTACGTGGACGACATTCAGGCTGAGTTTCGCAGCGTCACCCTGAAAAGCACCGCCGTACGCACCTTTATCATCGCCATCATGACCTTTCTGGTGCTGGGCATTATGCGCAGCATTACGCGCCCGCTGCGCGAAGTCGCTGATGCTTTACAGAATATTGCCGGTGGCGAGGGCGATCTAACTCAGCAACTGACCTATAAGGGCAATGACGAAATCGGCGAACTTAGCCAGAGCTTCAATACTTTTACCGACAAGTTGCGCACCATCATTATTGACCTGCAGCAAACCGCTGGCGTACTACAGCAATCCTCCAGCGAACTGGATAAGGCAGCGCGCAACAGCCTAGACAGCAGTGAGCGCCAGCTACAAGAAACCGAGCAGATCGCCACCTCCATGAACGAGGTCACCTATTCAGTGCAGGAAGTGGCCAAGAACGCCGAGCAGGCGGCCGGTGAGGTGAACGCGGCCAGTCAGCAAGTGGCCGCTGGCCAGCAAAGCATTCATAACAGCCTGCAACAAACCGATCTGCTATCTGCCACCATTGCCGAAGCAGTCAGCGTGATGGAGGCCCTTGCGGCAGAAAGCACCCAAATCGGTACGGTACTGGAAGTCATCAATTCAATTGCCGAGCAGACCAACCTGCTGGCCCTGAACGCGGCCATTGAGGCGGCACGGGCCGGCGAGCAGGGGCGTGGTTTTGCAGTGGTCGCCGACGAAGTGCGCCTACTGGCGCAGCGCACTCAGCAGTCCACCGGCGAAGTACAGCACATGATCGACAGCCTGCAGAAAAACTCGCGCGCCGCCGTTCAAGTCATCCAGCAAAGCAGTGAAACATCGGCGCGCACCGTCGAGCAGGCTAACATTGCCAACGCCAGCCTGGAGCAGATTACCCTCGCGCTAAGCGCCTTAAGCGACCTGAACGCATCCATTGCCAGCAGCATGCTGCAGCAGTCGCACGTAGCCGAAGAAATCAACCAGAACATCAACCGCGTTGCCGGCTTGGCGACCAACAGCACGGCGGCTGCCCAGCAAGCCAGCAGCTCAAGTGCCGAGCTGGAGCGCGTGGCCCAAAGTCTGGGCAAGGTGGTGTCTCAGTGCAGGGTTTGAGTGTGTTGCCAGCCCCGCCAA
>JAHAYO010000046.1 GCA_018384595.1 Thiopseudomonas sp.
GATTCTGCGACTACGCCTCGCTCCGCGCAGAATGACAGGGGGGAGGACTCGCGCAGAATGGCAGCCGGGACTCCCCTACCCCGTCACCCGCCAAATCCGCTACAATGCCGGCCATTTTCATCCACCTTTCATGTAGAACCCACGCATGCGCACTTCGAATTATCTTATTTCCACCCTGAAAGAAACCCCTGCTGATGCAGTCGTGATCAGCCACCAGCTGATGCTGCGAGCCGGGCTGATTCGCCGTCTGGCATCCGGCCTCTACACCTGGCTGCCGCTGGGCTTGCGCTCACTGCGCAAGGCCGAAGCCATTGTGCGTGAAGAAATGAATGCAGCCGGTGCACTGGAAGTGTTGATGCCGGCCATCCAGCCCGCCGAGCTGTGGCAGGAGTCTGGTCGCTGGGATGAATACGGCCCAGAGCTGTTGCGCCTGAAAGACCGCCACCAGCGTGAATTTTGCGTCGGGCCGACCCACGAAGAAGTCATCACTGACCTGGCCCGCAACGAGCTGGCCAGCTACAAGCAGCTGCCAGTGAACTTCTACCAGATCCAGACCAAGTTCCGTGACGAAATCCGCCCGCGCTTCGGCCTGATGCGTGGCCGCGAATTTATTATGAAAGATGCCTACTCTTTCCATCAGGATCAGGCATCCCTGCAGCAGACCTACGACCGCATGCACCAGGCTTACTGCAATATCTTCACCCGCTTGGGCCTGAATTTCCGTCCAGTTGAGGCCGACACCGGCTCCATTGGTGGTACCGGCTCGCATGAGTTTCACGTTCTGGCCAGCTCAGGCGAAGATGACATTGCCTTTAGTACCGGCTCCGATTACGCCGCCAATATTGAAAAAGCCGAAGCCCTGCCCCGTGAAACGGAGCGCCCGGCACCGGCCCAGGAACTGCAACTGGTCGATACACCTGACGTTAAAACCATTGATGAGCTGGTACAGCAATTTGAACTGGCCATCGAAAAAACCATCAAGACGCTGGTGGTGCATGGCGCAGAAGAAGGCAGCCTGGTTGCACTGATTATCCGTGGCGATCACACGCTGAATGAGATCAAGGCCGGCAACCTGCCGCAGGTGGCCAGCCCGCTAACATTTGCCAGCGACGCCGATATCAAAGCGGCAGTGGGTGCTAATCCCGGTTCACTCGGCCCGAAAGACTTGGCCATCCCTTGTATCATTGACCGCTCCGTGCAGTTTATGAGCGACTTTGCCGCCGGTGCTAACCAAGACGGCAAGCACTATTTCGGCCTGAACTGGGAACGCGACCTGCCTCTGCCCGAAGTCGCCGACCTGCGCAACGTGGTCGCTGGCGACCCCAGCCCCTGCGGCAACGGTGTGCTGGAAATCAAACGCGGCATTGAAGTGGGACACATTTTCCAGTTGGGTCAGAAATACAGCGAAGCCATGGGCTGCACCGTGATGGGTGAAGACGGCAAACCCGCCACCCTGACCATGGGCTGCTACGGCATTGGTGTATCCCGCGTGGTGGCTGCGGCCATCGAGCAGAACCATGACGAGCGCGGCATCATCTGGCCGGAAGCGCTAGCTCCCTTCCAGGTGGCGCTGGTACCGATGAAATATGAAAAGGAAGAAGTTCGCGTCGCAACTGATGCCCTATACGAACAGCTAACCGCTGCTGGTATCGAAGTATTGCTGGATGACCGCGACAAGAAGACCAGCCCTGGCGTCAAGTTCGCCGACATGGAGCTGATGGGCATTCCGCACCGTATCGTGGTCAGCGACAAGGGCATTGCAGCCGGTGCGTATGAGTACAAGGGGCGTCGCGATAGCGAAACCACCGCCATCGCGGTGGCGGATGTGATGAGCTTTATTCAGGACAAACTGACCACTGTCTAAGCAGACCGACCAGCAAAAAAGGGGCTATTACAGCCCCTTTTTTAACGCTTGCACAATGCGCTACAACCGCTCCAGCGCAGCCGCGATGCGACCGTCGTATCCGTAACTATCCGGGCGATAGCGCACGCGGCCATCGGCATCCACTTCTACCGTTAGGTACGCCAGCAATACAGGCACCGGCTGGGCCAGATTCACCTGTCGCGTCTTGCCGGCCGCCTTGGCGCTGGCAACCGCCCGCGCGGTCGGCTCATCGGCTGCCAGCAGATCCAGCAGCCGCTGTACATCTTCTACCCGCACACAGCCCGAACTGACGGTGCGCGTGGCGCGCCCAAATAAATGTTGGCTGGGCGTGTCATGTAGATACACCGAAAACGGGTTAGCAAAGCGAATGGCAACCTGGCCCAGCGCATTACCCGGCCCGGCCGCTTGGCGCAGCATGATGTTGCCGGGGGCACTCCAATCAACCTGTTCGGGGTCTAGCACTTGCCCCTGTCCGTCCAGTACCTGCATGCGATTGCGCGCAAGATAAGAGGGGTCTTTGCGAATCGCCGGCAGTTTGTCCTGACGCAAAATGGTGGGCGGCACCGTCCACGTTGGATTCATGGTCAGGTGGGTAATACGTGACTTCAGCAGTGGCGTCTTGCGCGCCACGGTGCCGACCTGGGTACGGGTGCGCCAGGTCACACGCCCATCTTCCAGATACAGCAGCCGCGCACCGGCAATATCGACAATCAGTATGTCCGGCTCCAGATAGGCTTCCAGCCAGCGCAAACGCTCCAGATTAACGCGCACCTGCGCCAAGCGCTGTGCCGGTGTGACATTCAACTCGCGCAGGGTAGCCGGCCCAATCACACCATCATCATCCAAATAATGATCCCGCTGGAATAGGCGCACCGCATCAACCAGAGCCCCTTCATACAGGTCATCATCCATAGCCGATTCATCCACGTCGCCAACTGACAGGTATCCGTCCAGCAGCAGCCGTTTGCGCAGTACAGCGGTACGCGGGTCGCGGGTATCTGGCCGCAGGCTTTTGCCAGCCGGTAGTTGCACGCTGGCCGCGTCATGGCGCTGGTTCACGGTACGCATCTGCTCGCGCAAACGCGCATACAGCACCTGTGCCGGCCGAGCCGCATTCAAACTTTGCTCCAGATCATCCGGTGTGCGCAGCGCCAGCTCCAGCGTTGACGGCAGTGCTCTCAGCGCTGACGCCTGCTCAACCCAGTACGGTTCTACCTTGGCTTGGTCCAGTGCGCCCCGCTGCAAATGACGCAGCGCCAGCAAATAGCCGTGGCTGATGGTCACATCCGTGCACAGCTCAACCGCAGCCTGCTGCCCAGCACGCTGCAAGCCTGCCTGATACAGGTGCGTCGGCAAACCATCGTGGCGCAGGTCATCCAGCAGGGTCTGCAACTGCGCCCGCCGTGCGACCGATTGCCACTGCAGGCGATCGCCCAATTCACGGTAATAATCACGCAGCTGCACAGGGCTGATCGCACTGGCAGCAAACTGCCGGTATTCCAGTGGACACCTGCTGTTTAGCGCATCCAGTGCCTCGCCAACGGACGTTTGATTGGCCATCGCCACGGGGCTGATCAGCGATATCAGCACGGCAGACAGTACGATACGGAAAGAAATTTTCGACAAGTGGCTATACCTTTGCGCAAAGGCTGCTGCTAGGATGCGGCCTTTCTGATTCGACGCCTGTCGTGCTCCACAACAGGCTTGGCGGCAAGTGCAGTCCGTACAAAGGGGTAACCTGCTACCTGCACGCGCAGTATACACAGTGTCATCCATCACCCGTACTGGGTGATATCAGTGCGCCCTGTTTGCCTGCCACCCCTGCACGCCGCTCTCTGCATTTCCGAGGTTTTTTGCATGTTGAAACGCACCCTCCCCCTATTTTCACTGGTCTTGGCTGCGCTGCTACCGATGCACAGCCAAGCCGCCACACCCGACACCCGCCTGCACGACAACCTACTCACCCTAGCGCCCAAACTGAACCGCCAAGTACTGGGCCATGCGCTGGACGCGGTCAATTGCGCCAGCCGTCAAGGCACCGCCGCTGCCGACCGGCTAGCAGTGATCGACTTTTCCCTGCCATCCAGCGAAAAGCGTCTGTGGATTTTCGACCTGAAACAACGCAAATTGCTACTGAATGACTTTGTTGCCCATGGCTCCAAGTCCGGCGACAATCTGGCCAGCAATTTTTCCAATATCGAAGGCAGCCACCAGTCCAGCATTGGCCTGTTCCGCAGCTCCGAAAGCTATGACGGCAAGCACGGTTACTCACTGCGCATGGACGGCCTAGAACCCGGCTTCAACGACCGCGCCCGCGAACGAGCCATCGTCATTCATGGTGCCGACTACGTAAACCCCGAATGGATCAGCCGCCAAGGTCGTATTGGCCGCAGCCAAGGCTGCCCTGCCGTGCGCCCCGAAATCACCGAAAAGGTGGTCGACTCGCTAAAAGATGGCCAACTGGTATTTACCTGGTACCCCGACCCCCAATGGCTAAAAACATCCAGCTTTCTTAACTGCCCCGGCCCGCGTTTGGCCGACCGCAACAACAGCCACCGCCACGCTGGCGACAGCTGATTCCCTTGCGTACCCTCATCCGCCTGCTGCTTACCAGCCTGCTGCTGGTCGGCTGCAGCCAGTCCGCCACACCGCTAAGCGACAGCAACGGCCAACCGCTGGACACCACGGGCAAATGGCTGCTGGTGAATTACTGGGCCACGTGGTGCAAACCCTGCCGCGCTGAAATCCCCGCACTCAACAGCCTGCACCACGAGCTGTCGGCACAGATTATTGTGCTGGGCTACAACTTCGATCAGCTGGAAGATAAAGCCCTACAGACGGCAGCCAACGAACTAGGCATCGAGTTTCCATTGCTGTCCACTGCCGCTATCCGCCAGCTTGATCTGCCGGGCGTGGCCGGCATTCCTGTGACCTTTCTGATCAATCCAGACGGCCACTACCACGACCGCTTAACCGGCGAACAAAGCCGCGACAGCCTACTGGCCGTCCTGCGCGCCAACGGTGCCCTGCGCAACTGATCCTTGCCGGCAGACCTGCTAGAATGGCTCTCCCCTGATTCTTTCGGAGCACTAATCCTATGAGCCAGTACACCCTTTACCACAACCCCCACTGCAGCAAATCCCGCGCTGCGCTGGAGCTGTTGCAGTCACGTCAAATCGAGCCAACCATTGTTCACTACCTCGACTCAGTACCCACCGCTGCCGAGCTGCACGCACTGCTGGCCAAGCTGGGGTTGTCCGCGCGCGAACTGATGCGCAAGGGTGAGGACGCCTACACCAACCTTGCTCTGGACAACCCCGAACTGACCGAAGAGCAACTGGTCGATGCCATGGTGCGCGAGCCGCGCCTGATCGAGCGCCCCGTTCTGGCCGATGCCACCCGCGCCGTAATTGGCCGCCCCATTGAAAAGCTGCTGGAGCTACTGGGATGAGCACCCCCTACGTTCTAGTGCTCTATTACAGTCACCATGGGGCCACTGCCGAGATGGCGCAGCTGATTGCCCGAGGTGTTGAGTCCCAAGGATTAGAAGCACGCATCCGCACCGTTCCCAAGGTTGTGACCGAAGTCTCAACACCCGCCCCTGCCGTACCGCAAGAAGGGGCGGTCTATGCCACCTTGGACGATCTGAAACACTGCGCTGCACTGGCGCTGGGCAGCCCGACCCGCTTCGGCAACATGGCTGCGCCTATGAAGTATTTTCTGGACGGCACCCTCAACCTATGGCTAACCGGCGAGCTGGTTGGCAAGCCCGCCGGTGTGTTTACCTCTACCGCCTCCATGCACGGCGGCCAAGAAACAACACTGCTCAGCATGATGCTGCCACTGATGCACCACGGCATGCTGCTATGCGGCCTGCCGTACAGCGAAAGCGCGCTGAATGAAACCCGCAGCGGTGGCACCCCCTATGGCCCCAGTCATCTGGCCGGTGCCGACAGCAAGCGCCCGCTGGACGAGCACGAAAGCCGCCTGTGCGTGGCGCTGGGCGAGCGCTTGGCGCAGCTGGCCAAGCAACTGGAGTCCTGATGGCGCGCACAAAAAACAAACCCTTGCCGCCTCTGCAGTGGCTGCAGCCGCGCATGCAGGCAGTTCGGCTACTCAGCGCTTTTTTGCTGATCGCGTTGGTTCTGCTGTTACTGGTGTGGAACCTGCTATACGCCAACCTACACGGCGCGCGTATCTGGGTCATTGCCAGCATTGAGCTAGCCCCACTGCTGCTGGTCGCCCCCGGCATGCTGCTGGGTTCAGCGCGGGTGCATGCTTGGGCCTGCTTTATGATGAACCTTTACTTCATCAAGGGCGTACTGGCTTGGATCGACCCTGCCCGTGCTTGGCTGGGTGCAGCTGAAACCCTACTCAGCGTGACACTGTTCATCAGTGCCCTGCTGTATACCCGCTGGCGGTATCAGTATGAGCGGTTGTTGGCCGGCGAAGGTGCCGCCTGATCAGCCACCAAAAAAGCGCCAATCGGCGCTTTTTTGGTGTGCTACACGCGGGTTATCAGCCCTGTGCGTCCAGATACTTTTCTACATCCAGCGCAGCCATGCAGCCGGCTCCGGCTGAAGTAATGGCCTGACGGTACACATCGTCAGCCACATCGCCGGCGGCAAAGACGCCTTCAACGCTGGTCGCAGTGGCATTGCCTTCACGCCCGCCCTTGACCACCAAGTAGCCGTTTTTCAGCTCCAACTGGCCTGCAAATAGATCAGTGTTGGGCGAGTGGCCAATGGCAATAAATACGCCTTCGACCTGCAATTCGCGGGTGCTGTCATCGTTATTACGCAAGCGTACACCGGTCACCCCCATCGGCCCACCCAGCACTTCATCCAGCTGCGCATTGAGCGCCAGCTCGATCTTGCCTTCGGCCACGCGGGCATGGAGTTTGTCCTGCAGGATTTTTTCCGCACGGAAAGTATCGCGGCGGTGAACCAGCGTCACCTTGCGGGCAATATTGGACAGGTACAACGCCTCTTCTACTGCGGTGTTACCGCCGCCCACCACCACCACATCCTTGTCACGATAGAAAAAACCGTCGCACGTGGCACAGGCAGACACGCCCTGCCCTTTGTAGGCTTCTTCTGATGGCAGGCCCAGATAGCGCGCGCTGGCACCGGTGGCGATGATCAATGCGTCACAGGTGTAAGTGCCGCTGTCGCCCACTAGGGTGAAAGGCCGTTGTTGCAACTGGGCGGTGTGGATGTGGTCAAATACGATCTCGGTGTCAAAGCGTTCGGCGTGCGCCTGCATGCTGGCCATCAAGTCGGGACCGGTCAGACCTTCAGGGCCGCCCGGCCAGTTGTCTACGTCGGTGGTGGTGGTCAGCTGGCCACCGGCCTGCATGCCGGTAATCACCAGCGGCTTGAGGTTGGCACGGGCCGCATAAACAGCGGCGCTATAACCGGCAGGGCCGGAACCCAGGATCACTACTTTGGCATGGCGCACTTCAGACATCGGGATTCTCCAGTGTGACGGTGCCCTGCGGGCACTTTTAAGGTGCGAACCTGTCTCACGCGGGCCAGTACGTGCCCTCAGGTTCCTGTGATTTAGCATGGCGCAAGGGTACACTAACCGGCGTTTTTTTGCTTTCCCGCTGCTGCCAAGCGCTGCAGCGCCGCTGTTCAAAATCAGGTAACTCGCATGTCGCAACCCGTTTTTTCTGGCCCCGAATACCTAGCAGCCGGCTTTCGCATGATTAACCAGCGCGGCCTGCGCCGTTTTGTGCTGGCTCCGTTACTCATCAACTTGACGGTGTTTTGCGGCCTACTGTGGTTTGCTTTCAGTCGTTTTAGCGGCTGGGTCGATGCCTTTATGCCCAGCCTGCCCAGCTGGTTGTCATTGCTCAACTATGTGCTCTGGCCGCTATTTGTGGCGCTGGTAGCGCTGATGGTGTTTTTCACCTTTAACACCCTAGCCAACCTGATTGCTTCGCCATTCAATGCCTTTCTGGCGGAAAAGGTAGAGATCGTCCGCCGTGGTCAAGACCCTTTCCCGCCCTTTAGCTGGGGCGAGCTGATGGCTATGGTGCCGCGTACGCTGGGGCGTGAGCTGCGCAAACTGGGCTACTTTTTACCGAGGGCGCTGGGTTTGCTGATTCTGTCGTTTATTCCCGGTGTCAACCTGCTGGCTGCGCCCTTGTGGCTGCTGTTCAACGTCTGGATGATGGCCGTGCAATACATTGACTACCCTGCGGACAACAACAAGGTGAGCTGGCCGGCTATGTTGCTCTGGCTGCGCCGGCACCGCTGGGCCAGCCTGAGCTTTGGTGGCGTCACCTATCTAGCGACCATGGTGCCGGTGTTCAACCTCATTGCCATGCCAGCTGCCGTCGCCGGCGGCACCTTGCTGTGGGTCGATGGCAACCCGCAAGCCGCCGACAACTCAACCCTGCTGCCGGATTAAACCAATGGCATAAAAAAACGGATGCCGAAGCATCCGTTTTGGTTTGAAGCCACAGGCTTACTTGACCCCTACGCGGTCCAGCTTCCAGATGTCATCGTTGTAGTCCTGCATGGTACGGTCAGTGGAGAACTTACTGCTACGCGCCGTGTTAAGGATGCTCAGCGTAGTCCAGCGCTCGACATCGGCATAGGCTTGTGCGGCTTGGTCCTGGGCATCCACATAGCTGCGGAAGTCAGCCAGCGTCATCCATGGCTCACCATACGCTTTGAGCGCGCCCACCAAGTCATCAAACAGTCCGTATTCGTGTTGGTTGAAATGGCCCACTTCCAGCAGATGCATCACTGCCTGCAAGTCGCTGTCGCGGTTAATGAAGTCCTGCGGGTTGTAACGCCCAGTCCTGTCCTGTACTTCTTCGGCGCGCAGGCCAAACAGGAAGAAGTTTTCCTCACCCACTTCTTCGCGGATTTCTACGTTGGCACCATCCAGCGTGCCGATGGTAATGGCACCGTTCATCATGAACTTCATGTTGCCCGTACCGGAGGCTTCCTTGCCCGCAGTGGAGATTTGCTCGGACAAGTCAGCACCTGGGGCAATCACTTCCATGGTGGAGACGCTGTAGTTGGGAATAAACACCACTTTCAGCTTGTCACCCACATCTGGGTCGGAGTTGACCACCTTGGCGATATTGTTGATCAGCTTAATGATGCGCTTAGCCATGTGATAACCCGGCGCTGCCTTGCCACCAAACACCACCACACGATCCACCCAATTATCGGTATCGCCCCGCTTGATGCGGACATACAGATGAATGACATGCAGCGCGTTGAGTAATTGGCGCTTGTACTCGTGGATGCGCTTAACCTGCACGTCAAATAGGGCGGACGGATTAACCTTGACGCCCGTTTCACGCTCGATCAATGCAGCTAAGCGCTGCTTGTTTTCCAGCTTGATGTCACGCCAGGTCTGGCGGAATGCTTTGTCATCCAAATAGCTTTCCAGCGTTTTCAGCCGCGACAGATCGGTCACCCACTCTTCACCCAGCACCTCGTCCAGCAACGCACGCAGACCCGGGTTGGCAGCCGCCATCCAGCGGCGGGGCGTGACGCCGTTGGTCTTGTTGTTGAACTTGTGCGGCCACAGCTGATAGAAATCGTTAAACAGACCTTCCTTGAGCAGTTCGGAGTGCAACGCGGCCACGCCGTTGACCGAGTAGCTGCCCACCAGCGCCAAAAACGCCATGCGCACTTCGCCATGTTCACCGATGATCGACATGCGGCGCTGGCGATCCACATCGCCCGGCCACTTCATCGACACTTCGCGCAGAAAGCGGCGGTTGATTTCCTCGATAATCTGCAGTGGACGCGGCAGCAATCGGGCCATCAGTTCACCCGGCCAGGTTTCCAGCGCTTCGGGCAGCAGGGTGTGGTTGGTATAGGCCATGGTGGCACTGACAATCTGCCAAGCATCCTCCCAACACATGCGCTTATCGTCCACCAGCAGGCGCATCAGCTCGGCCACTGCCAAGCTTGGGTGGGTGTCGTTAAGCTGGAACACGTTGTTGTCAACAAAACCATCAAAGCCGTCGTTGAAACGCTCCCAGTTGGCCAGAACGTCCTGCAGGCTGGCAGAGACAAGGAAATACTGCTGACGCAGACGCAGCTCTTTACCGCTTTCGCTGGTGTCATTGGGGTACAACACCTTGGTGATGTTTTCAGCTTCGTTTTTGGCCGACACCGCCTCAAAGTACGAGCCGGCGTTAAAGGCGTTGAATTTGAAGCTTTCTTGAGCTTTGGCGTGCCACAGGCGCAGGGTGTTGACCGTTTGGTTCTTGTAACCGGGAATCGGCACGTCAAAGGGAACGGCCAGCACTTCATCCGCGTTTTCCCAATGCACGATGTGCATATCAGTTTTTGGATTGACATAATCACGGCAATAGCCGCCAAATTTGACCACTCGGGTATATTCCGAGCGCATCAACTCCCAGGGGTAGCTGCCAAAGGCCAGCCAATGGTCCGGTTCTTCCATCTGGAAGCCGTTCTTGATCAGCTGACGGAACATGCCGTATTCGTAGCGCAGGCCATAGCCCATCACAGGCAGCTGCAGGGTGGCGCAGCTGTCGATAAAGCAGGCGGCCAAGCGGCCCAAACCGCCATTGCCCAAGCCGGCGTCGATTTCCTGCTGTTCAATGGCTTCTAGGTCTTCACCCAGTGCCTTCAGCGCTTCGTCAACATTGCCTTCTAGGCCAAGGTTAAGCAGGTTGTTGCCCAGCGAGCGGCCAATCAGAAATTCCATGGACAGATAATAACCACGCTTAGGCGTCTGCTCATGGTAGCTGGCCCAGGTCTTTTTCCAGTTCTCGACCAAGCGGTCACGCACCAGCAGCACCAACGCCCGTAGCTTGTAATCAATGTCCGAGGTCTGCTCCCGCCCTAGGTGGTAGCGTAGGTAATTGAGAAAGTCATGTTCTAGGTAGCATTGTTCGTTGCTGAGCGACTGGCGCACATGGCAATCGGGTTGTTGCGCATCCATTTAATTCTCCTTGCTATATAAATCAACATAGTCCCGGGCGCTTTGCTCCCAGGTAAAAGACTGTTCCATGGCCGTGCGCTGTATCTGCTGCCAAGTTCTTGGCTTCTGATACAGGTAGAGCGCGTGCTCAAGGGCAGAGCCCATGGCGTGGGCATCAGGATCATAAAATACAAAACCAGTCGCGGTTTTTTGGGCGATATGTTCGTCGCTGGCATTGACAACCGTGTCGGCCAGGCCGCCGGTGTGGTGCACCAGCGGCAAGGTGCCGTAAGCCAAGCTATACAGCTGATTGAGGCCGCAAGGCTCAAAGCGCGACGGCATCAGGAAGATGTCGGCACCGGCTTCGACCTGATGCGCCAGCGCCTCGGAGTAACCAATGTGGACAAAGGCATGCTCGGGATGCTCCACCGCCAGCTGGCGCAGGGCCTGCTCGAAGTGAGCGGCTCCGCTGCCCACGGCCACTAGGTTGACGCGGCGCTGCTCCAGCAAGCGTGGCACCACCTGCAAAATCAGGTCGATACCCTTTTGCGTAACCAGCCGGCCAATGAAACCCAGTAATGGCAGATCAGCGGCCTGTGTGGCATCGCTTGCACCCAGTTGTTGCAACAATGCCTGCTTGTTGCGCTTTTTGCCGGCCACATGGCCCTTGCCCAACGCATAGTTTTCAAACAGGTAAGGATCGCTGGCCGGACTCCAGTATTTTTCATCAATACCGTTAAGAATGCCGTGCAAACGCCCCTGATCGCGGGTATGGCGCATGACGCCAGAAAAGCCGTAGGCAAATTCTTCGGTGCAGATTTCTCGCGCATAGCTGGGGCTCACCGTCGTCACCGCATCGGCATACTGAATACCGGCTTTGAGCATCGACAACAGGCCGTAAAATTCAACGCCTTCGCTACCCCACCACTGCCAAGGCAGCCACAGGCTGTCAAACAGCGACTTGGGGAAATACCCGGCGTAGGCCATGTTATGGATGGTAAACACAGTACGCGGCGGGTTGGCTTCTTCACGCAGAAAAGCCGGTACCAAGCCGGTTTGCCAATCATTGGCATGCACCACATCCGCGCGCCAATTTAGACCCGCACGATCCATGGCGACCTCGGCCACAGCGCGGGAAAACACGGCAAAGCGCTCGCCGTTATCCCACCAATCTTGGCCATCCGGCCCCAGATAGGGGTTGCCTGGGCGGTGAAACAGCTCGGGGATATCCAGCAGCCAGACTTTTTGCTCAAGTTCCGGCACCCAAACGGCCAGCATGCGCGCATTCAGGGTGCGGCCAGCACCGCCTACACTAAAGTGCGACAGCACTTCATAGAGCGGGTACTTTTCCATAACGCTTTGGTAAGCGGGCAAAACCAGCTGGACTTCGTGGCCCAAACCAGCCAATGCCCTCGGCAAGCTGCCGGAAACGTCTGCCAGCCCGCCGGTTTTAACCAGCGGGTGGGCTTCTGAGGTTGCAAAAAGTATTTTCATGATTCAGTTAATGGGGCGCTAGCCTGCGCCTTGTTTTGCTTGCGTTTAAACACAACACAGCCCAGCGGCGGCAGGGTCAGGCTGGCGGATACGGGTTGCCCCATCCAAGGGTGCTGATCAACCTTGAGCGCCCCACCATTGCCCACATCACCACCGCCGTACAGGCCGGAGTCGGAGTTAAAAATTTCTTGATATTCGCCATCACCCGGCAAGCCAATGCGGTAACGCTCACGGGGCACCGGCGTGAAGTTAAACACACAGACCAGCGATTCGCTGTCGCTGTGACGGGCAAAACTAAGGATCGACTGGCTGTAATCGTGACAGTCAATCCAGCTAAACCCCTGATGTTCAAAGTCACGCTCATGCAGGGCGCTTTCGCTGCAATAGAGCCGGTTGAGCTGACGCACCAGCTCCATGATGCCGCGATGATTGGCATGGTCACACAGGTGCCAAGGTAGGCTGGCGCTGTCGTTCCACTCAGTCCACTGACCAAAATCACAGCCCATGAACAGTAGTTTTTTACCGGGATGGAACCACTGATAGCTAAGCAGCAGACGCAGGTTGGCCATTTTTTGCCAGTCATCGCCCGGCATTTTGCCTGGCAATGAGCCTTTCATGTGCACCACTTCGTCATGCGAGAACGGCAGGATGAAGTTTTCGCTGTAGGCGTACATCTGGCTGAACGTCAGCTGGTTGTGGTGAAAGGGCCGGTAGACTGGGTCCTTGCTGAAATAATCCAGGGTGTCGTTCATCCAGCCCATATTCCACTTCATCGAGAAGCCTAACCCGCCCATCCAAGTGGGGCGTGACACCATCGGCCAGGAGGTGGACTCCTCGGCCATCACCAGTGCGCCGGGATGCTGGCTATGCACCTCATGGTTGAGCTGCTGCAGAAACTTGATGGCATCCAGGTTTTCACGGCCGCCGTAGGCGTTAGGCACCCAATCGCCGTCATCACGGGAGTAGTCCAGATACAGCATGGACGCCACCGCATCGACACGCAGGCCGTCAATATGGAACTCTTTAAGCCAGTACAACGCATTGGCAATCAGGAAGTTGCGCACCTCGTTGCGGCCAAAGTTGAAAATATAAGTGCCCCAGTCGCGGTGCTCGCCCAGGCGCGGATCGGCGTGTTCGTACAGGGGAGTACCGTCAAAGCGCGCCAGCGCGAAGAAGTCCTTGGGAAAGTGTGCAGGCACCCAGTCAAGAAACACGCCAATGCCGTGCTGATGACAATGATCGACAAAGTAGCGGAAGTCGTCCGGCGAGCCGAAGCGGCTGGTCGGCGCAAAATAGCCCGAAGTCTGGTAACCCCACGACTGATCCAATGGATGCTCGCTGATTGGCATCAGCTCGATATGGGTGTAGCCCATCCACTTGACGTACTCCACCAAACGATGAGCGATTTCCCGATAGTTGAGAAAACCGCCGGCATCGTTACGCTGCCATGAGCCAAGGTGCACCTCGTAGATGCTGACCGGCTTTTTGTTCCAGGCAAAGTCTTTGCGCTGCTGCAACCAGCTGGTATCGCGCCACTGGTAGTGGCTGTTAAATACATAGGACGCCGTTTGCGGGCGCAGCTCCATAGCACGGGCATAGGGATCAGTTTTGCTGAACACATCGCCGGAATTGGCGTTACGGATCTCGAACTTGTAGTTGTCGCCCTGCTGCAAGCCGGGCATAAACAGCTCCCAGACGCCCGAGCCGCCTAGGCTGCGCATGGGGTGGCGAAAACCGTGCCAGCCGTTAAAGTCACCCACGACCGACACCCGCTCAGCCGAAGGTGCCCAGACCGCAAAGCGTACCCCGCTGATGCCATTGACCGTGGCCTGATGCGCGCCCAGGTGCTCGTAGATTTGCCAGTGCTGGCCTTCGGCAAACAGGTGCAGGTCCAACTCACCCAGCAGCGGCTGGAACGAATAAGGGGACACCTGACTATAGGATTCGCCGTTGTAGTCTTCCCAGTGCACCGCGTAATGCGCTGGCAGCTCCTTAAACTCTTTCGCCGTCAGTTGCAGACTAAAAAGCCCGCTGTCCGTCAGCCGCCGCATGGGCAGACGGTCTTCAAGCCGAACCTGCTTGGCTGTCGGCATCCAGACTCGAATTTCGTAACCTTTGCCGCTCGGGTGCGCCCCAAGCAACTGGAAGGGATCATGTAAACGGCCCTGCTCCAGACGTGTGACCAGTTCCTGCTTCATCATGCTTCTCCTGCCTGTTGAAGGCGATTGCATTGTTCGACCCAGTGACGAATATGGCCTGCCAATGCGTCTGGCACCTGATGCCACTGGAAGTGCCAATGCCAGTTATTTTCTGTAGTGCCGGGCACGTTCATGCGGTGTGCGCCATCCAGCCCCAACCAATCCTGCATCGGCACAATAACGCGTTCGGCAACTGACCGCAGGCCGGTGACTATCAGCGGCCAAGGCATTTCGCCAGCATCCTGCGCCACTTGAGTCATCATCCATTCACGGGTGCCCGGGTGTAGAGTGGCCAGCCACCCCATGGTGGTATCGTTATCGTGGGTGCCGGTATAGACCACCGAGTTTTGCACCAACTCGCAAGGCGAATGGGGGTTGTCAGGCAAACCGCTGAAGCCAAATTGCAACACCGACATGCCTGGCAGGCCAAACTGCTCTTTCAGCGCGATCACGTCGGGGGTAATAATGCCCAAGTCTTCGGCCACCAATGGCAGCGGGTTGAAGGTTTTTTGCAGCTGCGCCAGCAGCTGTGCGCCCGGCGCTTCGACCCAGCGACCGTTGATGGCGGTGGGTTCAGCGGCTTCAATTTCCCAACTGGCCGCCAAGCCACGGAAGTGGTCAATACGCACCAGATCAAACAGCTCCAGCGCGGCTTCGACCCGGCGACACCACCAGCCAAAGTTATCGTGCTGCATCACATCCCAGTCATAGTGCGGATTGCCCCAGCGCTGGCCGGTTTCGGAAAAATAATCCGGCGGCACACCGGTTACCACCGTTGGCTGCAGGTTGCTATCAAGACGAAATTGCCGTGGCTGTACCCAAACTTCAACGCTGTCGTAAGAGACAAAAATCGGCATATCGCCAAAGAAGCGAATACCGCGCTGCGCGGCATCTGTGCGCAGCTGCATCCATAGTTGGTGCAACTGAAATTGGGCTTTTTTCAGCTGCAAGATGGCATCCAGCCGCTCGTCAGCCACTTGCGCCAAGGCTACAGGGTTACGCAGTCGGTAAGGCTCGGGCCATTGCGACCAAGGGGCATGTCCAAACTGTTCGCGCAACACCATGAACAGGGCGTAATCATTTAACCAGTGCGGCGGTTGCTCTAGGTAGCGGGCAAACGCCTGTTCATCCACCTGCTGCTCCCAGTCAGCCGGCAGCAGGCGCGGATTAAGGGCAAACGCCGACAAGCTATGGTAGGGCGACAGATCATCATGCGGTGCGGTCAGTGGCAACAGTTGCCAAATGGTCAGTCCCGCGTCCTGCATCCAGTCAAGAAAACGCCAGGCATGCCTGTCCAGCACACGGTTGGGTAATGAAGTCGGGTGCAAAAGCACGCCTGCCGCACGAGCTGCCATACTGAAAAGTTCCTTGTTGTGATTGGGTGATTACGCCTTTAATTACGACGCATGGTTCCCGAGTTTTCCATAGTTCCGCCGCCCTGCGAGACGGGCTCGGAAAGCGTCGCTGGCAATGGCTCACCCAGCAGTTCGTACAACTTTTCTAGGTGCTGGCGGTACAGCCGCTCAAAGTCGCGCACGCTATCGGCGGGATTATAGTCTCCGAACCACCAGAACCAGTCCGAGCCCTCACAGACTGCCAGCTGAGCGTTGACCATTTTCCGCTGCTCCGCCGTAAGCCGGCCGCTGGCCAGCACACGGTCACAGGCCAGCTTGGCTTCTACCAGTAAATCCCAGCCACGGTTTTTGTCTTTTTCGCCAATCCAGGTTGAAAACGAACCATAGACCCAGCTGCCCGCCGCTAAGCGATTGATCGGCAGCGGCTCGGCCCCCTGCTGCAGTGCATCAGTGAAGGTGGTCATTTCGACTCGTGGATGACGGGACAGCGCCTTGTAAAAAGCTGTGAGGAAGTAATGCGCATTGTTGGGGTAATATTCCCAAGCGTTTTCACCATCCAAGACAACGGTAACCACATGGTTTTTGACCTTGTGGCCGAGGAAGTCGGCGATGTTGGTCATGTGCTGGCAAAAATCACGGGCAGCGTCATCGGCGTGCCAGCTCTTGTATTGGAACCCGATCAGATCTGATAGGCCGTCATCGCGGAAAAACACCTTGCACGCGCCGTTTTCCAGAACAGCTGGGCGGTAAAGCGCACGGTTGCAGGAGGCCACCGCTTCCATGCCGGAGAAGCGGCAGGAGTTGTGCCACACCGCTTGGCCGGTTGCCGTCCACTGAATGTCATATTCATCCAGCAATGCCACAGCTGCGTCGCTAACCGCGCCTTCGGACAACCAGATTCCGCTGGGGCGCTTGCCAAAATGTTCGGCAAACACCTGCAAGCCTTTGTCCATGTGCCAGCGGGCGCGGTCATCTCCACCTGGGTAAGCCGCGTGCTCGGGCCGTGGCGCATTCGGTAGTGCATCGCCCATGCTGTCAAAGTCCAGCAGCAACGGCACAATCGGGTGACCGTAGGGCGTGGTGGAGAGTTCGATCTGGCCGCTTTCGTACAGCGCACGGTAACGCGGAATGATGCCCTGCATGGCATCGCGGATGACTTCAATCAGCATACGCCGGTCATCCTCGTCAAAGCCGCGAGCCTTGTTCATCAGCTCACTAACGCGTACATCGTTCTGATAAACGCTGACCCCCATCCAAGCTAGGTGATACCAAACCAGCAAGTCATGAAAGAATGAGTCGCCTAGATAGGCCAGCCCCTGGCCGGCCATGGTCGCGTGATACAAGAACGGCTGGCAGGCTTCCAGCAGCCCCTGAAACTCGGCATGCGGGGCAATCATGGTCGGGTGGTGGCCGCGCTGGCAGTCCAGTAACAGCTTGTGACGGGCGTCCAGATCAGTCGGTATCGCCTGCACGCCGGCCAGCAGGTTGAGCATGCCATCCTGCATGGGCAGGCCCTGCTCCAGCCAGCCATCAAGCTGACGCACATAATCATCCAGCTGCTCCAGCAAAACAGGCGCGAAGTTGACCACCACACGCGCTTCAGGACAGTCCTCCAAGTGCGCCACCATGTCAGTGTAATCCTTGATGGCATGCAGATAGACCCAAGGCAGTCGATACTGCCCGTCCTTGCCATCACGATAATGGGGCTGGTGCATATGCCAGCAAAGCACTACTTTCAGTTTGTCTGTCTGAGCCACTGTTTCACCTTGGGGTTGTCTGGAGCAAACATTCCATTGTGCAAATTTGGCAAGTATACCAGCAACGTCTCACGCGGCCTTATACCGAGACGCCACCTAGCGGGTAAAGTGCAACGATTGGCCAAGCATTTCGGGGGTCACCAGCACTAGGCCGCTGTCGTCATCCACATAGAAACGCTTGCGATCTTCGATTGGGTCTAGACCAATGCGGGTGTTCGGCGGAACAATGCACCCCTTGTCGATAATTGCCCGATTGATCACGCAGTACCGCCCGATCTCAACGTTAGGCAGCAAGACCGAGTCCTTGATTTCCGAATAGCTGTGCAGGGTGCAACCGCTGGAGATGACCGAACGCTTGACCTTGGCCCCCGACACAATACAGCCAGCAGACACCATGGAATCAATCGCCTGGCCACGACGGCCCTCATCATCAAAGGTGAATTTGGCTGGCGGCATCTGCGCCTGATAGGTCCAGATCGGCCAGCTGCGGTCATACAGGTTGAGCTCGGGCACAATGGAGCACAGGTCCATATTCGCCTGCCAGTAAGACTCCAGAGTACCGACATCCCGCCAGTAGGCCGGTGCGCCCTCGTCGCTCTGGAACGGGTACGCCAGCACTTGGTGACTGTTGATAATGGACGGAATGATGTCCTTGCCAAAATCATTGCTGGATGCGGGGTTATCGTGATCTTCGATCAGTTTTTGGAACAAAAACTCAGTCGAGAAAATATAGATACCCATGGACGCCAGCGCGGTACCCGGCTTGCCGGGAATCGACTCAGGATTGGCTGGCTTTTCAGTAAAGCGCTCGACTTTCATATCGCTATTGACCGACATAACACCAAAGCCCTTGGCCTCGGCCACCGGAACTTCGATACAGCCAATGGTGACATCTACGCCCTTGCTGACGTGCTCCATCAACATGCGGCTGTAGTCCATCGAGTAGATATGATCGCCGCCCAGCACCAGTACATAATCGGGGCTGTAGCGGCGCAGAATATCAAGGTTCTGGTAAAGGGCGTCGGCGGTGCCACGGTACCAGCCCTTGTCGATACGCTGCTGGGCCGGCAATAACTCAACAAACTCGCCGATTTCATAGCGCATGAAGTTCCAAGCACGCTGCACATGACGGATCAGCGAGTGTGACTTGTACTGGGTCAGTACGCCAATCTGGCGTATGCCCGAGTTGACGCAGTTGGACAATACAAAATCAATAATGCGGTACTTGCCACCAAACGGCACCGCCGGCTTGGCTCGCCACTGGGTTAGCGCACGCAGGCGGCTGCCCTCGCCACCGGCCAGAACCAGTGCCAGCGTATTGCGTGTCAGTGCATTGACCGATTTGATCTGGTTGAAATCTTCCATCTTAGTGCCCTCCAGTCTGTTCATAAGCAATTTCCTGCGCCCTCAGCATCGCCCCTCTCAGGCCCAATCCGGTTTCGGTGACCAGATAAACTGGCATGCTACGCACGACATCCTGCATACGGCCTTTGGCATGCATGGCCTGCAAAAAGGCGGGCTGCTGCATCCAGGGCACAATCTTGGCGGCGACGCCACCAGCGATATAAATTCCGGCTCGGGCTGGCCACAGCAGCGCCAGATTACCCAGGTAACTTCCGTAAAGACCGACAAAGGTATTCAGCGTCCGTGTCGCCACGGTATCTCCGGCAGCGGCCAGCTCTACGATCTGTGATGCTTGGGTCGTGGCTGCCTGCTGCGGATGCTGCGCTCCGGCAAAAAAACCGTAGAGCACTTCAAGCCCAGGGCCGGACAGAATCCGCTCGTAAGATACATGGGACCATTGTTGCCATAACCAGCGCAGCAAGTCTTGCTGCACATCATCAGTAGGTGCGAAATCCATATGGCCGCCCTCACAGGGCTGCGGCATATAACGTCCGGCGCAAAATGGCACCGGTGCAACACCCAATCCCGTACCGGCTCCGGCAACCAGCCGGTGGCCCTGTGGGTCGGGATTACCCGGGTGCAGCACGATATATTCGTCCGTTTGCAAGCCATCTACGCCATAGGCGGCCGCCTGAAAGTCATTAACCAGCTCTACGTGACCTATCCGTCCCTGATGCTCCAAGGTGTCTGCATCGACCTGCCAAGGCAGGTTAGTCAACTGCACCTGTCGCCCAGAAACCGGCCCTGGCAGCCCCAAACAGGCTACGGAAAAATCCGGTAATCCGTGCTCTTGTCGGAAGCAGCACACGGCGGCGTCCAGCGAAGAAAACGCGCTGCTCGCATAGGATTGGGCCGCAATAATATTGCCCGCCTCAACCGCCTGAAAGCGTGACCAGGTGCCTCCGATATCTGCTGCCAACAACATCCGCAATGACCTCATGACCACATGATGGATAAATACTGAACCGGTAGAGTATACCAAAAGTGCATAGCCTGCGACCGGCTCATGCCACGCCAGCCCATAAAAAACGGGCCGGGAATCTGTCGATCACCGGCCCGTTTTAGCGCTATATGCCAATCTGCGTTAGCCTTTGAGCGGCACCAGTCGCGGGGCGATCATGTGCTCAGGCTTGAGGATGTCCATCAGCATCTCCTCATCCAGCAGATTTTCTTCGCGCACCAGCTCCAGCACACCACGGCCACTCTCCAGTGCTTTCTTGGCTATGCGTGAAGAATTTTCGTAGCCAATGTAAGGGTTGAGCGCCGTCACCAGGCCGATGGAGCGCTCCATCATTTCGCGGCAATGATCCTCGTTAGCGGTAATGCCTTCAACGCAGTGTTCACGCAGCATATCCATAGATCGACGCAGCAGACGAATGGAGTCGAACATCTTCCACGCGATCAAAGGCTCCATAACGTTCAGCTGCAGCTGACCTGCTTCAGCCGCCATGGTCAGGGCCAAATCGTTGCCGACCACTTCAAAGGCGACCTGATTGACCGCCTCAGGAATCACAGGGTTGACCTTGCCGGGCATGATTGAGCTGCCGGGCTGACGTGCCGGCAGGTTGATTTCGTTGATACCCGTGCGCGGGCCACTGGACAACAGGCGCAGGTCATTGCAGATTTTGGACAGCTTGGTCGCCGTACGCTTGAGCATGCCGGAGAACAGCACGAAGGCACCCATGTCGTAAGTGGCCTCAATCAGGTTGGGAGCCGCCTTAATCGGGTGACCACTAATCACCGCTAGACGCTCAACCGCCAGCCCCTGATAGCGCGGGTCGGCATTAATACCCGTGCCAATGGCTGTACCGCCCAGGTTGACCAGGCAGAACAGCTCAGGTGCCAGTGTTTTCAACCGGCCCAGATCTTCACCCAGATTGTGGGCAAATGCCTTAAATTCCTGCCCCAAGGTCATGGGTACGGCATCCTGCAATTGGGTGCGACCCATTTTCAGTACGTCGGAAAATTCCTCGCCCTTTTGCTCGAACGCCTTGATCAGGCGATCGAGGCTCAGCAGTAGCTCGTTATGGCCCAGCATCAGCCCCACGCGAATGGCGCTAGGGTAAGCGTCGTTGGTTGATTGCGCCATATTGACGTCATTGTTGGGATGCAGAAATTCGTATTCGCCTTTTTCCTTGCCCATGGCCTCAAGGGCCAAGTTGGCGATGACTTCGTTGGCATTCATGTTGGTGGACGTACCCGCGCCACCCTGAATCATGTCAACGATAAACTGGTCATGATGCTGACCCTGAATGATTTTGTGGCAGGCTTCCGTGATGGCCGCATGTTTTTCGTCGTTCAAATAGCCCAGCTCGTGGTTGGCATCGGCCGCAGCTTGCTTGACCATGGCCAGCGCGCTGACAAAATCGGGATAGTGAGAAAGAGGCACACCGCTGAGGTTAAAGTTGTGCATGGCCCGCAAGGTCTGAATGCCGTAATAAGCATTCTTGGGAACGGGCAGCGAGCCCAGCAGGTCGTGCTCTGAACGAAACGATGTGGTTGACATAATCTACCTTCTCTAGCCGTGTTTATCGGTTTTGTAATAGTGGCGCTTTCCGTGCGGTCTTAAGCTCCGGCGGTAACTTTAAGGCCACCCCGTGCTTTTTTTCAATTTTTTTTTAGACTATTTTTCACTTGCTTTCTGCGTCTGAATCGTCATCGCTCTCTTGTCCGGGCCCGTCACTACTCTCTTTTTCATCGCCCAACTCAGAAATCGCTTTCAGCCGCGCGACAACTTTGCCGTTGATGCTGTCATGCGGAAACTGCCCAGAAGCGTCCGCTTTGCCAGGCTCTTCGCCGCTCAGCAACGCCAACGCCTGCTCAACATGCTCCACCACATAGACAGAAAACAACCCAGCTTCCACCGCCTTTAACACATCACTATTCAGCAACAGATTATCCTGATTGGCACGCGGCACAATCACCGCCTGCTCGCCCGTCAATCCACGCTCGGCACAGAGCCGATAAAAGCCCTCAATCTTCTCATTCACTCCACCCACGGCCTGCACTTCGCCAAACTGGTTGATAGAGCCGGTAATCGCAAAGCACTGCTTCAGCGGCACCCGTGCCAGCGCTGAAATGAGCGCACACACCTCGCCCAGCGACGCACTGTCGCCATCGACATAACCATAGGACTGTTCCAACGCAATACTGGCCGAAATAGCCAGCGGGTACTCTTGAGCATAATGACTCCCTAGGTAGCCGGTCAGAATCATCACCCCCTTGGAGTGAATGGGCTGGCCCAGTGTCACTTCACGCTCAATGTCCACAATGCCATTGCTGCCAGGGTATACCGTCGCAGAAATGCGCGCGGGTACGCCAAACTCGGAGTCGCCCGCCTGCAGTACCGTCAGGCCATTGCACTTACCGACCGCTGAACCTGCTGTATCAATCAGAATAATGCCCGCCAACATGTCATCCATGATCTGGCGTGAAACGCGCCCAGTACGGCGCATTTTGGCCTGTATGGCCTGATCAATATGGGTGGCATGGGTCAGGGCTTGCTGCGCTCGCCCGCGCAGGTAGTCTGCCTCGCTAACCACCTGAAACAACTCGGACAAATGCGCCGATAGCCGGTTCTGATGCTCTGCCAGCCGCATCCCATAACTGGCCAATCGGCGCACGGCACAGCGCGTCAGCGGAGCCATGCCCTCTTCATGGGTACGGTTACGCACTAGGCGGGCAAACTGCAACAGCGTGTCCGCTTCGAGTGGAAAATCTTCTTCAAAATCAACCAAAACCCGGAACATGTCCTGAAAATCAGGATCGAAATCCTGCAGCGCGTAATACAGCTCGCGCGAACCAATCACGATCACCTTCACATTGAGTGGTATAACCTGAGGCGTCAGCGTTACCGTCGCCATACGGCTCAGTTCAAGCAGTGGGGACTCCATTTTCAGCTGCCGCGAGTGCAGCGCACGCTTCAATGCTTCCCAGACAAAAGGCTCGGACAGCAGCTTTTCTGCCTCAAGAATCAGATAGCCACCATTGGCTTTATGCAAAGCCCCCGGACGGAGCTGGCGATAGCTGGTATACAGCATTCCCTGATCAGAACTGTATTCAATGCGCCCGAACAAATTGTCATAGGTTGGGTGCGACTCGAATATCACCGGCGCGCCACCATTGGCGTTATGCCCCATCACCACATTGGGGCTGTACTGTTCTTCCAGCATCTTGCGCCGCACGCTATCACTGTGTTCTTCGTCCACCAGCTGCTCGACAACGGTTTTTAGCAAGTTGCCCTGGGTGGCCTGCAAATAAGCCACTACGCTTGGATATTCGCCGTATTTAGCGGCCAGGACAGCGAAGCTGGACTCCAGCGCCAAGCTAATGGTTTCTTCGTTGAGCTGGCGCAGTTCATTGCTCGACTCGCGCTTCCACAACGGCAAACTGGACAACTCGGTGTTGAGTTGTTCTTCAAGCCAGGCAATATCTTCATGAAACTGTTCCCGCTCGGCCTCCGGCCTTTGCGCAAACTCGGCCTCGTCCAATGCACGACCTTCAAACATGGGGGTAAACGCAATATTGCTGCTATCGCGATAAAGCGCGATATTTTTCTCCAGTGCCAGTTTTTCGATGCGATCCAGCGCCTTGTCGTATTTTTTATTAAAAGTACGGTCAATGGCACCCTTTTTTTGCTGCCAGCTGGGCGTCTCGAAAACCGCCGGAAACGACGACAAAATAGTGTCCAGCAGCGCGGAAATATCGCGACAAAACTCGCTGCCCATGCCTGCAGGCAGCTCAATCGCGTGCGGCTCTCGGGGTTCGTCAAAATGATTCACATACAACCAGTCAGACGGCGTGGCTGCATCCGCAGCCACATCGCTCAGGTAACGGCGCACGTATGAAAAACGCCCCGAACCTGGCTCGCCCATCACAAACAGGTTATAGCCCGAGCGCGGCATCGCTACGCCAAACTCCAGCGCCTCAACCGCCCTCGCCTGCCCCAGAACACCATCAAAGGCTTCCAACTCATCCGTGCGCTCGAATGGAAACAACGTCTCGGGCAGCAAACGGGTGAGGCTAGAAACCTGCAAACGCAAGTGCTGCATGCAGTCAGACATGAAGAGTTCCTTGTACAATCATTAAAATTACCCCAATCACCAGCGCACGACAGACTAAACAGCCACTGGGCTGTTCTGCCTTAAACGGGCACAAAACAAAGGGCAGGCAGCCACCGGCAACCTGCCCTTAACGGTCACACACCTCGGCACACAGCCAAGATCACAACGGGTTAGCAACACCGCTAAATCAGACAATGCCCTGAGCAAGCATGGCATCGGCTACTTTGACAAAGCCGGCAATATTCGCACCCTTAACATAGTTCACTTTGCCGTTTTCCTTGCCGTAATTGACGCAGGATGTGTGGATTCCTTGCATGATGCTATGCAACTTGGCATCCACTTCACCATCGGTCCACAGCAAGCGCATTGCGTTCTGGGTCATTTCCAGTCCACTCACCGCCACACCGCCCGCATTCGATGCCTTGCCCGGCGCATACAGAATGCCTGCGTCATGGAACAGATCCACCGCCTCCAGGGTGGACGGCATGTTGGCACCCTCAGCCACGCAGAAACAGCCATTCTTGATCAGGTTGCGGGCATCATCACCATTGAGCTCGTTCTGGGTCGCACAAGGCATGGCTATATCGCACTCCAAGTGCCATGGGCGCTGTCCAGGGAAAAACTGCGCTCCGAACTCTTTAGCCATCTCGTCAACGCGGCCGCGCCTTACTGTTTTAAGGTCCATCAGATAAGCCCAATGCTCGCCGGTCAGCCCCTCCGGCACGTACAACGTACCCCCAGAGTCTGACAGCGAAATAACCTTACCACCCAGCTCAATGACTTTTTGCGCCGCATACTGGGCTACGTTCCCCGAACCGGAAATCGCCACACGTTGGCCTTCCAGCCGACGTTTTACACTTTTAAGCATCTGCTCGGCAAAGTAGACACAGCCATAGCCCGTTGCCTCGGGACGAATCAGACTGCCACCATAGGTCATACCTTTGCCGGTAAATACTGACGTAAACTCGTTGGCCAGACGCTTATACTGGCCAAACATATAGCCAACTTCACGCGCCCCTACACCAATATCACCGGCCGGCACATCAAGGTGCTGACCAATATGGCGGTACAGTTCATTCATAAACGACTGGCAAAAGCGCATCACTTCCTGCTCACTCTTCCCTTTGGGGTCAAAGTCAGCGCCGCCTTTACCGCCCCCCATGGGCAAGGACGTCAACGAGTTCTTGAACACCTGTTCAAATGCCAAAAACTTGAGCACTCCCAGGTTGACCGAGGGATGAAAGCGAATGCCGCCCTTGTACGGGCCAATGGCGCTGTTCATCTGGATGCGGTAGCCACGATTCACATGCACCTTGCCAGCATCATCAACCCAAGGCACACGAAACAGGATCACACGCTCAGGCTCAACCATGCGCTCGATTATCCCTTCTTGCATATAGCGCGGATTTTCCTGCAAAAACGGCCACAGGCTGCGCAGTACCTCTTCAACAGCCTGATGAAACTCGGGCTGCTCTGGGTCGCGTTGTTTAACATGTTGAAGAAAGGAGTCAAGGCTATATGACATGATGGCTTCCTGAGGCTTGCATTTACAAAATAAAAGAAACGGGGGCGGCACCCGAAACATAGACGCCGCTCCCTGCTGCTTTTAGCCTACGAACTGTATCAGCCCTGCCACGCAAGCGGTAGCACCAACATGATTTTTTATCATCGGGCTCCATCTAGCCAGCCGATAAATCACTCCGTATAATCACCCCGTTGCAGGAGAGCGGTGCTATCAGCACCCGCCGAAGGCGCAAACTCCCATAAACGCTCAGGCTCAAGTACTGCACATCTCATTATCGCCAACTGGAGAGCGGTTGCTAGACAACCCACCGAAGGGGCAAGTAGCGTCAGCTACACAAACTCTCAGGTAAAAGGACAGAGGGAGGGGCATAACAGACAGCAGGTGCTTTCTGATGCTTACCTATATCTTTGTCATTGCAATTACTGCCGAAGCCATGTCCGGCGCATTAGCCGCTGGACGTCGTAATATGGATCTATTTGGCGTTGCACTCATCGCCTTTATGACCGCACTGGGCGGCGGTACCGTACGCGATATGTTACTAGGCAACTATCCCGTTGTTTGGACCCAGCACCCTCTTTATATTTACCTGACCATCGGTGCTGGTCTATTCACCATCGTGATAGCCAAGTATATGCGTCGGCTTAACCGTATTTTTCTACTGGTTGATGCCATGGGCTTGGTCGCATTTACCATCATTGGCTGCAATGTAGCTTTGCGCCTAGAATATGAAACACCTGTGGTCATCATGGCGGGAATTACCACCGGTATTTTTGGCGGTATCCTGCGCGACATCATGTGCAATCGCATGCCCCAAGTGCTGCGCCATGAACTCTATGCCAGCGTATCCTTTCTAGTCGCCATCCTGTATCTGGGTATGATTCATTTTGGCATCAATGAGAACATCAATCTTATTATATCCTTCGTATTCGGCCTCAGTATGCGCATGGCCGCCATCCGCTGGAGCTGGTCCCTTCCCGTGTTTTCCTACTCCCCCGACCGCTGGAATGGCTAACTACCCGCATTAGTGCTCACTATGCTGTACAACAGCGCTTCGAGGTCAGAAGCATTCAGTTAGGCCAGTAAAAGCGCAACCAAAAACAAGTGCATAATCACCGCCTGCCATACCTCTGGCAGGCCGCTTCTCTCAACTCAATCGCCAATCTAATAATTGTGCGTCGCCCTTCTTGTATAGTGTTTTACACATACACGGACCATATCTCGGTCAAACGCAAAGTCTAGGCATTAATTGCAACGCCTCAGCATATCCTAATCCGGTCTACTGCTTGTCATATAACTCGCCGATCATCTTTCGTGCCCACTTAAAAGTAGATGGGCACTAGCGAACAGGTGGTCAAGCGGCTTAAAAGCGGCATGGCTACATGGCTAGGGGCTTGCCCAAGGTCGGCTACTGAGATTTAGCAAGCGCTATCAACGTGAACTATCAGACTGAATTGCAGCGTACTTAGAATGCTGCGCTTACTGCCAGCCACTCTTTGAGCAAGATCGCACACGCGCTGACCTGTTCCGCGGGACAGTGCACAACAATGGTTCCGCTGGCGTGCGGGATCTTGATTTCAATCGGAGCGCCGGATGCGGCGGATGTCGCAGCTGGCAGCCGAGTGGTCGCTTGAAGCGCTCTTAATCGGGTCATAATGGGTGTCCACGTAAAAACAGGTGGACACTGATCGAGCAGCCTCAAGGTGGGATGGCCGGACGCTTACCATGCGCTTACATTGCCGCAGATCATTTTATGCCCAGCAACAAAAAACCCCTGCAGTTTTCTGCAGGGGTTGTTTGTTTGAAGCTTGACGATGACCTACTCTCACATGGGGAGACCCCACACTACCATCGGCGATGCAT
>JAHAYO010000117.1 GCA_018384595.1 Thiopseudomonas sp.
CCGCGCCGCCTTTTTAAGGTACACTGCCGCTCTTTTATCCAGCGAGCCGGCACCTACCATGGCACTGAAATCCACCCCTTATAAGTTTCGGATCAGTCTTAGCGACACTGACCGCGCCATCTACGACGACCTCAATCTGACCGTTGCCCGTCATCCGTCTGAAACGGAGCCACGGTTGGCTGCGCGGGTTTTGGCTTATGCGCTCTGGTATCACGAGCAACTGGCGTTTGGGCGTGGGCTGTCGGATGTGGACGAGCCGGCGCTGTGGCAGAAGGCGCTGGACGGGCGCATTGAGCACTGGATTGATGTGGGCCTGCCGGATGCCGAGCGCCTGATCAGCGCCTCACGTCGCAGCGAGCGTTGTTCGCTGCTGGTCTATGGTCAGAACCGTGTGTGGGCGGGCAAGACGCTGCCGGCGGTTGCCCAACAGGCCAATTTGTCCATTGTTGCGCTGCCGCAAGAGCCGCTGGAAGCGCTGAGCAATGATTTGCCGCGCAGTGTGAGTTGGGGCGTGATGATCAGTGATGGCGTGCTGTATGTCAGCGATGAGAGCACCCAGCATGAATTGGTGCTGGACTGGCTGCAGGGGGCAGCGGCAACCTCGGCTTAGGCTGGATACGCAGCCACTGGGCCTGATAAAAAAAGCCTCAGCAAAAAAGCCCCAGTTAAAAAAAACATTAAAAAAGCCCGCGTCGCGGGCTTTTGCGTATTTGGCTGCGCCGTTTTAGGCGCTAGGTGTACAACGGACGGCAGCTGGCTGGCGGGTTAGCGCATATAAAAGCGCAAACGCGGGGATGTTCATCAGCAGGCCGTACAGCAAAGCCACCAGTCCGGCTTCGGGCAGCTGCAGCTGGGTGAAGGCGACCAGCATGGCGATGCCGGCGTTTTGCACGCCGGTTTCAAAGCTCAGGGTGCGGGCTTCGGCGGGGCTGAGTTTGCAGGCGCGGGCCAGCACCCAGCCAGCCAGCAGCGCGAGCGCGGCCAGCAGGGTAACCAGTAGGGCGGCTTGCAGGTGCATACCCTGTTGCAGCGCGGGGCGGTTATGCCACACCAGCAGGGCGATCATCAGCAGCAAAATCAGGCTGGCGAAGGTTTTGAGGCGCTGCGCGTTGCGCTGAATCCAGCGGCGGCCAAGGTGTCGCCAGAGCATGCCCAGCGCCAGCGGCAGCGCGGTGACCATCAGCAGTTGCATGACCGATTGCAGCCAAGACAGCTGAAAGCGTGCCGGGCTGCCCAGCCACTCCAGTTGCAGCTGTACCGCCCAAGGCATCCAAAACGGGGCGAGCAGGCTCATGCAGGCGGTCAGCGCCACCGACAGGGCAACATCGCCACGCGCCAAGTGGCTAAACAGGTTGGAGGTGGCACCGCCGGGCGCAGCGGCAACCAACAGCAGGCCGATGGCCAGAGCGCCGGAGAGCTGGAAGACGCCGATCAGCAACCAAGCCAGCAACGGCAGCAACAGCAGCTGCGACAGCAGACCGACCAGCGCAGCACGCGGGCGGGCCAGCAGCGGTGTGAAGCTGCGCGGCTCAAGGCTGGTGCCGACAATCAGCATCATGCTGGCCAGGCACAGCGGTAAAAACAGGGTGTTGATTAGCATGGTGGGGTTCCTTACTCGCCCAGCAGGGCAGACAGCAGCAGGGGTACGGCAAACAGGGCGTGAACGGCGGCGGAGCAGGCCACCATGGCGGGTAACAAGGGGGCCATGGCGGCGCTGGTACGGGCGGCAAATACCGCTTTAAGCTGTACCGCCAGCGGCCACAGCGCCGGCACAAATAGCAGAGTGAACCATGGGTTAGGCAACTGGCTGGGCAGGTAGGCCAACAACAGCAGCCAAGCCACCGACAGCAGCAGGGCGTGGTAGTGGCGAGCGCGTGCTAGGCCAAGGCGCACGGCCAGCGTGCGTTTGCCGTGTTGGGCGTCGTTGTCGATATCGCGCATGTTGTTGATATTGAGCACCGCTACGGCGAGCAGCCCGCTGGCGTTGGCTGGCAACAACAGCAGCGGGGTGAGGGCGGCACCGTGCAGGTAATAGCTGCCACCAACGCCCAGCCAGCCAAAAAACAGCCAGACCGACAGGTCGCCCAACCCAGCATAGCCGTAGGGTTTGCGCCCGACGGTGTAGGTAACCGCTGCCACCACCGCCAGCAGGCCCAGCGCGACAAACACCCACAGGCTGGTGCTATCCAGATCGGCCAGCGTAATCAGTGCCAGCCCGCTGGCAATCGCCAGTGCACCGACCACGCAGAGCGAGTTGCGTAGCTGGCAGGCGCTCAGGGCACCGCTTTGCAGGGCGCGCAGCGGGCCAAGACGCTGGGGGTTGTCTACGCCGCGCAGGCCGTCACCGTAGTCGTTGGCCAGATTAGACAGCACCTGCAGCAAGCTGGCGGTGAGCAGTGACAGCAGCAGTACCGGCCACGAAAAACGGCCCTGAGACAGGGCCAGCGTACTTCCGGTCAAAATGGCAATCAGGGCAAGGGGCAGGGTTTTGGGGCGGCCTGCATCCAGCCAGGCCCGTAGAGCAAGGGTCATGTACGTCCTTGAAAGCACAAACAGCAGATTTTAGGGCGCATAAGGTACCAGAAAAGGGCTGTTTGGCATAACGGCACTTGGCGGTGTTGGCGGTGTTGGCGGTATTGGTGGCTGGGCAGTTGCGGCGTGTTTGTTATTCTGTTTAGTTATTGATGCGGTGATGTTTATTCTTTGCTGTACGGTGTATTTTGCGGCATAGTGCCGCCATTCAGTCACGCATGGCGTGGATAACACACCAAAAACAGGAACCTCCCATGACCGATCAGGCGCTTACCTACCTTATTGTACCGGGCTGGAATGGCTCGCCCGATGACCACTGGCAGTCGCATTGGCAACGCACGCTACCCAATGCGCGGCGGGTGCAGCAGAGCAACTGGCAGCAGCCGCAGCGGGATGCTTGGGTTGGGCGTTTGCAGGCGGCTATTGAGCAGTCGGCGGGGCCGGTGGTGCTGGTTGCCCATAGTCTGGGCTGCATTACCGTGGCGCACTGGGCGGCGACTGCCGATGCGCGCCTGCTGCAACGGGTGCAGGGTGCGCTATTGGTGGCACCGGCGGATGTGGAGCGCCAAGGCTGCCCGCAGGAACTGACCGGCTTTGCGCCGGTGCCACAGCAGCGGTTGCCGTTTCCCAGCCTTGTGTTGGGGTCCAGCAATGACCCGGCGGCCAGTGCGGCGCGGGCGTTGGACTTTGCCGGTTGGTGGGGCAGTCAGGCGCGTATTTTGGCGGGGGTGGGGCATATTAATGTGGCGTCGGGCCACAATCAGTGGGAGCAGGGCTTTGGCTGGCTGTACCGTCTACAGGCGTTGGCGGGGGATGCGCAGCGACTGTGCGCTTAATGGCGTGATGATGTGTATGGCAGAGTGGTGGCTTACTGCCCGGATACTGGTATATTGCCGAGCCTTTTGAGCGATCTGGCATTCAGGCTATCCAGTTCACCGCGCTGAAGTACTCACATGAGCTTTTTTTCATTCGAATTTGTCACCTTTTTTATTGCCTTTTTGTGCCTGTACTGGCTGCCGCTGGCGGGTGTGCGCTGGCGCAATCTACTGTTGCTGCTGGGCAGTTATGGCTTTGTGGCGCTGTTTGGCCTGCAATTTGCCGGCATTTTAGCCGGTTATAGCCTGTTTATTTATGCGCTGGGTAATTACGGCGACCGTGTTTTTACCCCGCGTGGTGTGTATGTGGTGCTTGGGGCGGTGATTACCGGCCTGTTTGTGCTGTTTAAGTTTTACGGCTTTTTTAGCGAGTCGCTGCAGCTGGCGCTGGCGGCGGCGGGGTTAAAGGTGGATTTGCCGCTGCTGACCCTGCTGTTGCCGGTGGGGCTGTCGTACTACAGCTTTCATTCGGTGAGCTATGTGGTGTCGGTGCAGCGTGGTGAGCTGGCGCGGGCTGGCCTGCTGGATGTGCTGCTATATCTGGCGTTTTTTCCGAGCATTTTGGCCGGCCCCATCAACCGTGCGGTGGATTTTATGCCGCAAATCCAGAATGCCCAGCGCAGTTTGGAGCAGCCGCGCAAGGCGCTGTTTTTGATTGCGCTGGCGATGGTCAAGCTGTTTTTGTTTAGCGCGTGGCTGGCTGAGCATCGGGTTGATCCGGTGTTTGCTGACCCTGCGGGGCATAGCCCCATGCAGAATGTGCTGGCGGTGTATGCCTACGCTTGGACGATCTATTTTAATTTTTCGGGCTATACCGATCTGGTTACCGGCATTGCCTTGTTTTTGGGCTTTCGTCTGCCGCTTAACTTCAATGCGCCGTATTTGGCGCGCAACCTTAAGGAGTTTTGGGCGCGCTGGCATATCAGCCTGTCAACCTTTATCCGCGACTACATCTATATTCCGCTGGGCGGCGGGCGCAAAGGCTGGCGGCGGATGCAGATCAACGTGATGCTGGCCATGGTGATTTCTGGCCTGTGGCATGGCGCGGCGATGACCTTTGTGGTTTGGGGCGCGCTGCACGGCTTGGGCGTGGTGTTGCTTAATTGCAAGCAGCGCGTGCTGGCGACGCGGGCGCGAGGCCGTGTTGGGCAATGGATCAGCGACTGGCTGGGCCGGTTGGCCTGTTTTCATTTTGTATGCCTGTGCTGGATTTTTTTCCGCAGCGACGGCCTCGACGGTGCCTGGTTGATGCTGCAGCAGATTGCCGCGTTGGCGTGGGTTGCGCCGCCAGAGGCAGATATCACCTTCTTGCTGGCTATGCTGGCGCTGTTTGTTGGATATCCCTTGCTGGCCGGTTGGCAGCAGCTGTGGTTGGCGCGCAGCAATCAGTTGCGCTGGGGGCTGTATCCGTTGGCGTTGGCGCTGGTGTTGAGCTTGGCGTTCAGCTTGGCACCGGAAGGCATGCCGAATTTTATTTATGCAGGTTTTTAGCCCGATGATCAGTCTGCAGCGCGTGCTGGCCAGTGTGTATGTGGTGGCGCTGACCGCCTTGTTGTTGGTGTGGTCGCACCAACAATCACTGGAAGCCTATTGGCAACAGCGCTATCACCGTGCGCCGCCCTGGGAGGCGTTGGAGCAGGTGGCGGTGTGGCAGGCGGGCAGCCGTGTGCATCAGGCAGTGCAGCGGGCAGCGGGTGTGTTTTGGCAAGAACTGACCGAGCGCGAGCCGCAGCTAGAGTTGGAGCAGGGCGAGGTGGTGGTTGAGGCCGTCGCGCAATCACAGGGCGATGCGGGGGCGGTGCTTAATGCGGAGCCCGTGCCAGCCCTGCAACCGAAGCAGCACGCCGAGCCAGTACCGGCGGCTGCCGCCGTTGCTGTGATAGACAGCCCCGCGCCGCAACCGCCACAGAGCGCGCCACGGGCAGAGGATGCCGCCACCGCTGCGGAACCCGTTGCGCAGCACAGCGCCGCGCCACAGCCGCAACCCGCCAAGCGGCGCATTCGCCTTGCGCCCGGCCAGCGGGTGCTGTTTGCCGGCGACTCGATGATGCAGGGCGTTGCGCCCCATCTGGCCTCGCGCTTGCGCCGCGAGTACGGCCTGTTCAGCCTAGACCTAAGCCGCCAGAGCACTGGGCTGGCCTATCCCAAAGCCTTTAATTGGCCCCTCACCATTGAGCAGCAGCTGGAACGCAACGCGGATTTTTCCCTGCTGGCGGTGTTTCTTGGCCCCAATGATCCCTGGGATATGCCGTCTGGACGCGGCGGTAAATACCTGCGTTTTGCGACGCCCGAATGGGAAGTGGCTTACCGCGAACGGATACGCGGAATCATCGACAGCGCGCAACGCCGTGGGGTTGAAATTATCTGGGTCGCACCGCCTTCCATGCGGCGTGCCGAGTTGTCGCGCAAGGTGGATTACCTGAGCGGCCTGTATGAATCCGAAGTGCTGGCTGCCGGCGAACTCTTTATTGCTGGCAACCAGATACTGGGCTACTTGGACGGGGCTTACTCGGATTATTCCGGCGTTACCGGCCAGACGTTGAAAATGCGCGCCGGTGACGGCATCCACTTTACGCCGGCGGGCCAACGGGCCTTTGCCGACGCTTTATTTGATCTGATTGATTATGTCCCCCAACACACTGCCGAACATGACTCGCCTGACCGCCTTGCGCCGCATCGTCTTTAACCCACGGCTGCCGGTGTTGGCCGCTTGTTTGCTGGCCGGCTGTTTGCAGCCGCCTGCGGTCGAGGACAGCCCGCCACCGCCGCCCCCTGCGCAGCCGGCTGTGTATGGCCAGCTGACCGATTTTGGTGATCCGGCCTTGCCGGCGCTGGCGGCACGCCTGCGCAGCGCAGATCAGGTGACCCATATTGTGCAACTGGGCGACTCACACACCGCCGCTGATTTTTTTACCGGTCGGCTGCGCGAAGCGCTACAGGGCGACTACGGCGATGCGGGTCCTGGCTGGTTGCCACCGGCTTGGATACGCGGCCAGCGCAGCGCCACCCTTAAACCCGGCGAGGCCGACAGCAAACACTGGCAATTGACCAGCAGCCGTTTGCAAGAACATGCCGACTTTCCGCTGGGCGGTTTTGTGCTGCAGGCGCTGGCTGCCGGCAGCCGGATTGAGGTACAGCCTTACGCACCGGATAGCGGCAGTTACCGCTGGCGTGCGCTGTACCAAAGCGCGCAGCCGGTCACGCTTGGCGTGCAGGGTGAGGCCACCGTATGGCCGGCCACCGCTGGCTGGCAGTGGTCGGCACCGGCAACCAGCGGCTTGCCGTTGGCGCTGACTGCAGAAGAAGCCGGCTTAACCTTGGGCGGCTGGCTGCTGGAGCGCGACAGTCCCGGCATTTTGCTGAGCAGTTTGGGCATCAACGGGGCCACCAGTCACATGCCCTGGCGCTGGGGCGCGGGCTGGCTCGATAGCCTTGTGGCGCTGCAGCCTGACCTGCTGATTTTGGCCTATGGCACCAACGAAGCCTTCAATGATGAGCTGGAGCGTGACAGCTACTACGCCGCACTCAGCGGACAACTGACCCAGCTACGCGCGGCGCTGCCGCAGAGCGTGCTGCTGCTGGTCGGTGTGCCGGATGCCATCCAGTACCGACACGCAAAAGGCTGTGATGCCAAGCGTCCACGCCCGCTGGCCATGGTACGGGCGGTGCAGCGGCAAGTGGCGCGTGAACAGCAGGCGCTGTATTGGGACTGGCAGGCGATGATGGGCGGGCGCTGCAGCTTTGAGCGCTGGCAGGCTGAGGCACTGGCGCAGCCAGACGGCGTGCACCTGACCCGCGCCGGCTATGAGGCCAGCGCGCACGCGCTGTACCGCGACTTGCAGGCGTTGTTGCAGGGGCAAGACTGACGCGGCGGTATGCAGATACGCAAAAAAACGGGCGACCCTTGCGGTCGCCCGTTTTGTTAGCGGGGAAAGATTAGCTCGGCAACACCATGCCACCAATCAAAAAGCCGAAGCACACCGCCAGCGCCACACCGATGGTGCCGGGGATAAAAAACGGATGGTTGAACACAAAACGCCCGATGCGGGTGGTACCGGTGTCGTCCATCTGCACCGCCGCCACCAGCGTGGGGTAGGTGGGCAGGATAAACAGGCCGGATACCGCCGAAAACGAGGCAATGGCGGTCAGCGGGCTGACCTGTAGCGCCAGGGCCATGGGCATCAGCGCCTTGGCGGTGGCGGCTTGTGAATACAGCAGCGCCGAACAGAAGAAGAAAATCACCGCCAGCATCCAAGAGTATTGCTGGATGACGCTACCGGCGGTTTCCTTGATCCACTCAATGTTGTTTTGCACAAAGGTGTCGCCCAGCCAAGCCACGCCCAGAATACAGATACAGGCGCTCATACCGGCCTTGAAGGTGCTGGAGTTGAGGATGGCGTCGGTGTTGACCCGGCAGGTTAGGGTAATCAGCGTGGCCGCGCTGAGCATGATGATCAGGATGACGCTGGTGGTGTTCATCAGCGGCTCGGTTACGAGGCCCAGGCTTGGGCTGTTGATGATGGCATAGACCACCACGCCGACCACGCCCAGCAAAAACAGCAGCACCGATGCCTTGGCATGCGGCAGAATTTCTTTGACTTGGCTGCCGCGCAGCTCGATCAGCTTGTCGGCCAGCCGTTGCTGGTAGATCGGGTCGTCCGACAGTTTCCAGTCAAATACCCGCGACACAATAATGGCCATTAGCACAATCGCCAAGAAGGTGGCCGGTAGCAACACCATCAGCAGCGACAGGTAACTGACGGTATTGCCGTCACCCACCATGGCCGGATTTTCCATCACCGAAGCCATATACACCACGGCGGCAGAAATGGGCGAGGCGGTAATACCAATCTGTGCCGCCACCACTGCGGTGGAGAGTGGGCGACAGGGCTTGATGCCTTGCTCTTTGGCCACCTCGGCAATCACCGGCAGGGTGGCCAGCGAGATGTTGCCGGTACCGGCAAACAGGGTGAGGAAGTAGGTGACCATGGGGGCCAGAATGGTGATGTATTTGGGGTTGCGGCGCAGCAGTTTTTCGGTTTGCGCCACCAGATAATCCAGCCCGCCGGCAATTTGCATGGCCGAAATGGCGGCAATCACCGCCATGATGATGGAAATCACGTCAAAGGGAATGTTGCCGGGCTTGACGCCAACCACCGCAAGCACCAACACCCCCAACCCGCCGGCATAACCAATGCCGATACTGCCCAACCGGGCACCCAGAAAAATTGCCAGCAACACGATGATAAATTCGATGATAAGCATGGCGTGACTCCTTACAACGGCTTAAGGGAACTCAGCCTTAAGTCGAATGCTTAGGCCGGTACAGGCAGAATATAGATGCGCAAAAACAGTGGCAACTGCTTGATGCAGCAAGCGCTAAATTCTTGAGGCGGGTCAGTAAAGGAATGTGCTGTGGGCGGTGACAAAAAGTTTTGCGCGGCTGTGAAACCTTGGTCGCTAACATAAAACAGCCCGGCAGTGTGCCGGGCTGTTGCTGTGTGTAGAGGGAGCGTGAGTCAGTCGAAATTCAGCGGCCGGTCGCCCTGTTCGTCACGGATGCTGGTGGGCAAGCCCATCTTGTTCAGCAGGTTGAGGAAGGGGCGCGGATCCAGCTCTTCCACGTTGACCATTTTTTCCACATCCCACTCGCCACTGGCGACCAGCAGGGCGGCGGCAACCGGTGGCACGCCGGCGGTGTAAGAAATGCCCTGGGTGCCCACTTCTTTATAGGCTTCCTCGTGGCTGGCAACGTTGTAAATGAATACCTCGCGCTCCTTGCCATCCTTCTGGCCCTTGACCAGATCACCGATGCAGGTGTTGCCGGTGTAACCGGCGGCCAGACTGTTGGGGTCGGGCAGCACGGCCTTAACCACTTTTAGCGGCACCACTTCCAGCCCTTCAGCGGTTTTCACCGGCTGCTCAGATAATAGGCCCAGGTTGTTCAGCACGTTAAACACGTTGATGTAATGGTCGCCAAAGCCCATCCAGAAACGGATGTTGGGCACATCCAGATGCTTGGACAGCGAGTGCAGCTCGTCATGGCCGGTCAGGTAGCTGGTGCGCTCGCCAACCACGGGCAGGTCATCGGTGCGCTTGACCTCGAACATCTTGTTTTGTTGCCATTGGCTGTTTTGCCAGGTCCAGACACGACCGGTAAATTCGCGGAAGTTGATTTCCGGGTCGAAGTTGGTGGCAAAGTAGCGGCCATGATCGCCGCCGTTGATGTCGATAATGTCGATGGAGTCGATTGTGTCGAAGTAGTGGTTGGCTGCCAGTGCGGCATAGGCATTGACCACGCCCGGGTCAAAGCCGACACCCAGAATGGCGGTGACTTTTTTGTCGGCGCACTCCTGCAGGCGCTTCCACTCGTAGTTGCCGTACCAGGGTGGGTTTTCGCAGATTTTGGCCGGATCTTCGTGAATCGCGGTATCCAGGTAAGCGGCACCGGTTTCGATACAGGCGCTCAGGACCGACATGTTGAGAAAGGCGGAGCCGACGTTAATAACAATTTGTGCGTTGATTGCACGGATCAGTTCAGCGGTGGCCGCCACATCAAGCGCATCCAGCTGATAACAATGCAATTTGGCGGGCTGCTGCCAGGATTTTTTTTCCTCTACACTGGCGGCAATGGCCTCACATTTGGCGAGCGTGCGTGACGCAATGGAAATCTCGCCCAAAACCACATTATTTTGCGCACATTTGTGCGCCACTACCTGTGCAACACCCCCTGCACCAATTATTAAAACGTTTTTTTTCATTTACATTCAGACTCCACGTCTAGCTGAACCGGGGTTGGGCAGGACAGCAAGCAGCCAACACCCACAGGTTCTTGAGGTTAGGGGCTCAGGAGAGCCCATCGACAAAGTCGCCGTAACCAAACTCCTTGACGAGCTCGATACGGCCATCCAGCTGCTTTACAGCAATTGACGGCATTTTCACGCCGTTAAACCAGTTTTTCTTCACCATGGTGTAGCCGGCGGCATCCTGAAAGGACAAGCGGTCGCCAATCTGCAATGGCTTGTCAAATTTAAATTCACCAAAAATATCACCGGCCAGGCAGGACTTGCCGCACACCATGTATTCATGTTCGCCGGTGTTGGGCTGCATCTTGGCGGTTTCGCGGTAGATCAGCAGGTCCAGCATGTGCGCCTCGATGGAGGAGTCCACAATCGCCAGATGCTTGCCGTTGAACAGCGTGTCCAGCACGGTTACTTCCAGGCTGGTGCTGTTGGTAATGGCGGCTTCGCCCGGTTCCAGATAAACCTGCACGCCGTACTTTTCGGCAAATTGCTTTAGACGGGCGCAAAAAGCCTCCAGCGGATAGCCTTCGCCGGTAAAGTGAATGCCGCCACCCAAGCTGATCCACTCAACCTTATGGAACAGATGGCCAAACTTGGCTTCGATCTGGCCAAGAATGGTATCGAAACGCTCGAAGCTGTCATTTTCACAGTTGTTGTGCAGCATAAAGCCGGAGATTTTGTCCAGTACGGCTTCGATTTTGGCTGGGTCGTGCTCACCCAGACGGCTGTGCGGGCGGGCTGGATCGGCCAGGGCAAACTCCGAAGTGCTTAGCCCCGGGTTGATGCGCAATCCGCGCACATGATTGGCCGAGGCAGCGGCAAAGCGGGTCAGCTGGCTGATCGAGTTGAAAATGATTTTGTCGCTATTGGCCAAGACTTCTTCGATTTCGTCATCGGCGTAGGCCACGCTGTAGGCATGGGTTTCACCGCCAAATTTTTGCCGGCCCAGTTTCACTTCGTACAGGGAAGACGAGGTGGTGCCGTCCATGTACTCGCGCATCAGGTCAAATACCGACCAGGTGGCAAAGCATTTAAGCGCCAGCAGCGACTTGGCGCCCGACAGTTCACGTACTCGGGCAATGATTTCCATATTGCGCAGCAGGCGGGATTTGTCGATTAGGTAATAGGGGGTTTTCAGCGAATTTGCCATGGTGCTAGTTTTCAAAGAGTCAAAAGGCGCAATTATATAGGCAATGCAGCGCAAGCTCTAGCGCGGGCGCTGCTCTTTACGGGCTGAATGAGGCGGCTTGGTTAAGCCAAGTTTTGCCCGATGGCATGGCGTTGCAGAAAGGTCGGGATTTTTTCTGCTGGCAGCGGTGGGCTGTAGTAATAGCCCTGCACCTGTTCGCAGCCAAACTGCAACAGCAAGTCCAGCTGGGCTACGTTTTCTACCCCTTCTGCCAGCGCGGTGATGGACAGCTGTTGCGCCATCTGGATCACGGCGGTGGTGATGGTTTGGTCATCATGGTTGTGTTCCATTTCGCGAATAAATTCGCGATCTATTTTCAGCTTGTCAATTTTGAAGCGCTTGAGGTAACTGAGCGAGGAGTAGCCGGTACCAAAGTCATCAATGGACAGCCGCACGCCCAGCGCATGCAGCTGCTGAATGAGCCGCTCGGAGCGCTCGGGGTTTTTCATGGCGACCGCTTCGGTCAGCTCCAAGTCCAGCAACTCAGGCGGCAAGCCGTTTTTTTTCAGCAGCGTCTCGACCTGATCGACAAAGCCGGGTTGTTCAAACTGGATGGCAGAAATGTTTACCGCCATGCTCAGCGGCGGGATACCCGCATCCAGCCAGCTGCGCAGCTGGCGTAAGGCGGTGGTCAGTACCCATTCGCTGATCGGCAGAATCAGCCCAGACGCCTCAGCCAGCGGAATAAAGTCCATGGGTGGCACCAGCCCCCAGGGCTGGCTTTGCCAGCGCAACAGCGCTTCAAAACCGGTGACCTGACGGCTACGCAGGCAGACCTGGGGTTGGTAGACCAGAAACAATTCCTGCTGAGCAATGGCGGTTTTGAGGGCATTGCTTTGTGCCAGACGCAGCGCGGAGTTTTCCTGCATTTGCTGCTCATAAAACTGGTAATTGTTGCGCCCCGCTGCCTTGGCTTTATATTTGCCCAGCTCGGCTTTTTGCAGCAGGGTAGCTAGATTGTCGCCATCCGCGGGATAAGCGGCAACGCCGGCAGAGGCGGATATGGACAGGGTTTGGCCGGGCAGGACAAATGGCTCGCGTATGCTGTCTAGCAAGCTGCGCAGGCGCAGCACGGCATCCGCTTGCGAACAGTTCGGCAACACAACAACAAAATCATCGCCGGACAGGCGTGCCAGTATATCGAGTTTGCCCAGTTGATCGCGCAGGCGGTAACTCACCTGTTGCAACAGCATGTCGCCGATGCTGTGTCCTAGGGCGTCATTAACTTCCTTGAAGTTGTCCAGATCAAGCCAGAACACAAAAATAGTTTTTGACTGCGCCAGCAAGCTGGCGAACTTTTGTTGCAGCAGTTTGCGGTTGGCCAGCCCGGTCAGAGCGTCATGGTGTGAAAGCTGCTCAAGCCGTGCGGCAAACTCGGTGCGTTCGGTAATGTCCTCTTTAATTATTAGATAGCTGCTGATTTCGCCGCTGCCGTTGTGGGACGGGAAAACCCGCATAAAGACCGTATAGTGCCGACCATCTTTGCGCCGGCAATGGCTTTTGCCGGTCCAAGAGGCACCATTGCGAATTTGCTGCTCGATTTCCTGTGCCAGTCCGCGAGGGTTGTCTTCTGACTGTAGAAAATGCGGATTGAGTCCCTTGACTTCATCAATGCTGTAGCCGCTCAAGCGGGTGAAGGCTTGGTTGACACGCTGAATACGCAGCTCTTTATCCAACAGCAGAATGGACAGCGGGTTTTGGTCGATGGCGTGCGACAGTGCATTCAGATCTTGTATGGCTCGGTGACGGTCGCTGACATCGCGCGAAAGCACCAAAAAACGCGAATTTTTATCGGTGCTGTATTGGTTGCTGCGGGCGATGGAAACCTCGAACCAAGCGATACTGCTATCCGGCATGATCAGTTCGATGACCTTGCCGCGGGAAATACCTTTCAGTTGGGCTTCGTGCAGGGCCTGTATTATGGTGGTGGCCGCCTCGGCGGGCAGGACTTCATGGACGGTATGACCGAGAAGGAGCTCGGGATCACGTGGCAGAGCAGTGAGAGAAGAAGCGTTGAAGGCTTGCAGATAGCGCCCCTGAGCATCCATTTCAAACAGCAGATCGGGTAGGGCGTTGAGCGTGGCTGTCAGTCGGGCGCGGGACTGGTGCAGCAGCTTATAGGGACGCTTCAGCGCTTCGACGTAAACAGCGCGATAAAGAAAAATAAACCCAGCGATTTTATACAGGTGGCCGGCCAAGTTGTAATGGTCGCTAACCTCGGCATAGAGGGTTAGAAAAAACTCACCCTGCGCCAGCAGCAGGGTGGCAGCCAGAAAGCCAGTGGCGTTGAACTGTCGCGGCCTGCGCAGATACAGCGCAAAACGTGCTGCAGCCAGCAACAGCAAGCCAATCAGGGCGTATTCGCTAGCGATTTTTAGCGCAGTCAGGCCCTCACTCGGCACAAAGGTGCGTGGCAGGCTCTCGGGTGACAGCAAAAACAGAGCGTGCAGCATGCTTACCAGCAACAGCATGGTATACAGCAGCAGGCGCGAGCGGCGCATGCTCAGGGGCACCTGCCAACTGTGAAAAGCAATGGCCAGCAAGCCCAGAGTGCTGATTAAACGTGCTGCCAGCCAGAAGTTGATGGCTTTTTCTGGGCTGGCCGGCGTAACAAAATCAGGCATACCGTCGTAAGACAGCATGTGGGAAAAATCGAGGATGCCGCTGGCTAACATGCTGATGGCAATAATGCTCAGGTTGCAGGGCAGGCTTTCTTTGCGGGTGCCCCAGACCAGGGCGAAAATGTGCAGGGCCACCACAATGGCGAGGGTTTCCAGCAATATGTGCAACGGCAGGTACTGGGCAAAGCTTTGATTCAGCCACTGTTGGGGCCAGAAAACCACGGCCAGCATCACTAGCAACCCAGCCGTGATGATGCGCAGGGCCAAGCCAGCCTCGTTACGATGGCTAGGGTGGATGAATTTCATTGCGGTTTTGCCTCGTGATGAGCGGTGTCGGCGCAGGGGGCCGCGCATAGATACAGCCGGTTGCGGCCGTTGTTTTTAGCGCTATACAGCGCCGTATCAGCGCGCTTGAACAGATCGTCTATGGTGCACTCGGATAGCGGTATGCAGGTGGCAACCCCCACACTGATGGAAATACGCCCCAGTGGCGACAGGCTGTGTTGCATGTTGGTCTCCGCAACCTTGCTGATGAGCTGTTCGGCAATATCGCGGGCGGCTTCAGGGGGTGTATTAAAGAGCAGCAATGCAAATTCTTCACCGCCATAGCGGGCGGCCAGATCGTCTGGGCGTCGCGCAAAGTGTGCCAGTACTGAGCTTAGCGTAGCCAAAGCTTGATCGCCAGCTTGGTGGCCATAGTGATCGTTGTATTTTTTGAACCAGTCAACATCCAGCATCAGCAGGCTCAGCGGGCAGCGCAGGCGTTGGGCTTTTTGCCGCAGGCGCATGGATTGCTCGTCCAGACAACGGCGGTTGGCCAGCCCGGTCAGGCTGTCGGTCAGTGACAGCCGCTCCAGTTGCTGGTTGGCTTGGCGCAACTCATCGGTGCGTTGGCTGACCCGCTGTTCCAGTTCTTGGGTGTGGGTGTGCAGCTGGCGTGCCATGAAATCCAGCGAGCGTGATAACGAACCAACTTCACGGGTGGGGCCGGGCGCGGGCATCTTCGCCAGCAAGTCGCCCTCACGTAATTGGCTGGCCCAGTGCTCAAGCCCATAAAGGGGGCGGGTCAGCCAGTGGGTGACAAACAGGATCAGGGTGGCTGAAAACAGCAAGCTGAGCCAGCCGATATAGAGGGCATCACGCCAGATGTTGCCGGACATGCTGGACAGAATATCGGAGGGCATGGCAACCGCCAACAACAGGCTGGGGCCGTCGGGAATGTCCAGTTGTTGCCAGTCGAGCAGGTGCAGCTGGCCGTCTACCGCTAAAAATTGGGCGCCGCTTCCATTGTCGTCCTGCTGAATATATTGGGCGGCCGCGCGGATAGCGGGGTGACGGGCGGTAGCGGCCTGCAAGCGGTGGGTGGTGTTTTCGCGGGTGTCATCATGGGTGTACAACGGCTCGTCGGTGGAGCTGGCCAGCAGATTGCCGTTCTGCTCGACCAAGAACAGGATACTGCCCAAATCCTGGCTTTGTGTTTTGAGGAAATCGCTTAATTGCGACAGGGCAACGTCGGCGGTCATCACGCCGGTGAGCTGGTTGTGAATATCATAGAGCGGCGCAGAAATGCCAATGCCCAGCCCTTGATACTGTTTTTCTGTGTCTTGGGTGTTGTAGGCGTAGGGCGGGTACCACAGCAAACGCTGTTGCTCCATGGCCTGTTGATACCACTTGGTGGTGCGGGCATCAAAAAAGTGGTTACCGGTGACGTAGGCAGTGCTTGGACGGTTGCTGTCATTGGCCCAGTGCACACGCATTTCTCGATCGCTGGCAAAGGTGGCCCATTGCATGCGAATCGTGCGGTCGAGGCCGGCGGGCGGGCGGCTGGCAGCAAAGTATTCACCCTGCAGGTTGGCAATCGAGAGAAAGGTCAGCTGCGGCTGAATGCGCAACTGGGAGACAAAAAAGCTAAGCACGGTGTCGGGCGCATCGGTGTTGAGCATGCCGCTGCGAAACAGTTCAGTGCCAAACATGGCTTGCCTGGGGATGTCAAAAAATGCCTGGGTGCGGGCAAGGATTTGGCGGCTGAGCGCGTCGGTTTGGCTTTGCATTAGCTGCGCAGTGGAGTGCTGCATGGTCTTGTAATACGTCAGCTCAACAATCAGCGTCAGCAGCAAAATCGGTAACAGTGTGAGCAGCAACAGGGAGGCGCGCAAGGTGATGTTTTTGCGGGTAAACAGCAGCCCGTCCAACACACCGCTGCGTTTCAGCATCAACAGCACCAGCAGGGTGGTCAGTAGGGCACCGGCCAGCCGTATGCCGTCATACAGGTTACGTGCGTGGGGCTGGGGTACAGTCGGCAGTTGAGCGCGAATTTCCCAACGGGTGTCTTCTGGGAGCTGGACAAAACTGCCAGCAGGTAGCTGGCGAAATTTCTCACTATCGCCCTGCACCATGTGCAGGCCCCGATGTGGGTTATTCGCTTGCACCAACAGGGTTGGCATCGGCCCATCATGTGGTTGTGCCTGCTCGAGCAACAAAGCGATATCCACTGTGGTGGATGCCAAGCCCAGATAACTGTCGTGCTGAAACATGGGTGTGCGCACAATCATGCCGGGGCGGCCGGTTTGCAGCAGAATAACTCTGCTGGTTAGTACGGTATCGCGGCTGGCGATGGCGCGGCGGATGGCACGCATAAACTCCGGGCGGAAGCGGTAATCAATGCCAAGGGCCGACTCGTTGCGTCGTTGCGGGTATACCGAGACCACCTTGAAGTCGCGTGCCAAAGCCAGACTGATGAGCGGCGGCTGGCTATTGATACCTTCAAACAAGCCGCTGCTTTCTGGGTCATCAAAGGCGTCTGGGTTGTCCGTTAGGCGCTTGGCCAGCGTGCGGTTATCGCTGACGATGCGGTCGATGGATGCCTGCAAATTGCTTTGCAAGGCGTCCAGATGCTGCTTCATTTCAGCTCGCGACTGCTGCTGGTGGCGCTGAGACACCACCCACTCTGTTACCAGCGTCAAGATGACGCCGGTAAACAGTACCAGCAAGGTTGCCGCAAGTGATTTCTTCATGGGCAGGATGCCGCCTCTATCAAAGCTGTCGGTAGTGCAACATCATCGTGTCCAGCACAAGGGGTTAGCTAATGCGCTGACCCGGTACAGCGCCGCTGTCTGGGCTGAGCAGGAAAATATCTTTGCCGCCTGGCCCTGCGGCCAGCACCATGCCTTCAGAAACACCAAACTTCATTTTGCGCGGGGCCAGGTTGGCCACATAGGCCGTCAGGCGGCCTTCGAGTTTTTCCGGCTCTGGATAGGCACTCTTGATGCCGGAAAACACATTGCGCGTCACGCCACTGCCCAGGTTCAGCGTCAGGCGCAGCAGTTTATCGGCACCTTCCACAAATTCGGCCTTTTCAATCAGGGCAATACGCAGATCGACCGCAGCAAAGGCATCAAAGTTGATGTCAGCGCTGATCGGGTCTTTGTCCAGCTCGCCGGGTTCGGTGTTGCCGGTGGTTTGTGCTGCGCTGTCCACTTCTTGCAGATCTTCTTTGGCGGCTTCGGTCATGGCGTCTACCTGTTTAGCGTCGATACGGGTCATCAGCGGCTGGAACGGGTTGAGCGGGTGATTGATTAGGCGGGTCTGGAGCTGGTCCCAGTCCAGGCTGTCCACATTAAGGAACTGGCGGGCGTTTTCGGCCAGCAGCGGCAGCACCGGCTTGAGGTAGATCACCAGCTGCTTAAACAGGTTGATGCCCAGCGAGCAGATGGCCTGCACTTCGTCCTGCTTGCCTTCGATCTTGTTCATTGCCCAGGGCGCTTTGTCGGCAATCCAGGCATTGGCTGCGTCGGCCAGATGCATGATTTCGCGCATGGCGCGGGCAAAATCACGGTTTTCGTAGGCTTCGGCAATGCTGGTTTCAGCGGCGAGGAAGCTGTCCCACAGCTCGGGCGCGGCGTTGCTTGCGCTGAGCACGCCAGCGTTGCCCTTGTGTACAAAACCGGCGCAGCGGCTGGCGATATTGACCAGCTTGCCGACCAGATCCGAGTTGACCTTGTGGGTGAAGTCTTCCAGATTCAGGTCCAGGTCTTCCACGCCACGGCCCAGCTTGGTGGCGTAGTAGTAACGCAGGTACTCGGGCTGCAAATGGTCCAAATAGGTACGCGCCTTGATAAAGGTGCCGCGGGACTTGGACATCTTGGCACCGTTGACGGTCAGGTAACCGTGCACGTTGACCGCAGTGGGTTTGCGAAAGCCCGCACCCTGCAACATGGCCGGCCAGAACAGGGCATGGAAATTGATGATGTCCTTGCCGATGAAGTGATACAGCTCGGTGTCGGTGCCTTTGGCCCAGAAATCGTCAAAATTCAGGTCGTCGCGCTGATCGCACAGGTTCTTGAAGCTGGCCATGTAGCCAATGGGCGCATCCAGCCAGACATAAAAATACTTGCCCGGTGCGCCGGGGATTTCAAAGCCAAAGTAGGGCGCATCGCGGGAGATGTCCCACTCTTGCAGGCCGGCATCCAGCCATTCGGCCAGCTTGTTGGCCACCGAGCTTTGCAGTGCACCGCCACGGGTCCAGCGTTTGAGCATGTCGCTGAAATCCGGCAGCTTGAAGAAGAAGTGCTCGGAGTCTTTCAGTACCGGCGTGGCGCCGGAAATCGCCGAGCGCGGATTTTTCAGCTCGGTTGGGTGATAGGTAGCACCGCACTTTTCGCAGTTGTCGCCGTACTGGTCTTCCGCCTTGCACTTGGGGCAAGTGCCTTTAATAAAGCGGTCGGCCAGGAACATGCCTTTTTCTGGGTCGAAATACTGGGTGACGCTGCGGGTAGCGATATGGCCGGCTTTTTTCAGGCGGTTATAGATCAGCTCCGACAGCTCGCGGTTTTCTTCGCTGTGGGTGCTGTAATAGTTGTCGAACTCGACCAGAAAATCGGCAAAATCGCTGCTATGTTCCGCGTGTACCGCATCAATTAGCTGCTCTGGCGTGATGCCCTGCTGCTCGGCGCGCAGCATGATGGCCGAACCGTGGGCATCGTCGGCACAGACGTAAATACACTGGTGCCCGCGCATCTTCTGGAAACGCACCCAGATATCGGTCTGGATATACTCAAGCATGTGGCCCAAGTGAATGGAGCCATTGGCATAGGGAAGGGCGCTGGTAACAAGAATTTTGCGGTTCGGGTTCATAGTGCTCACAACAGGATAACAATGAAATAAAGCGTGCCATTGTATAGAAAAGCGGCGTGGGGTTCATCTGCTGGCTGGGGGGTGTTTTGGGGTACGGGATTTACCCTGCAACCGACAAAACCCAGCAAAAAACGCCCTGATGGCCTAGACTGGTTCGGTTTTGTTTTTCCGTCACAGGAGTAGCCCTCATGCCCCAGCTCAGCCGCGAACAGGTGGAAAACGCCCTGCGCGAATTGATTGATCCTCACTTAAACCAGGACCCGGTTAGTGCCGGTTGCATCCGCACGTTGACCATCGACAAGGGGCAAGTGGATGTCCAGCTGCAGCTGGGCTATGCCGCCGACCAGTTTAAACAAGGCTGGGCGCAGATGCTGCAGATGAAGCTGGAGCAGCTGGACGGCGTAACGGCTGCACGGGTGCAGGTTGACTGGGAGGTGGCCGCGCAGGCCGGCATGGCGGGTGCCGAAACCCTGTCGCAGGTGAAAAACGTGATTGCGGTGGCGTCGGGCAAGGGCGGTGTGGGCAAGTCAACCACAGCGGCCAACTTGGCGCTGGCGCTGGCCCGCGAAGGTGCGAAGGTCGGGGTGCTGGATGCTGATATCTACGGCCCCAGCCAAGGCATTATGTTTGGCATCAAGCCGGGCACCCGTCCGGGTGTTGAAGATGAGAAATACTTTGTGCCGCTGGAGTCGATGGGCGTCAAGGTGATGTCGATGGCGTTTCTGACCAATGACGACACGCCCATGGTGTGGCGCGGGCCGATGGCTGCCGGTGCGCTGCAACAGATGCTGACGCAAACTGCTTGGGGCGAGCTGGATTATCTGGTGGTTGACATGCCGCCGGGCACCGGCGATATCCAGCTAACGCTGTCGCAAAAAGCGGCGGTGGCCGGCGCGCTAATCGTCACCACCCCGCAGGACATTGCCCTGCTGGACGCGAAAAAAGGCATCGAGATGTTCCGCAAAGTGAACATTCCGGTGCTGGGCGTGGTGGAAAACATGGCCATGCATGTGTGCTCCAACTGTGGCCACATTGAACACGTCTTTGGTGAAGGCGGCGGCGAGCGGCTGGCGGATCTGTATGAAGTAGACCTGCTGGCTTCCATGCCGTTGTCAATGGCCATCCGTATGCAATGCGACGGCGGCCAGCCCACCACCATGGCCGACCCAGAAAGCCAGATTGCCATGATTTATCAGCAGCTGGCGCGTACTGTGGGGGCGCGTTTGAGCGTGGCCGCCCATGCTGGCGCGGCCATGCCGCAGATTGAAATCGGTTAGGTGGCCGCTTGATGGCAACAGGCCCCGCACTGCGGGGCCTGTGTGTTTGTGGCAGGTGTTTGCCGGATAGCTACACGCGGTAGCGGCTAACATCCTGCGCCAGTTGCGCCGCCAACTGACTGAGACGGGCGGTGGCCTGCCCAGCCTGACGGGTGCCTTCGCTGGTTTGCTGGTTGATGGCGACAATCTGGTGAATGTTCTGGTTGATATGCCCCGACACCGCCGTTTGCTCTTCGGCGGCGCTGGCGATTTGCAGGTTCATGTCGTTGATGATGTTGACGGCTTCGGTGATGCTCTGCAGCGCCTGACTGACGGCATGGGTTTGGGTCACGGTTTCTTCACTGCGCTGACTGATGGCGGTGATGGTGCTGACCGCCTTGCTGGAATCGTGCTGCAGGGCTTCGATGGTGTGCTGAATTTCCTGGATGCTGGACTGCGTGCGACTGGCCAGCGTGCGCACCTCGTCGGCCACCACGGCAAAGCCACGGCCCGACTCGCCAGCGCGTGCGGCCTCGATGGCTGCGTTGAGGGCAAGCAAGTTGGTTTGCTCGGCAATGTTGCGGATCACTTCCAGCACGCTGTCGATGCGCTGGGCATCTGCGCCCAGAGTTTCAATGATCTGTACCCCCTCGCTGACCTGCTCGGTCAGGCCGGCAATCACCGTCTGCGTCTGGGCGACCAGCGACTGCGCATCATTGACTTGGCTGGCGGCATTGTGCGCGGCTTTTGAGGCTTCGCTGGCGCTGCTGGCCACTTCTTGCGCGGTGGCGGTCATTTCGTCCATGGCGGTGGCAACCTGATCGCTTTCGCTCTTTTGTTGCTCAACGCCGCGCTCGGCCTGCGCCATGATCTGCGCCAGTTCGATGGACGAATCATTGAGGGTGGCCGAGGTGCTGTTGATGTTGCGCACCAGCCCCTGCACTTGGTCGGCAAAGCTGTTGAAGGCATTGGCCAACGCGCCGATTTCGTCACGCCCAGCGACTTGCAGGCGGCGGGTCAGGTCGCCGTCGCCTTGGGCTACATCACGCATGGCCAGCACGGTGGAAGACAGCGGTGTGCTGATGGTGCGCACCACCAGCAGGGCCAACGCCACAATAATGGCCAGCGCCAGCGTCGCGGTAATCAGCGAAGCAACCAAGGTGCCACGGATGCTGTTGGCCACGCTGTTTTCCATCTGCGTGACCTGCTGTTCTAGCCCGCTGATCCAGAAGCCGGTGCCGAGCATCACATTCCACTTAGGCAGCATGATGGAATAGCCCAACTTGGGCTCAATGCCTTTGGTTTGCGTGTTTTCCCAGCTGTAAGGGGTAAAATCGCCGCCTTTTTGCGCAGCGGTGATTAGCTGCTGGATCATCAGCACGCCGTTGGGGTCTTTGAAATCAAACAGGTTTTTGCCGACCAGCGCCGGGTTGACGCCGTGCATGACGTTGACGCCCTGACTGTCGTAAGCAAAGAAGTAGCCAATGCTGCCGGAGTCGTTAAAGCGCAGCTGGCTGAGAATTTTCCAAGCCTCGGCCTTGATGGCTGGGTTGGTCGCCGCATCGGGATGATCGTGTAGGTGGGCAATGGAGGTGCGGGCCAGCTCGACGTAGTTTTTCAGCTCTTGGCGCTTGCTGGCCTCCATATCAGTGGAAAAACTGCTGACCGCTTGCGCGCCAATTTTGCGCGCTTGCTCGAAGTTGTAATAGGTTAGAAAGGCCGCTAGCGCGATAACGGGTACCAGGGCCAGAATCAACACGCGGGCACGAATGCTTAGACTAGTCATGGGTGCTTACCTGCGGAGAGTGAGGATAGGCAGGCAGTATGCCAGTAAGTAAGGGTATTTGTCTGCCGACAGCCACCACCAACAGGCTTTGCCATCTGTGATAGCCTTGCAGCCGCAGTTTCAGGTGCCCAGCACAGCCTTGTTTTTCACCCAGATTTGGCAGCAAAACGACCC
>JAHAYO010000124.1 GCA_018384595.1 Thiopseudomonas sp.
ACCTAGCCGGCTGATACCTAGAATGGCAACTGCTTGCCCCTACGGGAAGCAGTTGTGGCCTTGCACAAAGCCGTTGAGACCCAGCACGAAGCAGTTGTTACTTAGCACAAAACAGATGTCACCCTGCGCGTAGTCGCAGGGTCCAGCGGCATTGAGCGGATCGATGGATTCTGCGACTCCGCTTCGCTACGCGCAGAATGATGGAATGGGCCTTGCGCAGAACGCAGAATGACGCAACGGATATTGCGCAGGCCAACTCTGTGCTCTGCACGAGTCAGGGCACATCACACGCGACAGCAGCCCAGCACAGCCGGGCCACTCCTCAACAACGGCGCGGTGTATCAGCAGACAGGGTGGGGCCGTAGCAAAGCATCAGCACCTGTGTCGAAGCTTGCTTCGGCGCGGGTGCGTAGCTTTGCGTAGTGCCTCGCCCTGACTGCCACACCAAAGCCTAAATAAAGCCAAAACAAAATCACTCCCTACTCAACACATTCAGCCCTTTGAGTAAACCCAACGCCTGACTCAACTGATAATCCCCCTGCAACAGTTCAGTCTGCGCCTGCTGCTTTTTACTACGGCTTTCCGCGCCCTGCTTATTGTCCAGATGACCAGCCAAGTCGGCTTCTTTGACGTCCTGCGACTGTTCTTGCGTACTGAGTTTGCCGCGCTCTACACGAATGTCCGGCTCAATGCCCTGCGCCTGAATGGAGCGCCCAGACGGAGTGAAATAGAGCGCGGTGGTCAGCTTGAGCCCGCGCTCTTCATTGATTGGTAGGATGGTTTGCACCGAGCCTTTGCCAAAGCTGTTAGTGCCCATGATTACCGCCCGTTTGTGATCCTGCAGCGCGCCGGCGACAATTTCCGAGGCCGAGGCACTGCCGCCGTTAATCAGCACGACCATCGGCACGCTGCCCTTGATACTGGTGCTTGGGTTGGCATCAAAGCGCATTTGTGAATTGGCAATGCGCCCTTCGGTATACACGATTTTTCCCTGACTGAGAAAATGATCGCTGACGTCGGCAGCGGCCTGCAGCACCCCGCCGGGGTTGTTGCGCAAATCCAAGATCAAGCCGGTAAGGGGTTTACCGTTGTCTTTTTCCAATTGCTGCAGCGCCTTGCCCACTTCTTTGCCGGTATTGCTCTGAAACTGGCTGATGCGCAGCAGGCCGTAATCGTCGTCCAGCAGCTGTCCGCGAACGCTGCGGCTTTTGATAATGGCGCGCTTGAGCTTGACATCAAAGGGCGCACGGTGTTCGCGGCCAAGGGTCAGGGTGATGGAGGTACCGGCCTTGCCGCGCATTTTTTGTACAGCTTCCATCAGTGACAGCCCCTTGGTCAGCTGGCCGTCAATTTTCAGGATCAGATCGCCAGCTTCGATACCGGCGGCAAATGCTGGGGTGTCGTCAATGGGCGAGATCACGCTGAGTTGCTCGCCTTCCATACCAACCTCAAGGCCCAAGCCGCCAAATTCACCGGATGTGGCTTCCTGAAGGTCTTGGAAGGCATCGGCGTTGAGGTAGGCTGAATGCGGATCGAGGTTGGCCAGCATGCCTTTGATGGCGTTTTCCAGCAGGGTTTTGTCGTCAACAGGCTCGACATATACGGACTTTATTCGGTCCATGACCTCAACAAAGGTGCGCAGCTCGTCCAGTGGCAGGTCGCCTTCTGGCGCAGCCGGTGTCTGGGCGTGCAGCAGGCTGCTGAATAGGAGTATGGGCGCGGCCTTGGCGAACAGGCCGGCGGCTGACTGAAATGGGTAGGTCATGCAAGTTACTCCTGGATTAGCCTTGGCTGCGGCACCACTGGCCGGGGTCGGTCGCCTGGCCCTGTTTGCGGATGGCAAAGTATAACGCTGATTGTGCCTGGCCGCCTGTGTTGCCAACGGTGGCAACTGGCTGACCAGCCTTGATACTGTCGCCGGCGCGGGCCAGCAGGCTTTGATTGTGGCCGTACAGGCTTAGGTAGCCGTCGCCGTGATCGACAATGATCAGCAGGCCCGAGCCGCGCAGCCAGTCGGCAAACACCACCCGCCCGCCATGAATGGCACGCACCTGCTGGCCTTCGGCAGCCTGAATCAGTACGCCATCCCACGTGTTACGGGTATCTTCACGTGTGCTACCAAAGCGAGCCAGCAAACGGCCGTCAACCGGCCAGGGCAGCTTGCCGCGTGCCTGTGCAAAATTGCCGCCCGGGTGGCTGAACTGGCTGCTGACTTGGGGGCCGCTGGCAGGCCGGCTGCCCTGTACCTGCTGGCGCACCTGCGCTTGGCTTTGCTGCAAGGCTAGCTGGCGCTGGCGCTCCTGTTCGCGCTCTTTGCGCAGGCGTGCTTCTTCGGCTTGGCGCGCCAGCTTTTGCTCAATGGCGGCCAGCAGATCATTAAGTTTTTTCTGGTCTTGCTTACGGCTGGCCAGACGTTGCTCGCTACCTTGTTGTTTTTTGCTCAGTGCTTGCACCTGTTGCTTGCGCTGGTCGCGAAGGGGGGCCAGTTTGGCCTGCTGCTGTTGCAGCGCTGTTGTTTGCTGGGTCAGCTCTTGCTGGTGCTGGTCGATGGCGGCCTGCAGCTCCGACAGCTGCTGTACCGTGGCTTTAAACTGGTTGATCTGTTGCTGGCGCGCCTGCTGCAGATACTGGTAGTACACCAGATTGTGGCTGACCAGTGCAGGGTCTTGCTGGTTGAACAGCAGCCGCAGTGGCTCGTGTTGGCCGGCCTGATAGGCGGCGCGGCTTTGCAGGGCCACCAGTTTTTCTTGTTGCAGGCGCTGCTTTTCCAGTGCGGCTTTTTCTAGTTCGAACGCGCGGATTGCTTGCTCATTTTTTTTTTGCTCCGTTTCAAGGGAGCGGATGTTTTTTTCTAGGTCGCCGATTTCTTTCTCGGTATTTTGCAGGGCTTGCTGGGCGGCGGATTTTTCGGCCTGGATCTGCTTGATTAGCCGTTCCAGCTCGGAGACATCCTGCTGGGCTTGGTTGATCTGTTGCTGGGTATCCTTGCGCTCGTCAGCCTGCAAGGCCGGGCTGGCCAGCAGCAGAACATAGATAAGCAGACCGCACAGCGCCCGCCCGTTGGGACGCGCGCTGTGCGGAGAGGGCGGTAACAGGGTGACGGCCATGGGTGGATGCCTGCTCCTGATTACTTGAATTGTACAATGCTGGTACCGGTCATTTCTGCAGGTACCGGCACGCCCATCAGCGTGAGCAGGGTCGGTGCCACATCGGCCAGTACGCCGCCGCTGCGGATGCTGGCGGCGCGCTCACCGACATAAATAAAGGGCACCGGCTCGGTGGTGTGCGCGGTGTGTGCTTGACCGCTGCAGGCATCGGTCATTTGCTCGCAGTTGCCGTGGTCTGCGGTAATCAGTGCTTCGCCACCTACGCGCTTGAGCGCGCTGGTGATGCGGCCAAGGCAGCTGTCTAGGCATTCAACGGCCTGCACCGCCGCCTCGAACACGCCGGTATGGCCAACCATATCGCCGTTGGCGTAGTTGACTATGATGACGTCGAACTCCTGCCCGTCGATGGCTTCGACGATGCGGTCGGTCACTTCTGGGGCGCTCATCTGTGGCTGCAGGTCATAGGTGGCCACTTTAGGAGACGGAATCAGCACGCGGGTTTCGCCTGGGAAGGGTTCTTCGCGGCCACCGGAGAAGAAGAAAGTGACGTGGGCGTATTTTTCTGTTTCGGCAATACGCAGCTGGGTTTTGCCCAGTTTGCCAAGGTATTCGCCCAGTACATTGTCCAGCGTGAACGGGGCAAAAGCGCAGGGCGTAGCAAAAGCGGCGGCATACTGGGTCAGCATGACGTAGCTGGCCAGCTGCGGCGTGCGGATGCGGGTAAAATCGCTGAAATCGGCTTCGATAAATGGACGGGTGATTTCGCGGGCGCGGTCGGCGCGGAAGTTCATGAAAATCAGCGCATCGCCATCCTGCATCGGAGCCGGCGCGCCAATCACCGTGGCTTTGACAAATTCGTCGTTTTCGTCACGCGCATAGGCGGCGGCGAGTCCTTCGCTGGCGTTGGCGGCGGTGAACAGCCCCTGCGCATCGACCAGCAACTGCCACGCCTGCTCAACGCGATCCCAGCGGTTATCGCGGTCCATGGCAAAGTAGCGGCCAATCAGCGAGGCAATGCGGCCAGTACCGGCCTCGGCAAAGGCGTGCTCGATAAACTCGATATAGCTTTGCGCGCTACGCGGTGGCGTGTCGCGGCCATCAAGGAAGGCGTGCAGATAAATCTCTTTTGCGCCACGCTGGGCAGCCAGCTTGATCATGGCGGCAATATGGTCTTGGTGGCTGTGTACACCCCCATCGGACAGCAGGCCCATTAGGTGCACGGCCTTGTTGGCAGCAACGGCTTTATCCACGGCGGCAACGAGCGCTGGATTGTTAAAAAACTCACCGTCATCAATCGCCTTGGTGATGCGGGTAAAGTCTTGATACACCACGCGACCAGCGCCCAGATTCATGTGGCCCACTTCTGAGTTACCCATTTGGCCATCGGGCAGGCCCACGTCCATGCCGCTGCCAGAAATAAGCCCGTGGGGATACTGCTGGCGCAGGGCATCGTACACGGGGGTTTTGGCATGGTGGATAGCGTTATAGTCGGCGTCTTCGCGGTGGCCGAAGCCGTCAAGAATGACCAGGACAACGGGCTTGTGAGCTTGGGGCATGGCGTACTCTCGCAGGGAATGCTTTATAAAGCGTGCATTTTACCCGAATTGACGGTGGGCGTGTAGCGCAGGCGCTGGCGGCGTGATGCCAAATGCATTGCATCGGCACCCGCGCTGCAAGTCATGTATAATTGCGCAATTTTAACCACCGGACATGAGATCCAAGATGGACAGGCTGATTGAATTTGTAGGCAACCATTACCTTTTGAGCAGCGCTTTTGTGGTGCTGGCCATTGCCCTAATGTTGTACGAATCCCGCCGCGCGGGTAAGTCGCTCAGCACACGCGAGCTGACCCAGCTGGTCAACGCCGACCAAGCAGTGGTGCTGGATATCCGCTCGGCCAAGGACTTTTCCACCGGTCACATTGTGGATGCCATCAATATCCCGCGTGACAAACTGGCCAGCCGCGTGAGTGAGCTGGAAAAGTACAAGGACAAAACGCTGGTGGTGGTCTGCGATTCAGGCATCACTGCCGGCCCGGCCTGCACCCAGTTGCAACAGGCCGGATTCACCACAGCGCGCCTGTCCGGTGGTATTACCGGCTGGCGTAATGACAACCTGCCCACGGTTAAAGCGAAATGAAACACGTCATTATTTATAGTAGTGACTGGTGCCCCTATTGCACGCGTGCCAAGCAACTGCTGCACAACAAAGGCGTAGCGTTTGAAGAAGTACATGTAGACGGCAAGCCGGATGTGCGCGCCGCAATGGCACAAAAAGCCGGCCGCACGTCCGTGCCACAAATCTGGATTGGCGAGCAGCACGTAGGCGGGTGTGACGATCTGTTTGCCCTAGAACGTGCCGGTACGCTGGATGCATTGTTGGCCTAAGCACAGCCGATTTTTACATCTATTATCCGAATATTTATTCCCATTAAGGAAGCGACATGAGCGAAGAAACCCAGAATCCCCAGGCAGCAGCACAGGAAAATGAGCAACAAGGTTCACAATTTTCGTTGCAGCGCATCTATATCAAAGACCTGTCGTTTGAAGCGCCGAAAACCCCTGAGGTGTTTCGTGCCGAGTGGGCACCGCAAATCGAGATGCAGCTGAGCACGGGCCAGAAACATCTGGACGCTGACTTCTACGAAGTGAGCCTGGGCATTACCGTCACGGCCCGTAACGCCGAAGACGTGGCCTTTATTGCTGAAGTCGAGCAGGCCGGCATTTTCCTGATTCAGGGCCTAGACCCAGCCTCCATGAGCCATGCGCTGGGTGCTTATGCACCGAACCTGTTGTTTCCTTATGCGCGCGAATGCCTAGACAGCTTGGTGGTTAAGGGCTCGTTCCCAGCGCTGATGCTGGCTCCGGTCAACTTTGACGCGCTGTACGCGCAAGAAATGCAACGCCGCCAAGCAGAGGCCGGCAGCGCAGAAAACGCCTAATCGTACAGGCTGCTCTAACCAAGTCAGGAGGGAAAGATGAACAAGGTCAATGTGTTGGTGGTTGATGATGCGTCTTTTATTCGTGACTTGGTTAAAAAGTGCCTGCGGGGCACCTTTCCGAGCATCGGGATAGCCGAGGCCGCCAATGGCAAGCGTGCCCAGCAGGCACTGAACGGCCAGGCGTTTGATCTGGTGCTGTGTGACTGGGAGATGCCGGAAATGTCCGGCCTAGAACTGTTGGTCTGGTTCCGCGCCCAGCCGCAGCATGCGGCGACGCCTTTCATCATGGTGACCAGTCGCGGCGACAAGGAAAACGTCATTCAGGCCATTCAGGCAGGCGTGTCGGATTATGTGGGCAAGCCCTTTACCAGCGAACAGCTGGTTGCCAAGGTCCGAAAGGCGCTGGCCGCCAGTGGTCGCCTGGCGGCTTTGCAAAATACACCAGCCCCCACACTGAGCACCGGCACGGGCGGTGATTCACTGTCGGTACTGACCGGTGGCCGTCCGGCGGCCGCACAGGTGCAGCCAGCCGCCGCCCCCATGCCCCGTCCAGCCCCTGCAGCCGCGCCCAAAGCGACTAGGCAACACGCAGCGGCCATGCAGTCAAAAGGCCAAGCCGTATTGCGCCTGGCCGAGGGCGAGCTGCCCTGCCTGATCAAGGCCATCAGCCTCAAGGATATTGTGGTCATGGTCAAACGGGGTGACCTGTTGCCACAGATTTTATCCAGCGTCGTGGTTGATCTGGATGAAGGCGAGCTGAGTCAGGATGTGGCACGCCTGAATGCCTATATCCACTCGCTGAGTGCGATCGAAAGTGCTGGCGATATCCAGTGGGTGCAGGCGCAATGCCGATTTGTTGACAGGGATCCGCAAAAGCTCGATTACATTTCGCGCCTGATTGCTCGGGGCACTAC
>JAHAYO010000008.1 GCA_018384595.1 Thiopseudomonas sp.
AGCAAAACCAGCTATCTGTGCGCCAAGAACTACAGGCCGACTGTTTTGCCGGCGTCTGGGGCCACCATGCTGACCGCCAGCGCCAATTACTGGAGCCCGGCGAAATGCAGCAAGCACTCACCGCAGCAGCAGCCATTGGCGACGACCGCCTGCAAAAACAGGCCACTGGCACAGTAACTCCCGACAGTTTCACCCACGGCACATCCGAGCAGCGTATGCGCTGGTTCAAACGCGGCTTTGACAATGGTGATATGACGCAGTGCGACACGTTCAAGGCCGGAATCCAGCTGTAAGCACCGCCCCAGCAGAACCTGCCGGTTTATATTTCTGGCAATAAAAAGCCCGCTATCAAATAGCGGGCTTTTGGTATATCGCCGGCAACACGAGCCAATCCCCTGTCGACTAATGACAATCTTTGCCAGACTGCACCTGGGGAAAGGCCGCAATAGTGTGCTGAAACTGACCCAAATGTGGCGAATACGCAATTTCGGATCAAAATAAAAAAGGCTTGCATCGCTGCAAGCCTTTATTTATATGGTGCCGGCACCACGAATCGAACGCGGGACCTACTGATTACAAGTCAGTTGCTCTACCTGCTGAGCTATACCGGCAATGCGCGACATTATAGCGGCGATTTTCTGCTTGTAAAGGCTTAATCAAAGGGCAATTGTGTTTATCTGCCAATCATGGGGAAACACAGCTTATCGCTCAGCGAGTAACAGCAGGTTTCTCGGGGTCAGCGACTGCGGGCAAAACTCGCCCAGCTGCACGCTAAAGCCTTGCTCTTGCAGAAATAGAGCCATATCCAGCAGCAGCCAAAACTCCAGCGGACGGCGAAACAGCCCTTGCACCAACTCAAGATTGCGTACCTGCGCCAGCCGCTGCCAACCGGCTTGCTCAGCGACCTGCCAGTCACTGACCGGCCTAGGTTGAATGCCCTTGTGGGCCGCTGCGGCCAAGCACCAATCGGGAAAGGTGTCGTGCTGCCAATGACTGGCTGGCGAGGGCAGCGGCAGGTATTCGTCCACACCGCGCCATTGGCGCTGCAGCGCATCAAACCCCAGCCGCCACGCCATGATTCGATTACGTTTGCGCACTTCGCCAGCACCTGCGGTGACGGTTGCCTGCAACGGCAAGCCCAGCTGGCGACGATCCAGCTTCAGCGCAGAAGCCCGCCCCAGCTTTGACAGAGGCTGATAATGGTCGGCGCGAATGCGGTTATAGCAACACGGCGCTACCGCCAACCGGCGCACGCTCTGTGTACTTGTATGGCGCAGCAAGTGAGTGTGCAAGTCGCCACAGGCATGCAGAGCAACCCAGGTATCACTGCCGGACACATGCGTAACAGCGTGCTCGCCCAGAGCGTCGCAGTGCGGGTGACTGGCCTGAACCTTCCACTGCTGGCTCAGTTGTTTGCCCGCCGCAACCAGCACGGCATCGTGCTCAATACAGCATAGGCTGTCATCTGGCCAAGCCAATCGGCGACCCAAATGCCCCTTGCCGGCACACCAGTCGAGCCAGCGACTGCCTTGCCAGTCTGGCGGCAAACAGCTGGCAAAAGATTCTATTTGCTGCCATTTACGCCCAGGAATGCCCCGAGTCATGGCCTCTGGGAGTGGCTTGGCTGGATACTGCGTTAAAGGGGTTAGGTACATATTTTCCAAGAATAATGAACCTAACCCCTTTAATGCGCGCCAAGGTTCAAGTTGGTATTTTTCTGCATGCTCAAGGCTTTGCGCCCGCAACCAGGCAGACAGCTCGGGATAGTCAGCTTCCCAGCTAAGGGTTTGTTGCGTGAAAGGTTGGTTATCCCACAGGGGCCGCTGAACACGCAGTAGCTGGTCAAGGGCAGCGAAGTGTTCGTCATAGGGCAAAGGCGCTAAACATGACCTTTGTGGATAGCATGCACCTGCCCCCTTGTTGCTCTCGCCCATCAGCGTCCTTGCAGCATATCAACCCGCAACCAGCGCTCCAGCAGACGGAAAATCTGTACCAGAATGAAAGTCATCACCAGATAGAACAGTCCGGCGGCAAAGAAAATCTCCACCGGCATATAGGTACGGGCGATGATGGTCCGTGCCATACCGGTCAGTTCCAGCAGGGTCACGGTGCTGGCCAGCGAGCTGGCCTTGAGCATCAGGATTACCTCGTTGCTGTACGCCGGCAGGCCAATGCGCGCGGCCCGTGGCAACACAATATGCCAGATGGTCTGCCCCCGCGACAGGCCCAGCGCCCGCGCTGCTTCCACCTCGCCATGGGGCACCGCCTGGATGGCACCACGAATGATTTCCGCGATATAGGCCGAGGTATGCATGGTCATGGCAATCAGCGCGCACCAGTACGGATCGCGCAGATAGGGCCAGAGCGGGCCCTGGCGGATGACATCAAACTGCGCCAGTCCGTAATAAACCAGAAACAGTTGCAGCAGCAGCGGCGTGCCACGGAAGAAGAAAATATAACCATAGGGCAACGCCTGCACATACCAGTGCCGCGAAGTGCGCGCCAGCCCCAGCGGGATGGCAATCAGCAACCCGATCACCACGGCAATACCGACCAGTTCCAGGGTCAGCCAGGCGCCCTCGCCCAGCTTGGGCAGGTATTTCCAGATCAATTCCCAGTTCATGCGTGGCTCCTGCTAAAGCCACGGTTAGCGCGGCGTTCAAACCATTGCAGGGCCAGCATGCTGATAACGGTCAGACTCAGATAAATGGCGGCAGCCACCATAAAGAAGGTAAACGGCTGCTTGGAGGCAGTCACCGCAATCTGAGCTTGGCGCATCACTTCGTTCAGGCCGATCACCGAGACCAGCGCGGTATCTTTCATCAAAATCATGAATAGATTGCCCAGCCCAGGCAGCGCCACCCGCCACATTTGTGGCAAAACCAGTTGCCACAGGATGCGTTTGCGCGACAGGCCCAGTGCCAGTCCGGCTTCACGTTGGCCACGGGGAATCGACAACAGGGCCCCACGGAATACCTCAGTAGCGTAGGAGCCAAAACACAACCCCAACGCCAGCACACCGGCGGCAAAGGGACTCAATTCCAGTTCCGGCTGGCCAATCATTTCGCCAAAAGCCTGCACACTACTGACCGAGCCGTAATAAATCAGCAGCACCCAGAGCAACTCGGGCACACCACGCACCAGCGTCGAGTAGGCATCGCCCAGCCAGCGCAGCGCACGGTAAGGAGAGGTTTTGGCCAGCGCGCCCAGCAGGCCGAGTACCAGCCCCACGGCTAAAGAAGCCAGCGCCAGCTGGATGGTCATCCAGGTTCCGGCCAGTAAAGCGGGGCCAAAACCATATAAATCAAAGCTCATACATTAAAAACTCAGCAACACGGCTGTATGGTTTAGCGTGAAAGTTTTACGGTTGATATGCGCAACGTAGTGGAATCGTAAAATCCAGTCATGCACCGGCCAGATCCTGCGACTTCGCGCAGGATGACAGTAATGTACGTGCAGGATGACAGTGGTGCCTCTGCGCGGAACATCCAGCATGTCATTCCGCACACAACGCTCCACATACTGTCATTCTGCGCGCAACGCAGTGGAGTCGCAGAATCCGGCCGTGCACTCAACAGCCAGATCCTACGACGGCGCGCAGGATGACGGTAGCGTCTTCTGCGATCCAGCCGTCCAGATTAATAAATATCAAACGGGAAATATTTGCCGTTGATTGCCTTGTAGGTACCGTCGTCGCGGATCTCTTTCAGGGCTTTATTCAAACGCTCAACCAGCTGTTTATTGCCCTTGCGCACGGCAATGGCAATCTCGTCATCTTCAAACACAGGGTCGCCCTTGAACTCGAAGTCCTTGCCGGCATCGCTTTCCAACCACTCCCAGTTGACGAACTTGTCCGCCAGCACAGCGTCCAAACGGCCGGAGGCCAGATCCAGATAGGCGTTTTCGTTGGTGTCATACAGCTTGATGGAAACGTTGCGACCGTGGTTGTCTTCCAGCCAGTTGCCGGCAATGGTGGCACGCTGTGCGCCAATCACCTTGCCTTTCAGGCTGGCAGCATCAACCTTAAAGTCGACATTTTTTGGCGCGATAAACTGCAGGCCGTTGCTGTAATAACGCTCGGTAAAATCAACCGCCATCTGGCGCTCTTCGGTGATCGACATGGAGGCGACCAGAAAATCGAACTTTTTCGCATTCAGAGCCGGAATAATGCCATCCCAGTCCGACAACACCACCGAACACTCAGCACCCATTTTGTCGCACAGCGCTTGTGCGATATCCAGGTCAAAGCCGATGGCCTTACCGTCCGCATCCAACAGGTTGAATGGAGGATAAGCACCCTCGGTACCGATACGCAGTTTGTCGGCAGCCATGGCACCGGTGCTCAAAGCAAGGCTGGTAGCAGCGGCAACTAACAGTCTTTTATAGTTTTTCATCGTCAGACCTCACAGGTAGTGACTGGACATAAATTGACGGCAGCGCTCGGATTGCGGCCGCTCAAACACCTCTTCGGGTGTACCTTGCTCTTCAATGCGTCCCTGATGAAAGAACATGATCTGGCTGGAAACCTGGCGGGCAAAATTCAGCTCGTGGGTGACCAGCAGCATGGTGCGGCCTTCATCGGCCAGACCGCGAATCACGCCCAGCACTTCCTGCACCATTTCTGGGTCCAGCGCTGAGGTCGGTTCGTCAAACAGGATCACCTTGGGCTGCATCGCTAGGGTACGGGCAATCGCCGCCCGTTGTTGCTGCCCGCCGGACAGCTGGTTGGGATAGTTGTGGCGTTTGTCGGCAATGCCGACCTTGGCCAACAACGCTTCTGCAGTCTCAACTGCCTCGGCCCTGTCCAACCCCAGCACACGGCGTGGCGCCTCGATAATGTTGTCGAGCACCGTCATGTGCGGCCACAGATTGAAGTTTTGGAAGACAAAGCCAACCTGAGTGCGCAGGCGGTTGATTTGTTCGTTACGCACCGGCTGCAGCGCACCGGTTTTGTCGGCTTTTAGTTGCAGCTCTTCACCGGAGAAGAAAATTTGCCCCTGATGCGGGTTTTCCAGCAAATTGAGACAGCGCAGAAAAGTGGACTTGCCCGAACCGGACGAGCCTAGAATGGAAATAACATCGCCGTCATGGGCGGCCAGCGAAATCCCCTTGATGACCTCAAGGTTGCCGTAGCTTTTATGCAGATCTCGCACTTCCAGTGCCGGCGTTAATGCGGCCGAAGCGGATTGCGTCATAAATGACCTCTTGAAAACGGCCCGAACAGGCGTGTGGCCTAGCGAACCTGAGTCAGCTTGCACGGATAAAAGCAAGTGACGGATACTCATGCGTAAAATGAAGGTGCGATAGTGCCACTGTTGGCCGTTTTTGGGAAGCAAAAGGGGTCAGGTCCCCTTATCACCCTTCGCCACGGGCAGCCGTTTTCGGCGACAGACGCAAGCTGCGTAGGCTGCGTTTGACACTTTTCAGATGATCAACCAGATCAGGGCCACGGGCCATGGCCACCCCCATCGCCAGCACATCAATCACCACCAGATGGGCGATGCGCGAGGTTAGCGGGGTATAGATTTCGGTATCTTCCTGCACATCAATGGCCAGATTGACCGTCGCCAGCTCAGCCAGCGGCGTTTGGCTCGGGCACAGGGTAATCAGACCGGCACCGGTTTCGCGCACCAGATTGGCGGTGGTCAGCAAATCGCGGGAGCGGCCAGACTGGGAAATGCAAATGGCTACATCACCGGGCTTCAGGGTCACGGCCGACATCGCCTGCATGTGCGGGTCGCTGTAGGCCGCCGCCGTCAGCAGCAAGCGGAAAAACTTGTGCTGAGCATCCGCCGCCACTGCACCGGATGCACCAAAACCATAAAACTCGACCCGTGGTGCAACCGCCATCAGCTTGATGGCTTGCTCCAGCGCAT
>JAHAYO010000009.1 GCA_018384595.1 Thiopseudomonas sp.
TTCCCTACTAGCAAGAGGGAGTAAAAGCGTCCGCAAACAAAAAAATCGCACAGGCTCGCTCAGCCTCACAACGGGATACAAAACTGGCTTGGTCGTCATCGACAGCCAAGCCAGTCAAGCAACCCTGCAAACAACACTCACCTTTAAGTGCCTTGACACAGCCCTGTGTACCTAGACACAAAACACCCTAGAGCGCGCTTCGCCCGCCAGCCTGGTTACACCCCAGTCCCATTTTTGGCTGCTCACTGCGTATAATGGCCGACCTTTTAGCAGTCCATAGAACATTGCATGAGCCGTTTTTTCCAAGACCTTTCCATCATGATCCGCGCCAACCTTTGGCTGGTTCCGGTACTGGCCGCGCTGGTGGCCGCGCTGTTTTATTTCGTGGCTCCGCCGCCGCCCATGTCGGCCACCATGAGCACCGGCTTTGCCGGCGGCGGTTACCAGGCCTTTGCTCTGCGCCTTAAAGAAGAGCTGGCGCGCGAGCATTTCGAGCTTAAGCTGGTTGAAAGCAGCGGTTCACGCCAAAACGCCGAGCGCCTGCTCGACAAAAAATCCGGCATTAACATTGCTCTGCTGCAAAGCGGACAAGAGCAAACCCTGCCTGCCGAACAACGCGCACGCCTGCACAGTCTGGGCGCTGTGTTTCGCGAACCGCTTTGGCTGTTCCTGCGCTCGGATGTGCAGGTCGAAACCCTGCACGATCTGGTTTCCTTGCGCCTTGCCATTGGCAGCCCGCGCGGCGGATTACGCATGCTGGTTGATCCGTTGCTGCAGGTGAACGGCTTGCAAGCCGATGCGGGCGCCAACTGGCAGCCTTATAGCGGGCAGCGGGCCATGACCGAATTGCTATCTGGCGAGCTGGACGCGGCCTTTTTCATGGGCGCTGCCGAGAGCGCGCTAATACAGCAGCTGGCCGCACACCAAGAACTTAAACTACTTAACTTCACCCGCGTGCGCGCCTATGAGAGCCGCCTGCCTTTTGTGCATGGCGTGGAAGTCAGCCGTGGGCTGTTAAGCCTGCCCAATGACCAGCCCGACCGCGATCTTCACACCCTTAGCGCGCAGGCGCTACTGGTGATCAATGACGATTTTCATCCAGCCATTGCACCGCTGATTCTGGCAGCTGCGCAAAAGGTGATGGCCGATGGCAGCCTGCTGGAGTCCGCCGGCAACTGGCCCAAGGCCGACCCCCAAGCCTTCGACATGATCAACGAAGCCGACTACTTCCACCGCAAAGGCCCGCCGTTGCTGCAACGTTATCTGCCCTTTCGCATTGCCTCACTGGCCGACCGTTACATCATTCTGGTGATTCCACTGCTGGTGGTGCTGTTTCCGCTGTTCAAAATTGCCGGCCCCATTTACCGCTGGCGTATCCGCGCGCGAATTTACCGGTGGTACAAATACCTGCGCGATGTGGACAAGAAATTCAACAGCACCACCCTGCCCGCACAGCTGGATGAAGAAATCCGCCGGCTGGAAGACTTGCAGGGCGAGCTGGCCAAAGTCGAGGTGCCACTGTCCTATACCCACGAACTTTACGAGTTGCACATGCATGTGCGTTTTGTCATTCGTCGTCTGCAGGCGCTGCAGTCCGACCCGCTCACTGCAGGTTAAGCCATGCCCATCCAGAATTGCGTTATCCACTTTCTTGAGAAAAAACCCGACAACAGCCCTGCCCACCTGCATGCTGCCGCTGCACCTTTGCCGCTCAATGATGCATTGGAAGCGCTGCTGGTGGACTTCAACGAGCATTACAACGCCAAGCCCGGCAAAAGCTGGGCCTGTTTTATGGATGATGGTCAGGCGCTGCCGGCCAACCTCAAAGCGCTGGCTGATGGGCAGCTGGAGTTTCAGCAGCTGGGGCTGCAACTGGCTCAGCATTGGCAAACACTGTTGGATGAGCAGCAGATTTATCTGGCCGGCCACCTGTGCTTGATGCTGTACCAGTTCAACATGGCCGATCATTGCGTGGTTGCTCTGCTACCCCAGCGTCACGGGTTGTGCATCAGCGACGACCTAGCGCCCACCGACATCCGCCATCTGGATCTGTCGCAACTGCAGTTGGCCTGTCGCATTAACCTGAGCGAATGGCGCAACAACCCTCGCTCTCGGCACTATATTTCCCTGCTCAAAGGCAAGGGCGGCAAAAAGCTGGCCGATGCCTTTCTGGCACTGCTGCATGCGGAAGAGCACGGCGATGCGCCAGCCGACACCCGCACCTTGCTGCGCGCATTCAGTGACTACATCGACACCACCGGCCTTGAAGAAGAACCGGTGCAGGAAAAAACCAAGGCTCTGGTGCAGTACACCAAGGATCAGCAGCGTAAGGGCGAACCCGTGGAGCTGGCCGGCCTGTCCGAAGCGCTAGACGAAGACAACCCACGCGCCTTTTACGAACACATCCGTAATCTGGATTACGGCCTGAGCGACTACGTGCCCACCGACCGCAAGACCATCAACCAATTCCAGCGTTTTACCGGCCGTGCTGAGGGACTGTCGATCAGCTTTGAGGCGCACCTGTTGGGCTCCCGAGTGGAGTACGACGAACAGCGCGACATGCTGATCATCCGCCAGCTGCCGACCCAGCTTAAAGATCAGCTCAAGCGCAATCCATAAGGCACACTTGGCTGGTTGTGGCGCGAGGGGATGAGGCTAGCGATTGTGTCGTCTGCCGTTCTGCAGCCCGCACCGCAGCCCGTTGCTGGCTGTCAGCCTATTACAAAGGCTGCGCTATAAAGGCTGCGCTGGGCCAAGCGCGCCCAGCATGCGCCGCGTGACCGACGCTAGCCTTACGCGGTTTGGGGTTTGCTGTCACGAATTTCGCTGACGTAGCTGCCGGCGAACTGCTTGAGGGTGCGCTGAATAGCCTGCAAGGCGCGCTCAAAAAACGGCATGTTATCGGATTTTTCTTCAAGGCTAGCCTCACCTTTTTGCATCAGCGCAAACAGTTCGCTCCATAGCTTGATGTACGAGCCTTGGCCCGAACCGTCTACAAACATATAGTGCTGAGTGGTGGGGCTGAACCAAGCCAGCTTGAGGCGATGGGGGGGCGCTTTAAAGGTAAACCAGCTGCCAAAACGCACATGCTTGAGTGTATCCAGCACCGCCTGAGCCTGGCTGTCCAACGCGGACTCATCCACAGGCTCCAGTGTTTTCAGCTCAGCTTCGTCGGCCGCCGTCATACTGGAAGCCAGTGTGTTGTTCAGCTGTTCAACCACTTCATTCTGCTGGGCTTGCACCGCCTGCTGACAGATCTGAATGTCCTGAATCACACGTTGAATCTCGGTTTCTGAGTAGCTACCCAGCTGCTGCAACGCCTTGCGGATATCCGCCATGTGTTTATCTTTGCGCGCCGCAAACTCTTGGCGCTGCTGCTCGTTTAGCGGCGTACAGCTCCAAGCCAGTTCTTCGGCGATTTTGGCTTTTTCCTGCCAGGTTGTGCTGGATGGGCCCGAGCGCAGAAAAACAAACACCAACACATCCGTCCAAGCGGCCAGCAAAAACTCGCGAATAATTTCCGGTGGGCTATGCCGCTTGATGCACACCTCAATAAAGCCGCGTGCATGCTTGCGTGCAAAAATCAGCTTTTCGCGGCCTTTGGCTGCATCTACCGCCCGTTTTTCACGCTTTTCCACGCGGTTTTGCACAGTGGAGACTTGCTGCTCAAACTGGTTGAGCAGGCGCTCGAACACATGGTCGTCATGCTGATACTCAACCAGCGCCTGGCGCACGGTTTCTTCAATGGCATTGCTCAGCTGCTTCTGGTCCACATCACCCTGAAACTGACTACCCGCTTGCACCATGCGATTGAGCAGCAGGTGCGCCGGATGTGATGTGTTATGGAAAAAACTGGCATCACGCAGCGCCACCTGGCAGTACAGGTTTTGCAGGTGCACCAACACATCTTTGTGATCCTGCGCCAGCCGATCTTCTTCTTTAACGAAGTCAAACAGCATACCGACCAGATCAATCAGGTTGGACTGATTGCCCTCGATGCGAAAGTCTTTGCCGTTTTTGGTGGCTGCTGCCAGCGTCTGATACATGCTCTGCTTGAAAGCATCAGTATCCTGCGGCTCATGCATGGCATGCATGGCGCGTTCCTGCTGCATCTTTTGCAGCGCCTGCATCAACTGCTGACTGGAGTAGTTCTTGCTGGCACCCGGTGGCGCAAACGAATCCAGCATGCGGCTACCGCTGGGCAGCACCGCGCCCAAACTGTGGCGGTAATTGCCCAGTAGCTGGTTAATTTCCTTGACCTGATGCTCAATTTGCTGCTGATAGGGTGTGCTACCGGAGGGCTGTGCAGCGTCCGGCATCGCCGCGCCTGCAGCGCCCTGCGCCGCCCCGCGGGAACCCTGCAGTTTTTTCAGCAGGTTTTCTTTAAGCTGCGCAGCTTGGTCTTCTACTGCAGGACTGGCATCGACCGCTTCGGCGCTTTTGTGCGGTTGCTGTACCCGTTGCGCTTGGGCCATTTCTTGCAAAATGTTATCCACACCCAAAGCAGGCAAAATTTCACGATCAGCAAAGAACTGGTTCAGATTTACATAAAACTTCTGCAAAACCGTCATAACCTGACGGTCAAAATTCATGTAAACCGTGCTTTTTAAGCCGGCAGAGAGGCCCTGCTCATGCATAACCTGCTGCAAAGAACTCGCCACCGCGTCGGGACACAACGGACTAAGGGTTTCGTCGGCATACTGCGCAGCGGCCAGATAAGCCAAACGACGGCGCATGACCACCAGCTCTAGGTTGTATTTTTTATTCAGGCGACTGGCCATGGTGTTGACCAACAAGCTTTCTTCTTGCTCTTCCTTTTTCAGCAGCGTCAGCGTGGCGGTTTTGAGTTCGGGACTCACGTCCACCGACTTGCTGCGGTGTTCGGCCTGACCAGAAAAATAAGCTTTAAACACGTCAAGGTGGGTACGCAAAAAGCCTTCGACCACGTTCATTTTTTGCGAACGCCAATTAGAAATGCTTTCTAGGTAGTCAGAACGGCTTTCATTGTCCTTGGCCTTATCCATCGCATCAAACAGGGTGTTTTCGACCTCTTGCACGGTATTTTTGATACCGATGCCCAGCTGGTCGAACAGCAATTTTTGCAACTCTCTCAGCAGGGCAACCCGCACCTCTTGCGGCAACGGCAAGGTTTGCGGCTGTTCCGCCCTGACTGTTTCTGTTTCGTGAGTCATGTTCACTGCCCCGGATGCAAAGTGAAATACAAGCCAGCACCTATACTGACCGTCTGCCAAACTGGCCGCCGCACGCAACCAAGTAAAAAACGGCGAATTATAGCAAAGCCCCCCTGCAAATCTGCAGCGCCATATTGCAAAATGCCATGGCAGCATAACAGAAGTACAAATGGCATATCATCCTGTTTTAGAATACATTTTTTTGACGCCACCATACCGACGCCATCCTTTTACAGCACAGTTTGCTGCACTCTAGACCCGCACCGCATACACCCTTAGTGTGTTTTTTTGCTATGCTAGCGCGTTTATTTTCAGCTGTTTTTCCAGGTAATGCCCATGTCCGCTCGCGCCACCCGTCTTGCCCAACTGCAAACCGCCATCAAATCCCGCATTCTGCTGCTCGACGGGGCCATGGGCACCATGATTCAGGCTGAAAAACTGACGGAAGAAGCTTTCCGTGGCGAGCGCTTCGCTGACTGGCACCGTGATGTGCGCGGCAACAACGACCTGCTGATCCTGACCCAGCCGGAGCTGATCCAGAAAATCGAAAAAGCCTATCTGGACGCCGGTGCCGACATTATCGAAACCAACACCTTCAACTCCACTGCCATTTCCCAGGCCGATTACGGCATGGAAGAGCTGGCCTACGAGCTGAACTTCGAGGGCGCACGCCTTGCCCGCGAGGTTTGCGACGCCAAAACCCTGGAAACCCCAGACAAGCCACGCTATGTCGCCGGCGTACTGGGCCCAACCAGCCGCACCTGTTCGCTGTCACCGGATGTCAACAACCCGGGCTATCGCAACGTCACCTTCGACATTCTGGTGGACAACTACAGTACTGCCACCCGCGGCCTGATCGAAGGCGGTGCCGACATCATCATGATCGAAACCATCTTCGATACTTTGAACGCCAAAGCAGCGATTTTTGCCGTTGAAAGCGTGTTTGACGAACTGGGCGTGAAACTGCCGATCATGATTTCCGGCACTATCACCGATGCCTCTGGCCGCACGTTGTCCGGCCAGACCACCGAAGCTTTCTGGAACTCGATCCGCCACTGCCAGCCGCTGTCGGTGGGCCTGAACTGTGCACTGGGTGCCAAGCAGCTGCGCCCCTACCTGCAAGAGCTGTCAGAAAAAGCCGATACCTTTGTCTCTGCCCACCCCAACGCCGGCCTGCCCAACGCCTTTGGCGAATACGATGAAAGCGCTGCCGAAACCGCCGCACTAATCGAAGACTTTGCCGCCTCCGGCTTTTTAAACATTGTTGGCGGCTGCTGCGGCACCACCCCGCAACACATTGCCGCCATCAACGAGGTGATTGCCAAATACCCGCCACGCCAGGTACCGGAAATTCCCAAAGCCTGCCGCCTGTCCGGGCTGGAAGCCTTCAACATTGACCGCAACTCGCTGTTCGTCAACGTCGGCGAGCGCACCAACATCACCGGCTCGGCCCGTTTTGCCCGCCTGATCCGCGAGGAAAACTACACCGAAGCGCTAGAAGTGGCGCTGCAACAGGTAGAAGCCGGCGCCCAGGTGATCGACATCAACATGGACGAGGGCATGCTCGACTCCAAAGCGGCGATGGTTACCTTCCTCAACCTGATCGCCGGCGAGCCGGATATTTCCCGTGTGCCGATCATGCTCGACTCCTCCAAGTGGGACATTATCGAAGCGGGCCTGAAATGCATTCAGGGCAAGGGCATCGTCAACTCCATTTCCATGAAGGAAGGTGTGGACGAGTTCATCAAACACGCCACGCTGTGCCGCCGCTATGGTGCTGCCATTATCGTGATGGCCTTTGACGAACAGGGCCAGGCCGATACCGCCGCGCGCAAGAACGAAATCTGCGCCCGCTCCTACGACATTCTGGTCAATCAGGTCGGCTTTCCGCCAGAAGACATCATTTTCGATGCCAATATCTTTGCCGTGGCCACCGGCATCGAGGAACACAACAACTACGCCGTGGATTTTATCGAGTCCATGGCCTGGATTCGCGACAACCTGCCCTACGCCCTGACCTCGGGCGGTGTATCCAACGTGTCTTTCTCGTTTCGCGGCAACAACCCGGTACGCGAGGCGATCCACTCGGTATTCCTGTATTACGCGATCAAAAACGGCCTGAACATGGGCATCGTCAATGCCGGCCAGCTGGAAATCTACGACCAGATTCCGCCACGCCTGCGTGACCGTGTGGAAGACGTCATCCTCAATCGCCACCCGGGCGCCACCGAAGCCCTGCTGGAAATTGCCGAAGAATACCGTGGCGATGGCAGCAAAAAAGAAGTAGAAGACGAAGAATGGCGCAAGCTGCCGGTCAACAAGCGCCTGGAGCATGCGCTGGTCAAGGGCATCACCACCCACATCGTCGAGGATACCGAAGAAGCCCGTCAGCAAGCCGAACGCCCAATCCACGTGATTGAAGGCCCGCTGATGGACGGCATGAACGTGGTGGGCGACCTGTTCGGTAGCGGCAAGATGTTTCTGCCGCAGGTGGTCAAATCCGCCCGCGTGATGAAGCAGGCGGTAAATCATCTGATTCCTTTCATCGAAGAGGAAAAAGGCGATCAGCCCGAAGCCAAAGGCAAGATTCTGGTCGCCACCGTAAAAGGCGACGTGCACGACATTGGCAAAAACATTGTTGCTGTGGTGCTGGGCTGTAACGGCTATGACATCGTTGACCTAGGCGTAATGGTACCTGCGGACAAGATCCTGCAAACCGCCATCGAGGAAAAAGTCGACATTATCGGCCTGTCCGGGCTGATTACCCCCTCATTGGACGAAATGGTGCACGTGGCCAAGGAAATGCAGCGCCAGAACTTCCACCTACCGCTGATGATCGGTGGTGCCACCACCTCCAAGGCACACACGGCGGTAAAAATCGACCCACATTACACCAATGATGCCGTTATTTATGTCACTGATGCCTCGCGCTCGGTCGGTGTCGCTACCACTTTGCTGTCGAAAGAGCTTAAACCAGAATTTGTGCGCAAAACCCGCGAAGAATACGCCAAAGTCCGCGAACGCACGGCTAACCGCAAAACCAACATCGAATACCTCAGCTATCAGCAGGCGCTGGACAACCGCCTGCAGCTGGACTGGAGCACTTACCAGCCGCCGGCGCCCAGCTTTACCGGTTCGCGCATGATTGAAAAGGTAGACCTGAAAGAAGTGCGCAATTTTATCGACTGGACGCCCTTCTTTATTGCCTGGAACCTGGTGGGCAAGTACCCGCGCATTTTCCAGGACGAAGTGGTCGGCGAAGCCGCGCAAACCCTGTTTAACGAAGCCCAGGTGATGCTGGATAAGCTGATCAATGAAGACCTGATCCAAGCCCGTGCCCTATTTGGCTTCTGGCCGGCCAATCAGGTGGATCGCGACGATATCGAGCTGTATGACGAGCAAGGCCAGCCGCTGCGCCGCCTGCATCATCTGCGCCAACAAACCCAGATCCGCGACAATGGTGCTAATCGCTGCTTGGCCGACTATGTCGCCCCCAAAGACAGCGGCCTGAAGGATTATGTCGGTGGTTTTATCGTCACTGCCGGCCTTGGTGTAGAAGAGCTGTGCAACCAGTACAAGGCAGATGGCGACGACTACAGCGCCATTTTGATCCAGTCATTGGCTGACCGTTTGGCCGAAGCCACCGCCGAGTGGCTGCACCAGCAGGTACGCACCCAGCATTGGGGTTACGCCGCCGGCGAAAATTTTGATAACGATGAGTTGATTCAAGAAAAATACAGCGGCATCCGTCCTGCTCCCGGTTATCCGGCCTGCCCCGACCACACCGAAAAAGGCCCGCTATTTAACCTGCTCGACCCAGAGGCAGAATTTAACCGCGCCGGTCGCGGCGGAATCTTCCTCACCGAGCACTATGCGATGTTCCCGACGGCAGCCGTCAGCGGCTGGTACTTTGCCCATCCCGAGGCCAAATACTTTGCCGTCGGCAAAATCGAAAAGGATCAGGTGGAAAGCTACGCCGCGCGCAAAGGCATCAGCCTGGAAGAAACCGAGCGCTGGCTGATGCCAAATCTAGCGTACGACCCCGATGCTTAATTTTACCCGCGCCGATGTCCTTGCCATGGCAGGGGCATCGGCATTCAATCGCGGACAAACCTACCAGCGCCAGCAACGAGTCGGCGCACTGGACGTGCTGAATCATGCTATCTACGCCGAAGTACGCGGCAGCAGTTGGCGTTACTACGAATCCTGCGTCGAACTGCAACACGGCAAACTGAGCGGCTATTGCAGCTGCCCAGTGGGCTACCGCTGTAAACACGTGGTGGCCGTTGCCCTGCAATGGCTGAGCGAGGTTAATGCACAACCGGCCTGGCTTGACTGGCTGCAACAGCTGCCAGCAGACAGCGACACCCAGCCATTAAACGCACCTGAAACCGGCAGATTTCACCTGCTGTATACGCTTGAGCCGTCCAGAGCGGGTCTGCGCGTAGAATTTATCCGCGCTTACCTGCGCAAGGACGGCAACTGGGGCCAGCAACAAGCCTATCAGCCGTCGCCGCCCTTCGAGCGCATGTTCCTGCCCGAGTTCATCACGCCCACCGATCTGGAGATACTCAACGGCCTGACCCGACAAAATGGCATACACAGCTTTTTTATCGGTGCATCCGGTCACAAAGCGCTGCAGCTGGCCGCAAAAACCGGCCGTTTGTACTATCGCAACACGCCGATCAGTTTGGTAAAAGGCCGCCGTTTGGAGTGGCAATGGCACGCTGTCGAAGGCGGTAAAAAACTTCAAGCCAATCTCGAAGATACCGCCCACTGGTTACTGATACACACGCAGCCACTGATGTTTTTCGACCGCAGTACTGCCTGTATTGGCGAGCTGTTAAGCGATCTGGACGCCAAGCAAATTCTACATTTGCAAAAGGCTCCTACCATTCCAGACGAAGGGCTGGCGCAGGTCAGCGCCGCCCTAATTTCACGCTTTAACAACCAACAACTGCCCGCTCCCCTGCAGCTGGACTGTGAAGAAATTACCGAGTGCACCCCACATGCGCGCATCACCAGTATCCAAGCCCTAGCTGAACACGCCCTGCCCTGCATTGAGCTGCAATTCGACTACGGCCCCTACAGCCTGCCCGCCGATTATCAGGACAATAGCCCACAGCGCGTCACCCGCCAGACTGACGAGCGCCTGACGATTATCCAGCGCGATCTGGCCTGCGAGCAGGCGGCGCTGGAAACCTTGCACAACCTGCAACTGGGGCTGGACAGTATCGACGAAACCCACTTTTACTGGCTGCCGCAGTCCGACAGCCTCAGCCAGTATTTCAGCGCTTGGCAGCAGCTGACGACTGAACAGCTGCCACGCTTGGCCGAACAAGGTTGGCGCATCAGCCAGGATGACGGCTTCCAGTTCAATCCCCGCCAAGCCAGTTTCAGCTTTAGTCTCAGCGACAACGGACCCGGCTGGTTCGACTTCGGCCTGCAACTGACCATGGACGATGGCAGCAAACTGGACAGCACCCAACTGATCACCCAGTGGCTGGAACAGGGTGCGCCCGAGCAGATGGTTTTGCACAACCAAGGCAACTGGTTACAGATCGACACCCGTCCGCTACAACAGATCCACAGCCTGCTGCGCGGCTTGGTGCTGGAGCACGATCTCAACCACGTCCTCCAACTGCCGCTCTACCAAGCAGCGCAGCTGGAAGGCCTGCCCGATCTGGATCAGCGCAACGCACCGCTAACCCGCCAGCTGATCGAGCAACTGAACAACTATCGCGGCATCGAGCCCATCCCTGCCCCCGCACTGCTCCAAGCACAACTGCGTGACTACCAGCAGCAGGGGCTGAACTGGCTGGCTTTTTTATACCGTAATCACCTCGGCGGCATTTTGGCCGACGACATGGGGCTGGGCAAAACCCTGCAGGTGCTGGCCTTTATTGCTTGGCTCAAAGCGCAAAACCACAGCCACTTGCCTGTTTTGGTGGTCGCGCCCACCAGCCTGCTGGGCAACTGGCAGCGTGAAGCCGCTCGTTTTGCACCGCACCTGACTACCTGCATCCTGCACGGTAGCGATCGCCATAGCCTGATGGCGCGCCAACAGGGCACCGATATCATCATTACCAGCTATGCCCTGCTGCATCTGGATATCGACTACCACAGTACGCAGGCCTACGCGCTGGCGGTGCTGGATGAAGCCCAGGCCATCAAGAACCCGCAAACCAAGACTGCCATCAGCGCGCGCCGCCTCAAGGCCGGCATGCGTCTATGCCTGTCGGGCACACCGCTGGAAAATCACCTGGGCGAGCTCTGGTCGCTGATGGATTTTGCCCTGCCCGGTTTGCTGTACGGGCGCAGCTTTTTCAATGATGTCTTTCGCAATCCCATTGAAAAAGACGGCGTGGAAACGGCTCGCAACGAGCTGGCCAGAAAAATTTCGCCGTTTATCCTGCGCCGCACCAAACAACAGGTGGCTGCCGAACTGCCGGAAAAAACCACCATTACCCAGTACGTCGAGCTGGGCAGCAAACAGGCTGCCCTGTATGAAGGCATTCGCCTGAGCATGGAAAAGCACATCCGTGACCTAGTCGCCAAACAGGGTTTGGCCAAAAGCCATATCGCCTTTTTGGATGCTCTGCTCAAACTGCGCCAGGCCTGCATTGCGCCGCAGCTGGTCAAGCTGGAGCAGGCACACAGCCTGCACGACAGCGCCAAACTGGACTGGCTCGACGACCATCTGCCCGCCATGCTGGAAGAAGGCCGCCGCATTTTGCTGTTTTCACAATTTACCCAGGCGCTGGGCCTGGTCGAAGACTTACTGCGCAAACACCGGATTGCCTACAGCAAGCTGACCGGGGCCACCCGCAAGCGCCAGGAAGCCATTGATGCCTTTCAAAACGGCAACACCTTGGTGTTTCTGATCAGCCTCAAGGCCGGTGGCGCTGGCCTCAACCTCACCGCCGCCGATACCGTGATCCATCTGGACCCTTGGTGGAATCCCGCAGTAGAGAATCAGGCCACCGACCGCGCTTACCGTATCGGGCAAGACAAACCAGTGTTCGTGTACAAACTGGTCGCCAGCGGCACGGTGGAAGAGCGCATCCAGCTGATGCAAGAGCACAAACAAGCGCTGGCCGACTCACTGTTTGGCAGCGCCAGCACAGCCACCGCCGCTATCGAAAAGGAAGAACTGCTGCAGCTGTTGGCACACTAGGCGTCTGTTCAATGCGCTGAGACGTTGAGACAGCGGCCTAGGCGCCATACCGCCGTGTTGATGCCTATTAACACGGCGGCTACAGACGATTAGAACAGGCTGGGCAACGGCAAACTGACCTGCAGGCAGGCACCGCCCAGCGGGCCGCCGTTTTTCAATTCCAGCCCCGCTTCGCAGCCGGACTGATCGTGCATGGCCACAATACTGGCGGCAAAATACAGGCCCAGCCCAGTGCTGCCGCTGCTACGGTCGATGCCGCTGGCATCGCGCTCACGCACCGGCCCCAGCATCGCTTCTGGGTAACCCGGCCCGTCATCGCACAGGCTCAGCACAATGCCGCCCTCACCTGCCCGTGCATGCAGGCAGATCGCCGAACGGCAATGGTTGAGTGCATTACCCAGCGCATTATCCAGCACGGTCACAATCAGATTGCGGTCAAAAAATCCTTCCAGATCAGGATCATCCAGCTCAATACGTAGCTCCACCTGACGGTATTGCAGCAATTCGGCATGGCGGTTATGCAGGTCTTCAAACAGGTCATCCACCCGACAATACTCACTTTGCAGGCTCAGCTGACCATGCTCAAACTTATACATGCCCAGCAGTTGCACCAACATACCGTCCAGCCGCAGCGATTCACGCTCAATCAGACGCACCTCGGCCGACTGTTGCAGTTCGGGCGGCAGCTGCGCCACCAAGCTCTCATAGGCCTGACTGACAGCGGCAATGATGTTTTTCATGTCATGCACGCTGGATGCCATCAGCGTGGAAAAATCGATCTGCTTTACCATGGGCGAGCCTCCAAGGGGTTGTTCATACGGGAAAAATCCAGTGCGGCCGGCTCCAACGGCGACATCTGACCAATGCGCTGCAGACAAGCCGCCACCTGCGACGCAGAATCGGCAGCCGCCATCGCGGCGTACAGCCGCGCAGCGGCCATATTAGTTTCTAGCAGGGCCGGTGCCTGCTCCAGCACGGTCGCAAACAGTTGTGCTGCCTCGGCGGTTGCAGCGGTCAGATGCAAGGCAATCGCCTCACGGGTCTGGCGGGTGGCTTGGCGCATGGCCGTGCCGGCAAAGCCGGTCAGTCGGCGCTCCAGCTGCTCGGGAACCCCTGTTACGGTGCTGTGACGCTCACCACAACGCTGCCACAGGGTTTGCGCCACAGAGGCGGCATCCAGTTGTTGCAACCAGTCGCCCAGCTGCAGCAGGGTAACGGCGGTGTAACCGTCCTGTCGGGCCAGCAGCTCTGTACACACATCCTGCAATGCAGTCGCGTCCGGCTGCAGCCCCTTGCTCTGCGCCAGTATCAGCCGCAACAAAGCCGCCAGCGGGCGCAAACGTATCTCGTGCTGAGCCGCTTTGTCTAAATGCCGCAGCCAGTTCTGACTATCTTCGCTTGAGCGGCTATTACCCGCTTTGGCCAGCATCGACGCCAGCTGCCACAACAACTCGGCATCAAAGGCGACTGAGTAGCGGCCAATTTCCCAAATTTGCCGCAGCGCATACACGGCTACATCCGCTTGGCCATTGAGCCACGCCTGACGGGCCAGCATGATCTGACGACGCACCGTATTGGGTGACAGCGAAACCGCCCGCTGCAGCGACTGCACCACGGCGGGCAAGTCGTTTTCCTGTGCTGACAACGCTGCGCGAATATCGTGTAGCTCAGGCATCAGCGGAAACTGACGCATGGCCGCATCCAGCAGAGGATTGAGCCGCGACAGCTGGCCTTGCTGCAACCACAGGCTGGCCAGCATTTGCAGGTTCCAAGCCGCCGGACGGCTGCGCACCTGCTGTTCAAGGTGACGCTCTAATTCGGCAAAACGACCCAGCTCATGCAGTGCTTGCGCCTTGTAACGCTGGCAGAGCACAGCGTGGCGCGGGTCTTGTGCTTCAATGGCGGCGCAGGCCTGCAGCACCTGCTCGCAGTCGCGCTGCTCCATGGCCTTCAACACCGGCGCCAGCACCTGCTTACGACGCACCATGCGCTCCAGTCGCGTTTGCAACGCCACCTTACTAAACGGTTTGCTTAAATAATCATCGGGTTCGCACTCGATGGCCGCCAGCACCATGGCCTGAGTGTTCTCTGCAGTCACCATGATAAAAATGCAGTGCGGCGACAGTAACTTTTCGACGTGCAGACGCTCCAGCACCTGCTGACCGCTGATACCCTCGCCCAAGTTGTAATCATGCAGGATGACGTCATAACGATTGCGGCGACACAATTCGAGCACTTCGTCGCCATTAGCAGCCGTATCGATTTTTTGTACGGCCAGCAAACCCAAAATGCCGCGAATGGAGCTGCGAAATTCAGAAAAATCATCCACAACCAGAAAGCGCATCTTGCTGAAATCAATCATGACCGGCTCCTTGTGCCAGATGAGTGGCCTATATTGGTGAATTCAATGAGGCTGTGTTGGCATCATGAGCGCAGGATTTCAGCATCAAATTCCTCATTACCCGAATCTGAAACCGGCAGCCCAGCGTGCGCCAATACGATGGCAAAACCGCTGCATTATACAGCCTGTTTGTCACTCAACCATGGCAGGCAATGCGAACCCAGTCACGACTATGGCACTTTGCCCTATTGCCCTCAGCTGCGGCACGCCTTGCCCAGCTGTAACAGGGTGTGACCCAGCCCGATATCATCATGCTGTTCCAGCAGCTCAAAACCCGCTTGATGTACCAACGCCAGTAACTCGTCACTGCGATAAAAGCGGCTGTTGCCGTTGGCCAGACAGGTGAAATACAGTGACGTTGCATTCAGCGAATAGCTGGCGGCGGCATGCTGCTGACGGTCCCAGCACAGCTCAAGAATGTACAGTTTGGCGTGATCGGGCATAGCGGCATGGACAGCACGCAGAATGTGCAGAACCTCAGGGGCAGAAAAACAGTCCAGAAACTGGCTCATCCACCAGATATCACCGCAGCGCGGCAACTCTACAACGGGTTCCAGCAGGTTGACCGGATGAAAAGTGGCCCGCTGCTCATGCCCTTGTTGCACCAGGTTGTCGCGCGCCAGTTGCAGCTGCTGCGGCAGATCAACCAGCACCATCTGCACCTGCGCATCATAATTCAGGCACTGGCTGCTCCAGCGCCCTGTGTTGGCCCCCACGTCAACAATGCAACCGGGACGCTCGGCAAACACCCGTGGCAACAGCTCAGGAAAGGCACGGTCGCTATAAAAGTGATCAAATTCAAACCAACTGCTGCGGGCGGGTTCCGGCAGTCGCGACAACCCTTGGTAAATGGTTGGCCAGTCGCCCAGCTCGCGCAGTCCCGCCGGCGTGCCATCGCGAATGGCTTCATCCAGATGCTCCATGGCGCGGTAACACACATCATCGGTAAACGCCATGTTGACGCGGGTCATCGCGTCATGTAGCAAAAAATAGCCCGTTTTGGCCAGCCGATAACGCTCGCCATCAAAGGTCACCAAGCGCGCGCTCATGCCCATGTCCAGCAACACCTGCACGCCGTATTCAGACAATCCTGCTTGAGCAGCCAGCGTCTGTACGCTGGCACCGGCGCTACCTGTTTCGTCCAGCGCCTTGAGCAGACCCAGCCGCTGCAGGCTGCGCGCCGCCTTAAAGGCAATGGGGGAAAACGCCAGATACTGGGCCAGTTCTTTGGCCTGCATGGCGCTGAGGTTGTCCTGTGCATAGTGCGGCATTGATGCCTCCTGATAGGGGTGAACAGCGCCGGACATGCCAGAGGCCACCGGCACAGCAATTTAGTAACCGGTAAAGCTTTCGCTGCGGATGGCGTCGTCATCCACGCCAGCATCTTCCAGCAGATCACGCATGCTCTCCACCAGCGCTGGCGGACCAGACAGCAGATAGAGAGGGTCTTGCAGCGCAGCACAGAAATCACGAATGGCGGCCTCATCCAGATAACCACGCGGGCCGCCCCAACTGTCATCGGCATCATCCATGCGGGTCATGGTGGCGATCAGCCGGAACGCTGGCAGCTGCTCCGCCAGCTGTTGCAGCTCGTCCAGAAAGGCCGCGTCCTGCGGGCAGCGATTGACATACAGCAGCAACAGCGAGCGCTGCCAGCCCTGAGACGCCGCCGTGCGTAAAATACTCATAAAGGGGGTAATACCGATACCGCCGGCAATCATCACCAGCGGTCTTTGCCCAGCTGGCGGCACCAGCGCGCTACCAAATGGGCCATCCAGCTGCAGGCTGCTGCCGATAGGCAATGCAGCCAAACGGTTTTTATAGGCGCTGTCACGCATGCGGGTGGCCAACACCACGTGCGACTCGTGGGGCGCGCTGACCAGCGAAAACGCATGACGAACATCCTGCAGCGCCTCACCTTCGCTGGCATCGGCCAGCAGCAGGTCAACCGCTTGTCCCGGCGAAAAATCAAAACCTTCGGGTTTTTCCAGCACAAAAGCGCGGGTGCCCGTCGCCAGCAGGCTGCTAGCAGACAGGCGCGTGGGGTAAAGGCTCATAGTGGAACCCTCTATGCCAGTGCAGGCCGACATGGCCTGCATCCGTTTTTAGAGTCTGAACTGACTGACCAGTCTGCGCAACTCGCCTGCCAGCTCCACCAGCGTTTCGCTGTGTTCGCGGGTGCCGGACGCCCCCTGCGAGGTGACATCGGCAATCTGGCTAATGGTTGAAATATTACGATTGATTTCCTCGGCCACCGCGCTCTGCTCCTCGGCAGCCGTGGCAATCTGCATATTCATATCGTTGATGCCCGATACCTCGCCGGCGATGCTGGTCAGGCTGTTGGCTGCATTTTCAACATGCTCCACGCTTTGCGCGGCACGTTTTTGCGCGGCATCCATCACCGTTACCGCATCGGCCACGGCCGTGTGCAAACGCTGAATCATCTGTTGGATTTGCTCGGTGGAGTTTTGGGTACGCTGCGCCAGGGTGCGCACTTCGTCCGCTACCACGGCAAAACCCCGGCCCTGCTCGCCGGCCCGCGCTGCTTCAATCGCCGCATTGAGTGCCAGCAGGTTGGTTTGCTCGGCAATACCGCTGATCACGCCCAACACTTCACTGATGCTGGCCGAGTCGGCTTCGACCCGACCGACCACACGGGCAGCGTTTTCGATTTCTTCAATCAGGGCGACAATCGCCGTGCTGGCTTCATTGGCTACGCCCACACCCTGCCGAGCTTCGCCATCTGCACTCTGTGAAGCCATTGCCGTGCGGGCCGCATTCGCCGCCACTTCTTGCACGGTGGCGCTCATTTCGTTCATGGCCGAAGCCACCATGTCGGTTTCGGTACGCTGCTGCACCACCTGCTGCAGGGTGTCATCCGCCACCTGTGCCACCTGCTCAGATACCTCACCTAAACGGCCAGTCACACCGGCCACCGCCTGCAAACTCTGACGAAACTTGGCAATCATCTGGTTAAAGGCAACCCCCATTGCACCCACTTCATCATGGGCCTCAATGGTGACAGCGCGGCTCAGATCGTCATCACGGGTCATATCCTGCATGGTGTGACGCAGGTTGTTAATGCGCACAATCACCACGCGCCGCACGATGGTGATGATCACCACCAGCCCCAGCGCCAACAGCACCGCCTGTATGAGCGCCGCCAGCACCAGGTTGTTTTTAACTTTGGCATCCAGCTCGTCCAACGAATAACTGATACGCACCGCACCCACCACCGAGTCTTCCGGCACCATGTGGCACATCAGGCAGTTGGTGCCCCGATAGTCTTTCAGGGCATGGATAGGATTAATGACGGTAAGAATGCGTGCGCCGTTGCTGGCATCGATGTGCACAATAGCCTCGTCCTGCAGGGCGCGGCGGTCAAGATCGTCGGCGGGTGCTTGGTGGTCATAGCCAGGGCCATACATGCTCGTAATGTGTTCATTACGGATGATGCGCGCCTCTACCACACCGGGGCGCTCCAGTATTTTGTCGCGCAGCACATTACGTTGCGCCATGGTGCCCGTCAGCATCATGGTGTTGACGCTGTCGAAATAGCTGTCGGCGGCGTCACGGGTCTGCTGTTCCACAACATCCAGCACCAGTTTGCGCTCGCTCATCACGGTAAACATCAGCGAGGTGGCCATAACCACAAAAAACACGGCCAACAGGGCAATGTTGATCTTGGTTTGCACCGACAACTGTCGGCTCGAAGAGCTTTGACTCATACCCGTAACTCCTGATTCTGTTTTGACAGGTTCGTGGCTTGACTGGGCTACTTGCCGCCTCCCGCCTCAAAGGCGGATCTTTTGACGCCATAGTTATGGCATACCATGAACCAGTTCACACTTCAAAACAATACAAGCAATTTACGCGCCAGCTCACCCAATAGTTATCACCGTCGCCATTGCTTTCTGCTCATTATGATGCAGGCACACAACAGCTACCAGTTACCACATCAGGTCATCCGGCACCTGATAAGCCGCATAAGGATCATCCTCATCCAGCGCGGCGGTGTGGGTGTTAAGCAGTACAATGCGCTGCGCATCGCGCTCTTGGATTTTCAGTGCAGCATCACGCGGCACGATTTCGTAACCGCCGCCGTGGCTGACAATGGCTAGGCTGCCGCTGCTCAGCTTATTACGCATCAACGCATTAACTGCAATGCGCTTAACCTTTTTCTGGTCAACAAAGTTGAAGTAGTCCTCGCTGTCCAGTTTGGGCAGACGGCAGCTTTCTATCAGCTGTTTGATCTGCGCCTTGCGCGCTTTTTGCTCGGCCTTGTCCTGCTGCTGGCGGTTGAGCGCGTGGTCTTTGGCGGCTTTGTCGGCCAGCGCCTGCATGGCGGCCTGCCGAGCAGACTCATCCGCTTCTGCTTGGCCCTTGTTGACCAGCTTTTGCTGCTTGCGCTTGGCGCGATCGGCCTGTTTGGCCTGCTTTTCATTGACCAGCCCCGCTTTAAGCAGTTGGTCACGCAATGAGAGACTCATGGTTTCTGTTCCTGTTGCTTGGCTTCGTCCCACAGCGCGTCCAGCACCTGTAGGCTGCAGTCATGCAGGTGACGGCCCTGCGCCGCCACCTGCTGTTCAATGTAGTTAAAACGCTGATAAAAGCGCTGATTGGTGCCACGCACCGCTTGCTCGGGATCAACCCCTGCATGGCGGGCCAGATTGGTGACAGCAAACAGCAGATCACCGATTTCGTGTTCAATCGCTTGTGGGTCGGCGGCGGCCAGCGCCACTTCGGCTTCGTCCAGTTCCTCGCGGATTTTGGCCAATACCGGTGCCAGCGAATCCCAGTCAAACCCTACCTTCGCAGCGCGCTTTTGCAGTTTCACCGCACGGGTCATGGCCGGCAGATTCAGCGGTATGTCGGCTAGAATAGACGGCAGCTGTTCGCTTTGCTGCTGTTTTTCCTGTGCCTTGATGGCCTGCCACTGACCGGCCACTTCGTCGCTTTGCGCATTCTGCACGCCGGCACGGGCCCTGAGCTGCCCGCTGGGAAACACATGGGGATGCCGCCTTACCAGCTTGCGCACGATGCCATCCACCACATCAGCAAAATCAAAACGGCCCTGTTCCTGACCAAACTGAGCGTAATAAACCACCTGAAACAGCAGATCACCCAGCTCCCCGGGCAGCTCGTCCAGCGCAGTGCGTTCAATGGCGTCGGCTACTTCGTAGGCTTCTTCCAACGTGTGCGGCACAATGCTGCGGTAATCCTGCGCCCGATCCCAAGGGCAGCCGTCCTGCGGATCACGCAGACGCGCCATCAGGTACAACAAGTCATCCAGCTGGTAACGCGGCTCAGTCATCGAGCGCCTCCGGTTCATCAGCAAACTGGGTGGCATGCAGGCGGGCATAGTAGCCGTTTTGCGCCAGCAGCTGCGCATGGGTCCCGCGCTCAACAATGCGGCCTTGATCCATCACCAAAATCAGGTCGGCGCGCTCGATGGTGCTCAGACGGTGGGCGATAACCAGCGTGGTGCGGCCCTGCACCGCATGCTCCAGCGCGGCCTGGATATGACGTTCGGACTCGGTATCCAGCGCCGAAGTGGCCTCATCCAGAATCAGTAACGGCGCATCTTTAAGCAGCGCACGGGCAATCGCCAAGCGCTGGCGCTGGCCGCCCGACAGCAACACACCGTTTTCGCCCACCAGAGTGTGATAGCCGTCGGGCATGCGCTCGATAAATTCGGCTGCAAACGCGGCTTCGGCGGCAGCGCGTACTTCTGCTTCGGTTTTGCTGGCTAGGTCACCGTAGGCAATGTTGTTGAACACCGTATCGTTAAACAGGGAAACCTGCTGATTGACCAGTCCAATTTGCTGGCGCAGATGACGCAACGGCAGCTGGCGGATTTCCACGCCATCAATCAGGATCTCACCGCTGCTGTGGTCATAAAAGCGTGGAATCAGGTTGGCCAGCGTGGATTTGCCACTGCCCGAGCGGCCAACCAGCGCCACCATCTGGCCAGGTTCCGCCACAAAACTGATGTCGTGCAGTACCTGCTTGTCAGTGTGCGGGTAGACAAAACTAAGATGGCGCACCTCAAGACGGCCCTGCACCTGTTGCAGCTGCTGGGTACCGCCATCCACTTCTTGCGGCTCGTCCAGCTGCTCAAAAATGCTTTCCGCGCCGGCCACGCCGCGTTGAATGGTAGAGCTGACCTCCGACAATTGACGGATCGGCTTGGGCAACAAACCGGCCAAAGTAATGTAGGCCACCAGATCACCCGGCGAGGCGTCACCGCGCAGCCAGAGCACCAAAAACAACAGCACCGACATGGCCGAATAAATGACCAGCTGCAACGAAGGTGTATACACCGAGGTGGTTTTGACCATTTTCAGCTGCCGCTCAGTATTCTGCGCGCTGGCTTGCAGAAAACGTTGTTGTTCATAGCTTTCACCACCAAAGCTGCGTACCACGCGCTGGCCGTGAATGGTTTCGGACGCCACATGGGTGACATCGCCCATGGCCACCTGAATTTTCTTGCTTTGTTTGCGGAATTTTTTACTGGCACTGCTCACCATCAACGCAATCACCGGCAGGATCGCCACCATCACCAGCGTCAACTTCCAGTTCATCCATAGCAGCATGCCGAACAGAAACACCACCGTCATGCCTTCACGAACCACCACCTTGATCGCCTCGGTAGCCGCACCGGTAACCATGGTGACGTTGTAGGTGATACGCGAAATCAGGTGGCCAGAGTTGTGGTGGTCAAAGTAGCTATTGGGCAGGGTCAGCAGGTTGTTGAACAATTGCACACGTAGATCGTGCACCAGCCCTAACGAGGTTTTGGCCAGAAAGAAGTTACCCAAGAAAGAACCGACACCCTGCCAGAACGCAATCAGCACAATCAGCAACGGCACCGCCTGTACCAAGCGCAAGTCGGCCAGCCAAGCCACATCAGGGAACAGTACCGCTTCAGGATTGCTCAGGCCGTCAACAAAGTACTTGAGGATATAGCCCAGCATGGGCTGAGTGGAGGCAAAGATCAGATAGCCCAAAATACTCAGACTGAAATAGCCAATGTAGGGCCGCACATAACGCAACAGGCGAAAATAGATTTTGACGCCGGACATGGACGGTTTTGCCGCTTTTTTATCACTATCAGTCATGCAAACTCGCTATAAACACGTATTTTCAGAGGCTCGCGCTGCAGATAACCTCGAAACAAACCCTCAGCAGCAGCCCTGCCCGATTCGTTAGGGTCGGCCATTATCTTCAAACAGCACATCTTTGACAAAAGGAATGGTTAGCTTGCGCTGTGCCTGCAGCGAAGCCTGATCCAGCTTTTCTAGTGCGGCAAACAGGGCATCCATACTGCGCGGTAGGCGTCCTAGCAAAAACCGCCCCACTTCGTCGGATAGAAACAACCCACGCCGAGACGCGCGCAGCTGCAGCGCACGCAATTTGTCGTCATCGCCGGCTTCTTGCAAATGAAACACCAGCGCTAGGCTAAACCTAGACTGCAGATCAGGCAGGCCAACCGCCAACTCACGCGGCGAACAGTGCGCACTCACCAGCAGCCGCTTACCGGCATCACGCAGACGGTTAAAGGCATGAAACAGGGCTACATCCCAGTCCTGACGCCCGGCAACCGATTGCATATCATCCAGCGCCACCAGGTCACAGTGTTCAATATTTTCCAGCACGTCTGGGCCGTAGGCTGCGCACTCGGCCAGTGGCAAATAAAGTGCGCGCAAGCCCAGTTCTTCGGCGCGCAGGCAAGCCGCCTGCAGCAAATGGCTGCGCCCACAGCCCTGACTGCCCCACAACCAGATAAAACTTTCTACCCAGCCGTCTTGGGACTGACACGCCCGCTCAACATATCCCTGTGCCGCCGCATTGGCGCCCGGATAATAATTGGCAAAGGTGGCGTCATCGCGCAAGCGAATGCCCAGCGGCAGCTGTACCGGTTTAACTAATTCACTCATCACTGACCTGCTGGTAAAGATCCGATGCCTGATAGCGCTGATACCAGTAACGCAGCCAAACCATTAATATCGCCGCTACCGGCAACGCCAGCAGCACGCCGGTAAAACCAAACAGCTGACCACCGGCCAGCACCGCAAACATCACCGCCACCGGATGCAGACCAATGCGGTCACCCACCAGCATAGGCGTCAACACGACCGACTCCAGCACCTGGCCAATCATGAACACCGCAACAATACCGCTCAACATCAGCCCGTCTGCGCCAAACTGGAAAAAACCAGCAATCAGTGCAGCGCCAATACCCACCACAAACCCCATATAAGGCACGATACTGGCCAAGCCGGCAATCAGCCCCACCAGCAGACCAAGACGCAGCCCCAACAGCATCAGTCCTAGTGCATACACCACTGCCAGCGCCAACATCACCAGCAGCTGTCCCCGCATAAAAGCACCCAGCACCTCATGGCATTCGCCCACCAGCCGAGCAACCAACGGTTCATGGCGACGCGGCAACAATACGCGGACTTTATCAACAATCAGCCGCCAGTCGCGCAACAGGTAGAAGGTCACCACCGGCACCAAAAACAGATTAGCCAACCAGCCAAACAACGCCATGCTGGAACTGCCCAGAGCGCTCAATAACAGGCTGACAATGTCTGGGGTTTGGTTTAGTTGCGCGGCAAAGGTTTGCTTTAGGCGGCCAACATCCCAGACGTCTTCTTCAAGTCCCAGCGTCTGTTGTATCCAAGGCAGCGCAACCTGTTGCAGCCAATCCAGCAGTGTGGGCGTCAGGGCATACAGCTCGGCCAGCTGACGGCCAAGCATCGGCAGCAGAATAAGTAGCACCAACACGATCAGCACGGCCAACGCCACAAAAACCACCGCAACCGCCAAGCTGCGCGAGCGCAAACGCCAGCGCTGCAGGCCCTCCACCAGCGGGTTGCCCATATAGGCCAGCAGTGCACTTAGAAAAAAGGAGGTCAGCACCGGCAGCAGCGCATACAGCAGTGCCAGCACCAAAGCCAGCAGCAGCCAAGGCCAGAGCCGGCTCACTAATTGATCAGGCTGCATAGGCATCAGCGTACAAACACCCGTTCAGCGCCCGCTTGCTCAGCTCCGTCATCAAACTGCGGCAGCTCACGAAACTTATACAGACCCAACTGGCTACGCAATTGTTCAGGTAGGGCAGTCACATCCCAAACGCCTGTTTCGCCCTGTAAATACACCAGCTGTGCACCAAACACCTGCAAAGCTTTTTCAGCAGCCAGCATGCCGTCGATATCCAGCCCCTGTAGGCGCACGCGCTGCCTGTTGCCCTGGCCCGGCAACACGGCATACTCCTGTGCCAACGCGGCAGCCAGCTGCAAGAACAGTGTGTCCGCTGCCGTTACCAGACTGTCACCCGCCAGCGAGCCGCTTTGCGTGTTCTCAAGACCGAGCAATTGCCAGCGACCACCAATAGCGCCATCTCGCTCGCTGCTCTCAACCACCAGCAGGATATCAGCGCCGTAGTTCTGCAATATTGTTTGCACCTGACCAGCCTCATCCCAACCTTTGTCGGCCTGCATTAACTCGTTCAGGTCAGCCAGCGGAAAACGCGCCGGCAAGCCGCGATTTAATGCCGCCTGCTGTAAATTGAGCGAACGGTTATTGCCCTCGCCCAGCAGGTTGCGCCCGTGCAGGCCTTCCTGCATCCACCACAACAGCACCACGGGCCGGTCACTACCCCACACCGGTAACCCAGCCTCACGCAGCGCTTGCAACACGCTGGCCGCATCAAAGCTTACCTGCAGCTCGTCTTCCTGAAAGGTATAGCCCAGCGCAAGGTTTTGTGGTGCCTGTGCGGCCGCAGCGAGGCCAGCAGCTCGCGCATCATCGGCCCGTCCGGTCATGCGTTGCACCAGCGTGGCAAAGGCGCGGCTAAATGCTAGGTTACGCCCATCCTCGGTGTCGGCGCTTAGCGGCTCACGCACCTGATACAAGCCTGCCACCGGTGCGGCCATCACACCCTGTGCCAGCACCAGTAACAGACCGCTCAATACTGTCGTCCTAAAAACTCTCATCATTACTCCCCTGCTTTCTCGCCGGCGCAATCATAAACGGGGCCATAGTGTATAAGATTCAGCACTGAAAAACCGCCCACACAGAATCAGCAATCCAAAAAAAACGGCCCTGTCAGTCAAGACAGAGCCGTTTGCAAACGCTGCGTGAATTTATTCAACCGTGAGGCGGTCGCGGATGCGCTCCAGGGTTGCTTGGCCAATTCCCTTGACCTCCAGCAGCTCGTCCACCGATACGAATGCCCCCTGCTGCGTGCGATAATCCACTATCGCTTGCGCCTTGGCAGGCCCTATTCCCTTGAGCTCCCTGACCAACGTATCCACATCGGCATCGTTGAGATTAATCTTGGCCGTCATCGCCGCCACCGCCGCGACAGGCTCTTGCGTTGCCGCCTGTACAACGGGTAATGCAGGCACACAGGCCAAAGCAGCAAACAGCAGGGGGATCAGTTTGTTTCGCATGATAATGCTCTCCTTGTCAGACAAATGACCGGCACGGGTGCCGGCAACTCCACTGCCAGACACAACAGCCTAGGGCGTTTGTGCTCCAGCATGACTGACTGTAGTCCGTTACAAAAAAGCGACTATCTTTTTTATCAAAACGTGAAGCAGTTCACCTTATGGATTAAAACCAGCAAACTGCAAATAACTGCGAGTAATTTGCTCACCCCAAATAATGGCGATCCAGCCAGCAATCGCCAGATAGGGGCCAAACGGCAGTGGCTGCGCCATGCCTTGGCGCTGTAGACGCAGAATAATCACCCCCAGCACCGCCCCCACCACCGACGACAACAGTATGGTCAACGGCAACACCTGCCAACCGCCCCACGCCCCGAGCATGGCCAGCAGCTTAAAATCACCGTAGCCCATGCCTTCTTTACCGGTCACCAGCTTGAACAGCCAGAACACCAACCACAGTGCTAAATAGCCAAACACGGCACCGTAAACAGCATCTTCTAGACTGACAAACAGACCAAAGCTATTGACAATCAGGCCCAGCCACAGCAAAGGCAGCACCAGAGTGTCTGGTAATAATTGATGGTCGGCATCAATCAGGCTCAGGGCCAGCAGCCCCCAAGTCAAGACCAGCAGCGCCAGACCCTGCGCGGTTCCACCCAACTGCCAAGCCACTACAACCGCCAGCAAGCCGCTGGCCAGCTCTACCAAAGGGTAACGCAAGCTGATGCGACCCTTGCAGCCGCTGCAGCGTCCGCGCAGCAATAACCAGCTCAACAACGGAATATTCTGCCAAGCACGAATACCGGCGCAACAGTGCGGGCAGCGCGACGGCGGAAACAGTAAATTGAATGGTTTGAGCCCCTCGTCCACCGGCAGCTCCAGTACCTCGCGGGCCTGCGCCTGCCAATCACGCTGCAACATCAGCGGTAGACGGTACACCAGCACATTCAGAAAGCTACCTACCAGCAGCCCTAGCACCCCGGCCACCAGCACCACGGCCAGCGGGCTGGCCTGTAAGAACTCAATCGCCTCCATTAAACCACCGCACCCAGCTGGAAGATCGGCAGGTACATGGCAATGATCAGACCACCCACCAGCACACCCAATACCGCCATGATCAGCGGCTCCATCAGGGCGGTCAGGCCATCCACCGCGTTATCCACCTCGGCTTCGTAGTGGGTGGCCACCTTATCCAGCATCTCATCCAGGGCACCAGATTCCTCACCAATAGAGGTCATCTGTAGCGCCATTGCCGGAAAGGCGTTAGTCGCGCGCATGGCAATGTTGAGCTGAGTACCACCGGTCACCTCGCTCTTGATATTCATGACCGCATTTTTGAACACCACGTTACCGGTAGCCCCCGCCACCGAATCCAGCGCATCCACCAGCGGTACACCCGCCGAGAACGTGGTGGCCAGCGTGCGGCCAAAACGCGCTACCGCCGAGTTATAGACGATATTGCCAATCACCGGTGCCTTCAGCATAAAACGGTCAACCGAGTTGCGCAGCGATTCTGAACGCTGCAGCGCCGTTTTGAATGCAAAGCCAATACCGAACATCACGCCCAGCACGATCAGGCCGTGTTCCTGCAGCGCCTCCGACAGGTTGATCACCATTTGAGTAAAGGCAGGCAGTTCGGCACCAAAGCCGGCAAATACGTTCTGAAACTGCGGCACTACCTTGATCAACAAAATGGCGGATACGATCACTGCCACCACGATTACCGCAATCGGGTAGTTCATGGCTTTCTTGATTTTGGATTTCAGCGCTTCGGTTTTTTCTTTATACGTAGCAATCCGGTCCAGCAAGGTTTCCAGAGCACCCGACTGTTCGCCCGAATCCACTAGGTTGCAAAACAGGTCGTCAAAATATTTGGGATGTTTACGTAGCGAACTGGCCAGACTGTTACCGCCCCCCACATCCGTTTTGATCGACTCCACCAGCCGGCTCATATTCTGGTTTTGCAACCCTTCCAGAATAATATCGAACGACTGCAGCAGTGGTACCCCCGATTTCATCATGGTCGCCAGCTGGCGGGCAAAAATGGCAATGTCCATCGGCTTGATAGCCTTGCCGCCACCAAACAACTGAATACCCTGCTTGCGCACCTTGGTCGGGTTGATGCCCTGCTTACGCAGCTGAGCCTTGACTAGCGACGGGTCTTGGCCGCTCATCTGGCCCTTAATTTTGGTTCCCTGTCGTGTTGTTCCTTCCCACAAAAAGAGCGTTTCTTTGGGTGCCTTAGCTTTATTGACTGGTTTAGCCATGGTTTAGTCCTTAGTTACACGGTTAACTTCTGCCAGGCTGGTCACACCCTGGATAACTTTGAGCAGGCCGGAGGCACGCAGGTCGTTGAAGCCTTCTTCACGCATTTTCGCGCTGATCTCAATGGCATTGCCGTCTTCCATAATGATGCGCTGCAGAGGCGGAGTGATTTTGGTTACCTCGTAAATACCCACGCGTCCCTTATAGCCGTTGTTGCAGTTTTCGCAGCCATTGGGGCCGTAGACCTTGAAGGTGCCGATCTGCTGTTCGGTAAAGCCTTCTTTGAGCAGCACGTCCTTAGGCACATCCACTTCTTTCTTACATTTGCACAAACGCCGTGCCAGGCGCTGGGCAATAATTAGGTTGACCGACGTGGCTAGGTTGAAAGCCGCCAGCCCCATGTTGCGCAGACGGGTCAGGGTTTCGGCACAGCTGTTGGTGTGCAGCGTTGACATCACCATGTGTCCGGTTTGCGCCGCTTTGACCGCAATTTCGGCGGTTTCCAAGTCACGGATTTCCCCGACCATGATCACGTCAGGGTCTTGACGCAGGAAGGCACGCAGCGCTTGGTTGAAGTCCATGCCTTGTCTCGGATTAACGTTGACTTGGTTGATGCCTTCAAGGTTGATCTCAACCGGGTCTTCAGCGGTCGAGATGTTGCGCTCAACGGTATTGAGGATGTTGAGGCCGGTATATAACGAAACCGTCTTGCCCGAACCGGTCGGACCGGTTACCAGAATCATGCCCTGCGGATGGCCTAACGCTTCCAAGTACAGTTGCTTCTGTTCATCTTCATAGCCCAGCGCATCAATACCCATCTGCGCACTACTGGCATCCAGAATCCGCATCACAATTTTTTCGCCCCACAGCGTGGGCAAGGTGTTGACCCGGAAGTCGATGGATTTAGTTTTGGATACCTTGAGCTTAATCCGCCCATCCTGAGGCTTGCGGCGCTCGGAAATATCCAGCCCGGCCATCACTTTAAGGCGGGCAGAAATACGGTCGCGTAGCTGGATGGGGGGGCGTGAAACTTCGTGCAGCACGCCATCAGTACGAAAACGGACACGGTAGGACTTTTCGTAGGGTTCAAAGTGCAAGTCCGAAGCGCCCCCTTTAATGGCATCCAGCAGCATTTTATTGACAAAGCGAACAACCGGTGCTTCTTCAGCGGCATCAACGGTAACGGCACCCTCGGCTTCTCCATCACCAGACTCACTTTCTAGGCCGTCCAGATCCATGGCGTCCAGCCCTTCCATCGCCGAAGCCGGCGTGTCATACAGCTTTTCGATGGCTTGGCCCAGCTTGTCATCTTCGACCAGTAAGCCCTCGACATTCATTCCACTGCTGAACTGCACATCGTTGACTGCCTGCTGATTGGCCGGGTCTGACATGGCAATAAACAACTTGTTACCGCGTTTGAACAGCGGCAACACACGATGCTGGCGGGCCAGCTTTTCTGACACAGCATCCTTGACAAACATCTCGGGGTTGATCGCGCTCAGGTCAAGAAAAGCCACCCCAAACTGGTCCGCAGCCAGCTCCATCAAACGTTTGGCGGGTGCCAATTTTTGTTGCACCAGCCAGGTAACCAGCGGTGTATTGTTGCGTTTAGCTTGTTCGACCGCCTCAAGCGCCTTGGCTTCGGAGAGCAGATCGGCATCCACTGCAGCGCGCGCCAAGCCGATCAGATTCACCTTTGTATTCATGCCCATATACTCACGTTTGTCCCATTTTCAGCCAGCCTACACCCTAAGACTGGGCTGCTTTATACCCTAACCGGGCACTCATTACCAAAACCGGCGCACACTTTAACAAAGTAGCCCTCAACAATCTCCAGACGCACCACACAGGCGATTACGCCCTGCATTTTTTGCTTGATACATGCGCTGGTCAGCCCGCTCAAGCAAGGCGGCCAGCGTCTCACTGCCATCCTGGCAACGCTCGGCCAGCCCCATACTGGCCGTCAACGGTTGGCCATCCGGCCGCTCACCAAATCCGCCGGCCTGCACCCGTCTTAGTACCTCAACGGCCACCGCATGCGGCGTCATAGGTAGCAGCAAGACAAACTCTTCCCCGCCCCAGCGCACCAACACATCCTGCTCGCGCACCGCTCCTCGAACTCTGTGGGCAAACTGGCTCAATACCTGATCCCCCGCATCATGCCCGTAGCGGTCATTGATCGTCTTAAAATGGTCTAGGTCCAGAAATACTAGCGTCAACGGCTCATCCTGACGCAGCGAACGACGCCAGTACACCTCCATGATTTCTTCTCCACTACCCCGTGCATAGGCTCCGGTCAACGGATCATGAATCATTTGCCGAACAAGCACCAACATAAAGGCCAGCTGGCTCATACCCGCCAGCACTACTACACCAGCCAGCAGCACCAACAGCCAAGTACCGCCCAGAAACGAGGGCCAGTTCAGGGTAGACCAGCTGAAATAACCGGCCAGCAACTGCGCCCCCAGCACTGAGCTTGCAACCAACAGACTTTCCAACATCGTCAGCGGAAAAACGGCCAGCCCAGCCATCAGTACAAAGGGCAAAAAGGCATAACCCGTTGCCACGGCCTGCGAAAAATCGTTTAGCTCGTAACTCGCCAGTACGCTATGCGAAGCAATATAAAACAGCGTAGGAATGGCAAATAGCCAAGCGATCACTCGATACGCATCACGCATGCGGTCTCGCGGCGGATGCCACAGCAACACGGCAAAGCAGGCACTGGCCAGCAGCCGCAGCCCAGCGAGGTAATACCAGAGCGGCGCATCAAACACCAAAAAATCTACCACACACCACAGCGGTGTGAGCACTGCAAATAAAAAAGCAAACAGCCGCACTCGATTGATGATCAAGCGTGCCCGCCGACTGCTCAACAGCAAAGAGTGATCACTCAAGGTCAACAAGGCGCGCAGCTCTCGACCTTCCATTTCGGGGGGTAACAGTGCCTGCAGCCGATGCCGGCTGCGTATCAGAAAAGGAGTCATTACAGGGATCGACCAGTGCGTACTCAGGGAGCCCATGGTACAGCACAACCAGCCCGATAGAATACCGACCAACGTCAAGAGTCTGACATCGCACGTGCCCCGTCGCGCCACCCGTTCACCCGCATGATTACAACTTGCAAATCAATTAGTTGCAGCAGTCTTAAAGCCTTAGACGCCATGTACCTATCACTCACCAAGCGTATCTGTCGCGTGCAAACGGATGTTAGGTGCGTAAAGATTTTTTTGCGTATGACCCATGCTGTGCGCTAAAGCCAGTTTCGCAGCTTGGTCGTGTTGCGCTGCTTGGATCAGCCGCTAACACCGATAGGTCAGCCTTGACGATGAGCATGCCTGCGCATGCGCAAACCCGTCGCGCCACTGAGTGGCGATGACGGGTTAGAGGGTGTGGCCGTAATAAGCTTGGTGTAGCAACGTCCGATAGTTGTCAGCTGAGAACTTACGGATCGTGCTGAATCTGCAGGCATCTGTCGACACAATCAATAAGCACAGGTCAAACCGGCCAACGCTCCGTGATGCACAGCCCGTGACCACTGATCGCCCTACCCTAGGCGTTGGCGCTACGGGCGCTCGTCCATGACCTGCTTTCGACACCTGCTAGCGCTTGCAGGCATCTAAATTTTTAAACATTTTTTGGAACAGATGCTGGCAGGCATCAATCTCGTCATCACTGATGCCGACAAACACTTCGCTGCGCAGTTCACGGGCCAGTTCGGCAATATCCACCGCAATCTGCCGCGCTTCTTCGGTCAGCAGTACCCGTTTGATGCGCCGGTCCACCCCACAGGGCTCACGCTCCACCATTTTCATGGTTTCCAGTGCATCCAGCGTGCGCGCCAGCGTTGGGCTTTCAATGCCGATCCAGTCCGCCAACTCGCGCTGGGTGGGCGACTCACCGGTATTGCGGATCAAATGCAGCAACACCAACCAACGGGCCTGCGACAACCCTGTATTGACCAGCCGTCGATCAAGCTCTGCCCGCCACGCTCGGGACAAGTGGGCCAGCTCCATGGCAAAACGATGTTTTTCGTACATAAAAATCCTGGCTACTCATCTTATTGTTTGCCATGGAGTATACCTATCTCTGGATAAAGCTAAGCACGCCCTTGGTCTAATGTCGAATATCGAATATCGAATGTCCGGCAACAAGCGCTTGTGTCCAATACGCCAGTGAACCAGCCCCACCACAAACCCCGTAACCTGCTTAACTGTGCCAGCCAACAAAAAGCCCCGCCTAAGCGGGGCTGGGTTGCACGGACCTGTTTAGGCATCGTCGGCAACGGCGGCAGCATCTTTGGTTTGTTGCAAATCAGCGAGCTTGTTTTCAAGAAAATCATCATAACCCTGCTGCACTAGCTGAAACGTTTTACCGATTTCTTCGGCAACAAAGCTGCCTTCTCCCATGACGCCCAGCCCCTGCAAGATCTGTGCGGCTTCGTTATAGCCTTTTTCAAAGCCTCCGCGAATGACATCGACAAAGTCGCGCAGCACGTCTTCTGGGTCGTCATTGGGGCGTTGTGCCGCGTAGGCTTCATAAAAACCGGTGGACATGGACAAAATCCGGCCGGCGGTGCCTTCTGGGCTGTTGTCCTGTCCCATGGCGTTCTGGATGGCGTTGGGGCCTAGCTCAGGCGCTAACTGTTCGTTGATGCTGTCAATGGCCGAACGGTACAGCAAGGCGAGCGAATTGTTGCCGGAGGTAATGGATACATCCAGCGACGCTTGCATGATCTGCGCACCCAGCTGGGCACGCTGACCTTCGCGGCTGCTGGCGGCGGCTTTGCGCGCCTCATCCATGCTGTCTGCCGGACGCGCTGCGGCTTCTTTATTGACTGTGCTGATACTACCGGCACCGGCACTTGGGGAAACGGGGTTTAACATAACATTCTCCTGCGGTAAAACCGGCTTGGCGGGGTCAACGGGATTGCTCTTATATCGGCAAACCGGTAGAAAGATTAACCCTTTCGTCCTGCCCACTATTTCATTTCATGTACCTGATCGACAGCCATTGCCACCTTGACTTTCCTGATTTTGATGCCGACCGCGACACCGTTTTGCAGCAGGCTGCCCGCCAAGGTGTTGAGCGTCTTATTCTGTGCGCGGTTGAACGCCGCCACTGGCCGCGCCTGTGGCAGACGGTCGAGGCCAGCGCGGCCTGTTACGGCACTTTGGGGCTGCACCCGTACTTTACCGATCGCCACCAGCCTGCCGACTTACAGCACCTGCGCGAACAGCTGATCCGTTATCGTCAGCACCCCAGCCTGTGCGCCATCGGTGAAATCGGGCTCGACTATCAACTGGCCACTGCACAACCGGATGTACAGCGCTTTTATTTTGAGGCCCAACTCGAACTGGCCCAGACATTCGATCTGCCGGTGATTGTGCATGTACGCAAAGCCCATGCGCAGGTATTGGACTGTATTAAACGCATTGCGCCTGCTCGCGGCGGCATCATCCATGCATATAACGGCAGCTTCGAGCAAGCACAGGAATACCATAAGTTGGGTTTTTTGCTCGGCATTGGCGGTGCCTATAGCTGGCCCGCCGCACGCAAATTGCGCGCCCTGCTGCCGCGCCTACCCCTGCAACAGCTGGTGCTGGAAACAGACAGTCCGGATATGGCTCCTGCCTTTGCCGCTGGGCAACGCAACAGCCCTGAACGACTGCCACAGCTATGCCGCGTACTGGCTGATGTACGCGGCGATATCACTGCCGAACAACTGGCTTGGCATACCAGCAACAATCTGTGCCGGCTGATGGGCTGGGACCAGCCAGCCCCCGAACTGCACCCATAAAAAAGGGCAATCCAGCGGATCGCCCTTTATCACTCAAGCCGCCATTACAGCTCTTTAAACTGCTTCTCCCACTCTTTGGCTTCTTTTTTCTAGGCTCCGCCCAACACTTCCAGCGCCTGGCGCAAGCGGAAGCGGGTCAGGTCCGGACCGAGGATAACCATGGCATCCAGCACCGACACCGAGCTGGCCTGGCCGGTAATGGCGACAAACATCAGCGGCATGATATCGCGCAGTTTCAGCTCCAGCGCCGCGCCGACGCGGTTGATGCACTCGGTGATGGCATCCTTGCTCCAGCTGCGCTGCTCTTCCAGCGCCCAGAGGACAAACTGGATGGTTTGGCGCACCTGCTTTTCATCCAGCTTTTTGTGCGCCAGCGCTTCGGGCGTGACCTGTACCGTGCCGGAGAAGAAAAACGCCGCCAGCGGCGCAATCTGGCTGAAGTTCTCTACCCGCCCCTGCACATGCGGGGCGATCTGCATCAGGTAATCCGGGTTGAACGCCCATTTTTGTACACGGCTGGCAAACTCTTCCAGCGGCAGCTCACGCAGCCACTGGCCGTTAAGCCAAGACAGTTTTTCCACGTCAAAAATCGGTCCGCCCAGCGAGACACGGTTGATATCGAAATGTTCGATCATCTCCGCCAGCGAGAATTTTTCGCGCTCGTCTGGCATCGACCAGCCCATGCGACCTAGGTAGTTGAGCATGGCTTCGGGCAGGTAGCCCATGCGCTCGTAAAAGGTAATCGAGGTCGGGTTTTTGCGTTTGGACAGCTTGCTCTTGTCCGGGTTGCGCAGCAGCGGCATGTAGCACAGCTCGGGCTGCTCCCAGCCAAAGTCCTCATACAGTTTGATCAGCTTGGGTGCCGAGGACAGCCATTCTTCGCCGCGCAGCACATGGGTGATGCCCATCAGGTGGTCATCGACCACGTTGGCGAGAAAGTAGGTTGGCAGACCGTCGGCTTTCATCAGTACCTGTTCGTCCATGCGGTCCCAGCCGATTTCCACATCGCCGCGCAGCATGTCTTTAACCACACAAACGCCCTCAGCGGGTACGCGCATGCGGATCACATGGGATTCGCCGGCATCCACCCGCGCCTGTGCTTCGGCCTTGTCCAGATGGGCGCAGTGTCCGTCATAACGCGGTGTTTGTTTGTTGGCCATTTGCTCGGCACGCACGGCGTCCAGCCGCTCTGGCGTACAGAAACAATGGAAGGCGTGGTCTTTTTCGACCAGCTGGTTGGCGTATTTCTGGTAGATCTCGCTGCGCTCGGACTGCCGATAAGGGCCGTGCGGGCCGCCGACATCCGGGCCTTCGTCCCACTCGATGCCGAGCCAGCGCAGGGCATCAAAAATCTGCTGTTCGGACTCGCGGCTGGAGCGCAGCTGGTCGGTATCCTCGATGCGCAGGATAAACTGGCCGCCGTGCTGGCGGGCAAAGCACATGTTGAACAGTGCAATATAGGCGGTGCCAACATGGGGATCGCCAGTGGGTGAAGGCGCAACGCGGGTACGAACAACTTGGGTCATGACAGGCATCCATAATCAGGAAACGTAAAGCCGCATAGTCTAGCAAAACAGCACGCCATGTTGCAGCGTGCCTGCTGCCTGCCCATCAATCATCGCCAGCTGTTCAAGGGTGCACAAAACAGCGCCCTTGTCACAACACACTCGGCACGGTCGAAAGGCAGCCCCAAAACTCGCTGACAAATATCTGCAGATAGGCGTTCTCATTACCCGCCATAACGAACACTCGCTTAATGTATTTATATAATTATTTGATAAATATCGTGTTTACAAATGCTGTCCCAGATCAAAAGAGCATATTTTTGACGCCAGTTTCATTGTCGTATCATGGCGGAAGGCCCAGCCTCTACCTATAATGCCTGCGTCCTACTCCCACCGTAGTCGGTTGCGCACATAGAACAGCCCAAGCCGGGAGCAATACAGAGTGGATTTTGCAAAGCAAATCCATAACCTTGGCTAACTTATAAGGAAGAACACATGGGTTTTTTTGACTTTTTCAAATCCAAAGACAGCTCGAACGGCGAAGATGAAAAAACGGCCAAGGCAGCACTGGCCAAGGCTACCCGCAATCTTGATATTGATATTTCCATTGCCGCGCACGAAAACTGGAAAATACGCTTGGACTCCTTCGTCGAAGGCCGCTCGACAGAAGCATTCACCGCCAGCGATGTAGCCTGCGACAAGAGCTGCGAGCTGGGCAAATGGATCTACAGCGATGGCGAAGCCAGCCTGGGCAAATATGCCGCATTTGTTGATCTCAAAGCCCAGCACAAAATGTTCCACTTTACTGCGTCCAGCGTTATCAGTCTGACCCAGGCCGGCAAAACGGACGAAGCACACAGCCTGCTGAACAGCGACTTCGAAAAGCTCAGCACCCGCGTCAAACAGCGCCTGATTGACCTAAAAGGCATGTAAGTCAGCATCAAACAAAAAGGGCCGGATACGCATGTATCTCGGCCCTTTTTTATTGCATTATTGCCACTTAAAGTTCGTTTTGCTGCTTTTCTTCGGCAGCTGCCCGCAGCAAAAAGCGTCGCACGGCGCGATATTCTTTGAGTCTGGCCAGATCATTCTCGTCCGGCTCGGGAATACGTTTTACATTCAGGTTATCCGCATTGTCAGCCAGCTTAACCCTAAGCGCCAACGGATGCGTTGCAGCCCGCTGCGCGGCTTGCATACGGCTTTCACCCGACTGGCGGCTCAAGCATTGCACAGCTTCCAGCACATCAGCCGAAAATCCGGCCTCCTGCAAATCCAGCATGCTCACCCCTGTATCTTCCAGCACATCATGCAACAGGGCCACCTGGCGTTCTGCATCCGTATCCAGTTTCAGCATCATCCGCAGCGGATGCAGCACATAGGGCGCACCGCCCTTATCTCGCTGGCCGGCATGGGCTAACGCAGCAATCACCAGCGCCTTTTCTAGATCACTCAAGCTGTTTCCCTTGAACGGCGGCAATGCGGAGGCCCGCATCGGTGCCTGCTGAAAATTAATAAGACCGGTTATCGGCAATCCGCCATAAAAAACGGGACGCGCTGCGTCCCGTTTTTTATAAAGCAGTCGCTTAACCCTGACGGATGGGTGTTTCAGGGTACCAGGCATCCTGCAGCGGGCTGACTTCGACACTGCTCGGCTCGCTACGGCCCTTGAGCCAAGACTCAACCGCAGCACGCTGTTCAGCACTGACCGAGCCGCGCTTGCCTAGGCACACCAGCGCGTAATCAGGACCGCCCAGTAGACCCAGACCGTTACGCTCAATGGCTTCTACTACAAAGTCGGAAAAAAAGTCTTCAATTGCTTCGTCAGACAGGGTTTCTGGATAAACAACCTGCACTTCAAAACCCAGTTCCTGGAATTCGTCAACACAGAGCTTTTTGCGCAAACGGCGCGAACGGTTTTTTGCCATGACAGCCTCCAAATTTCTAGGCGCGTAGTCTAGCAGAGTTCACGCCAGCACGCGGGACAATTTATCCGCAGCGCCGCTTACTGGCGCATCCCCCGCCCGCTTTTCAGCAGCCGCACACTGAATACATACAGCGCCACTGCCGTCACCCCCATGAAAATAATGGCCGTTTGCGGAGAAATATCGGAAACCCCCAAGATTCCGTAACGAAACGCATTGACCATGTGCAGCACCGGATTCACCAGCGATACCTGTTGCCAAAATTCGCTCAGCAGATTAATCGAGTAAAACACCCCACCCAAATAGGTCAAAGGCGTCAGCACAAAAGCCGGAATGATGGAGATGTCATCAAAGCTGCGGGCATACACGGCATTGATAAAGCCGCCCAGCGAAAACACCACTGCTGTCAACGTAATCACCAGCACGGTAATACCCAAGTGGCGCACCGACAACTCGGTAAAAAACAGCGACAGCAGCGATACAATCAACGCCACCAACAAGCCACGCATCACCCCGCCCAGCATAAAGCCAACCAGTATGGTGTGTGGCGACACCGGCGACACCAGCAGTTCTTCAATCGAGCGCTGAAACTTGGCACTGAAAAAGCTCGACACTACGTTGCTATAGGCATTGGTAATCACCGACATCATGATCAAGCCAGGCACGATGTACTGCATATAGCTGAAACCGCCCATTTCGCCAATGCGACTGCCAATCAGGTTGCCAAAGATGACAAAGTACAACACCATGGTAATCGCTGGCGGCAGCAAGGTTTGCGGCCAGATACGCAAAAAGCGCCGCCCTTCGCGCCATGCAATGGTGTACAGCGCGACCAGATTAGACTTAAATTCGCTATGCATCGCCTTTTTCTCCCTGCAGGTTTTTTTCCACCAGAGAGACAAACAGCTCTTCTAGCCGGTTGGCTTTATTGCGCATACTGACCACCTCGATGCCTTGCCCGTGCAACTGGGCAAACAGGCTGGTCAGCCCGACGGCCTTGTCCACCCGCACCTCCAGTGTACATTCGTCAATCTGGCTAAATTCATAGCCCTGCAGGTCCGGCAACCGGTCCAGCGTGCGCGTGAGGTCAAGAATGAAGGTTTCCACCTGCAGCGTGGTCAACAAGGCGCGCATGCTGGTATTTTCAACAATCTGGCCATGGTCGATGATGGCGATGTTGCGGCACAGCTGCTCGGCCTCTTCCAGATAGTGAGTGGTCAGAATGATGGTGGTACCTTCGGCATTCAGTTGCGTCAGGTATTCCCACATTGAGCGGCGCATCTCGATGTCCACACCGGCTGTCGGCTCGTCAAGGATCAACAAGCGCGGACGGTGCATCAGCGCGCGGGCAATCATCAGCCGCCGCTTCATGCCGCCAGACAACATGCGCGACTGCGTATGGCGCTTGTCCCACAGATCCAGCTGGCGCAGCAACTGTTCAGCCCGCTGCTGCGCTTCGGCGCGGCGAATGCCGTAATAACCGGCCTGCACCAGCAGGATGTTTATGGCCAGCTCAAACTGGTTGAAGTTGAACTCTTGCGGCACCACGCCAATACAGCGTTTAAGCGACAAGGGTTCGCTATCTAGGTCATGCCCAAAAACCTCAACCTTGCCCGCGCTCTTGTTGACCAGCGTAGACAAAATACCAATGGTGGTGGACTTGCCAGCCCCGTTCGGACCCAGCAGCGCGAAAAAATCACCCTCGCGCACATCCAGGTCAATGCCCTTGAGCGCCTTGAAGCCGTTGGCATAGTTTTTTTCCAGCCCGCGGATGGATAATGCGTAACTCATGAAATAGAACTGTTCGGGGTGCTTGCTGCGCCCCGCCTTATGACGGATCGGATTCGGGATGCAGGGCAAACGCCTTGCCTCTGCTGTAGATGACAGGAGGATGTTGGTCGCCGCCGGCCTGCTCCAGCGCCCAGTCAACCAGCTGGTAATAGTGGCTGCGCTGCAGTAAAGCCCGCAAGCCACGCCCCAGTAGCACACAGGGCAGCTGCTCGCCGTTACCCGCATCTACAAACTGCAGCGGGTGCTGCGCATCCAGTGTCAGCTGCTCGCCTGTATTGGTAAGCAGAACAACCTCTTGATGGTGGCCTTGGCCACGAATTTCAAGCGTTTGGCTGACAAAGGGCAATAATTCAACTTCGATGGAAAACTTTTCCACCGGTGAGACCAGATAATAACCACCCCGCTCCAACCGCAAAATGCCGGCAAACAGCCTGACCAGCGCCTCGCGCTCGATAGGGCTGCCTTGATAATGCCAGACACCATCACGGCTGATGCGCAAATCCAGCGCGCCACAGTCAGGCGGGTTCCAGTCCCCCGTCGCATTGCCGGCCGTACTTGCCTGTGCGGCAAGCGTTTGTAAGCTGACAGCCACCGCCATCAGCGGCCCAATCCCTGCAAACGCCGTGCGTAATCGTGCATCGGCCGGCGCAAAAAATCTTCTGGACGATTATTGATTGAGCGCAAAAGCCCTGAACGGATTGGAATATGGGCATTGTCCACCAACCGACGGCGCACCGGATCATAAAGCATCAGTTGGATCACGGTCTGGTCTACTAACATACGGTCCTCGGCTTGGGCCAAGCGCAGGTAAAGCAGATAGTCGGCCTGTTCCTGCTGAGCACCGGCAAAGGCTTCATCCAACCCTAGCGGCACTGCCGAGCGGCGCATGCGCGGAAAGTATTCAACAAACGCCTTGTAGGTTTCCAGCGCTAGAGCGTTGGGTTCAACATCATAGGGCTCGCGGTCTACCGGCGGAAAATGGCTCTGTACGATATACAGCAGCGCATCGCGTTCGATACGTATATTGTTGGCGCGCTCGATACGATGATGGCTCAGCAAACCGGCATCGGCCAACTGATAGCGGCTTTCATAGGCCAGATCGCTGGTTTTCATGCAGCCTGTCAGCATTAACAACAACAGCACTAACACAGGCATGGTTACCTCCGACGGTGTCAGAATTGGGACGCAAGGATTGGATAGCAATTTGCAGGCCAGCCCCTGCTGTTAGCGCTTATTTTAAGGGTTCCTTGCCCATATCTTCACGCCGCCTACGGTTACCCATGCGCACACCAAGGTCCATCAGGAACTGGAAAAAACCTTCTTGGTCTTCCAAGACGGTGTTCCAAAACGGCGAGTGATACAGCGCCACCGCGCCATGTACCAGTGCCCAAGCGGCGCAATAATGAAAATATGGGGGGACGTCTTCCAGCTTGCCTTCATTGATTCGGTCTTCAATAAGGCGGGTCAGACGCTCGAAATTCGAGGCACGAATGCTGTGCAGCTGCTCGACCATTTCCGGCGCTTGGTTGCCTTTAACGATGCGCTCTTCCAGCCGGTCAAACAGTCGGTAACGCTCGGGGTCGCCCATACGAAAGGCAAAATAGGCGCGTGACAAAGCATCTTTGTCTTTAGCCACGCTATCGGAATGAAACAACTGATTGAGCTCACGCTCGTAATCGAGCATCAGGCGCAAATAAATTTCGGTTTTGGATTTGAAGTGTTTGTAGATGGTGCCTTTGCCAATACCCACTGCATCGGCAATCATTTCCACCGTAACGCTGTCCTCGCCCCGCTCTAAAAATAGCTGCAGAGCGGTATCGAGAATTTCCTGCTCGCGGCGTCGAAATTCGCGAACCTTACGCGATTCTTTTTCCATAACGGGACTCCATAGTCATCTTGAGTCAGCATTATGCATTTTTTACGCCAAAAAAACGACCCACCAATTTATGACTGAAAGCAAAACAACGTACATGCTTAGAACGACTAATCGTACATCTGTTTTTTCTTCCACAGATCGTCGTCTTCCGCCTCGGCCATGGAAGCCGACAGCTCACTGGCCTGACTGGCCGCGCTTTGGTCATGCGCCATCACGATGGCATTGGTTTTTTGCAGTAGCGTATCGAATACCTGTAGGCGCTCGGTAAACGGCTGCAGGTTTTTCTGGCGTTTGATCAGCCCTACCGCACGCTCGAACACCAGCCTAGCCTGACGGGCCTGACCACGCTGCAGATGGTTCTGGCCCGATGCATGAAAAAAGTCCAGATACAGGTTGATTAACTGTTCCTGCAGATGGGCCAACCACTGACGGCCCGTGTTAACCGGCACTGCGCCGTCTTGGATCGCGCGTTTCAGCTGGGCATGCAGGCTCTCAAGCTGAAAACGAATTTCTTTAACTTGCTCCTCCGAATGCAGGCTCAACTTTTCGCCGGGCAGCTGATAAGCCGTGCCTAGCGAAATGCGCTCTCGCAGTTCTTCGCCGCGCGCCTGTAGTTTGATCTGGCTGTCGTCGAGCTTGAGCAGCTCATTAATGAAGCCAAGCTCAAGCTCGTGCAAACCCTGCTTGATCGTGGCGGTCAGGTACTGGGGCGGCAAGCCTTCGGAGAGGGTGGCCAAACGCATCTGGCGGTCAACCAACGCCGAGCGGCGGCGCGCCTGTTCTAGCTTTTTTTTCTCGTACTGATTGTTCAGATAACCCAGAATAATTAGGGCAAAAATCCCGACAACCACCAAGGCAACAATAAAGGCAGATGACATCAGTTCATCCTATTCGTGACCGACTCGGGGTTAGGATACGTCTGCCAAGCAATCACCTGCACCAGCAGACGGGCTGCTCTCACGCCTTGAGCAGCCTAAGCACGTCCTCCAGTTCGGTGATCATCTGGCGGATCACCAACTTGTAACGGGTGCTTTCCTCGCCGTTCTGTTCATTGCTCAACCGCTGGCGGGCACCGCCAATGGTAAAGCCCTGATCATACAGCAGGCTGCGGATCTGGCGAATCATCAAAACGTCATGGTGCTGGTAGTAACGCCGGTTGCCGCGTCGTTTGACCGGAGTCAGCTGCTCGAACTCTTGCTCCCAATAGCGCAGCACGTGCGGCTTGACACCACACAGCTCACTGACTTCACCAATGGTGAAATAGCGTTTGCCGGGAATCGGCGGCAATTCGTTATTATGGCTGGCTTCCAGCATGGCTTTCGACGCGCTCCCTCAGTTTTTGTCCTGGACGGAAAGTCACCACACGCCTGGCGCTAATAGGAACTTCCTCGCCGGTTTTAGGATTGCGGCCGGGACGCTGGCGCTTGTCACGCAACTCAAAGTTGCCAAATCCGGAGATTTTGACAGGCTCGTTATTTTCCAGAGACGCACGAATTTCTTCAAAAAACAGGTCCACCAGTTCTTTGGCTTCCCGCTTGTTGAGGCCCAGCTCGAAAAATAAGTTTTCGGCCATATCTGCCTTGGTTAACGCGCTCATGCATCACGTCCTTAGGGTTGCCCCGAAGCTAGTTTGTAAGGCTTGCAGCATCTGCTCAACGTTAGCGTTGATTTCATCGTCCGTAAGAGTGCGTGATGGATGCTGCCAGGTCAAGCCTAGCGCAAGGCTTTTGCGATCTGGCTCAATCCCTTGGCCCTGATACACATCAAACAGGCGCACATCATTCAACCAATCTCCGGCGTGCTCGCGCATGCAACCGGTAATCTCGGCTGCTGGCACGGCAGCATCCACAACCAACGCAAAGTCCCTGCGTACTTCTGGGAAACGCGACAGCTCTTGGAACGCAGGTAGTTTGCCCAGCTGGATGGCTTCCAATTCCAGCTCAAACATCTGTACATTCTGGTCGATATCCAGCTCGCTAGCGGTTTGCGGATGCAAAGTGCCCAGATGGCCAATTACCTGACCATCACGTTCAATAGCAGCACACTGGCCGGGGTGAAAGCCATCTTTTTGTGCCGGCTTAAAGCTGAAGGCATCCAGACTGCCGGCCGCAGCCAGCACAGCTTCGACATCGGCTTTCAGGTCGTAAAAATCAACCTTGTCCTTGCCATTGGCCCAGCCTTCGGGCAGGCGCAAGCCGGTGATAACACCCGCCAGCATCGGTTCCTGCTTTAAATTGTCCAACTGGCCAACAAAGCGCAAACCGCTTTCGAACAGGCGTACACGGGTTTGCTGGCGGTTCAAGTTATGTGCCAGCGCCTTGAGCAGACCCGGCAACAAAGATGAGCGCATGCAGGACAGATCAGCAGAAATCGGATTGGCCAATTTCAGCGGCGGCTGCTGGCTGAACAGCACATAGCTATCTTCGTCGATAAAGCTGTAGGTCACCGCTTCCTGATAACCACGCGCCACCAGCAGGCGGCGCAGCAGCGGTAATTCGGCACGGGCTTCGGTCTTCTTTTGTGGCGCCAGACGTGCCGCCGGATAGCGCACGGGCAGGCGGTCGTAGTTGTACAGACGACCGGCTTCCTCGATCAGGTCTTCCTCGATGCTGATGTCAAAGCGGTGACTGGGTACGTCAACCTGCCACTGCCCTGCTCCTTCGGCTTTGAGCTCAAGCCCCAGCGGCAGCAGCAGGCTTTCAATTTCGTTATCGGTCAGCTCAAGACCAAACATGCTGTTGACCCGCTCGGCACGCAACTTGACCTGCTGTGTTTGCGGCATGGCGCTGTCATCGCGGGCATCAATCAATGGCCCGGCCTCACCGCCGACAATTTCCAGCAACAGTTCGGTGGCGCGCTGCATGGCGCGTGCGGCCAGATCATAGTCCACACCGCGCTCAAAACGGTGCGAAGCATCAGTATGCAGCCCATAACTGCGTGCCTTGCCGGCCACGGCGATGGGGGCAAAAAAGGCACTTTCCAGAAACAGGTCTTTAGTGCTGGCGGTATCCACGCCGCTATCTTCACCACCCATCACGCCGGCAATGGCCAGCGCCCGTTCGTGGTCGGCAATCACCAGCGTATCGCTGTTGAGCTTGACTTCCTGCCCATCCAGCAAGGTCAGCGGCTCGCCCGCCTGCGCCATGCGTACGCGGATACCACCGCGAATCTGCGCCAAATCGAAGGCATGCATCGGCTGCCCCAATTCCAGCATCACATAGTTGGTCACATCCACTGCAGGGTCGATGCTGCGCACACCGCTACGCTCAAGGCGGGTTTTCATCCAGTCGGGCGTTGGGCGAGTCAGGTCAATATTACGAATTACGCGACCTACATAGCGCGGGCAAGCGGAGGGAGCCAGCAGCTCAACCGGCAACACCTGCTCGTGACTGGCGGAAATCTCTTTAATTTGCGGGTAACTGACCTCTGTGCTGTACAAAGCACCCACTTCACGTGCCAGGCCAGTCAGTGACAGACAGTCACCGCGGTTGGGGGTCAGATCAACCTCGATGCTGACATCATCAAGATCCAGATATTCGCGCAGGCACTGGCCCACCGGCGCATCCGCCGGCAGCTCGATAATGCCGTTGTGATCCTCGCTGATTTTTAGTTCTGCATCTGAACACAGCATGCCGAAGGATTCGACACCACGCAGCTTGGCTTTCTTGATTTTGAAATCGCCTGGCAATACAGCGCCCACTTTGGCAAAGGCCACTTTCAGGCCGGCACGGGCATTGGGTGCACCACAGACCACATTGACCTGCTGCTCACCATCGCTAACCACGCACAGGCTGAGCTTGTCGGCATTTGGGTGCTGGCCGCACTCCAGTACCTCGCCGACCACCACACCGGAAAACTCGCCAGCCACCGGCTCCACTGCATCCACTTCCAGACCGGCCATGGATAGCCGGGCCACCAGTTCGTCACGGCCAACTTGCGGATTAACTAGAGTGCGCAACCATTGTTCACTGAATTTCATGCTGTTCTCCTCAAGTCAGAATTAACGAAATTGCGCCAGAAAGCGCAGGTCATTGTCGAAGAACAGGCGCAAATCGTTGACCCCATAGCGCAGCATGGCCAGCCGTTCAACCCCCATGCCAAAGGCAAAGCCCCGATATTTTTCGGTGTCAATGCCGGACATTTTCAGCACATTGGGGTGCACCATGCCGCAGCCCATTACTTCCAGCCAGCCGGTTTGTTTGCACACGCGGCAGCCGTCGCCGTTGCACATTACACACTGCATGTCGACCTCGGCAGAAGGCTCGGTAAAGGGAAAAAACGACGGACGAAAGCGTACCGCCAAGTCTTTTTCAAAGAACACGCGCAGGAACTCTTCGATGGTGCCCTTGAGGTCTGCAAAGTTGACGTCTTCGTCAATCAGCAAGCCTTCGACCTGATGGAACATCGGCGAGTGGGTGATATCAGAATCGCAGCGATAGACTCGGCCCGGGCAAACAATGCGGATCGGCGGCTGCTGGTTTTCCATGGTGCGCACCTGCACCGGTGAGGTATGGGTACGCAGCAGCATGTTGGCGTTGAAGTAGAAGGTATCGTGCATCGCCCGTGCCGGGTGATGATCGGGAATGTTCAGCGCCTCGAAGTTGTGATAGTCGTCCTCAACCTCGGGGCCTTCGGCTACGTCATAGCCGATATGGGCAAAGAACTGCTCGATGCGCTCCATGGTGCGGGTGACCGGATGCAGGCCGCCGGACTGCTGGCCGCGGCCTGGCAGGGTTACGTCCAGGGTTTCGGCTGCCAGCTTTTCATTCAGTGCCGTTTGCTCCAGCAGCTGTTTGCGTTCGTTGAGTGCGGCTTGTACCTGCTCCTTGGCGGCATTAATGACAGCGCCAGCTTTCGGACGCTCTTCGGCAGACAGGCCACCGAGCTGCTTCATCAGCAGGGTAAACTCGCCCTTCTTGCCCAGAAACTGCACACGCAGCTGTTCCAGCGCCTGTACATTGTCGGTTGCTGCAATGGCTGCCACTGCTTGGCTGACCTGTTGATCGAGATTTTCCATTTAACCTTGACTCCGGTGGAGATGCTTGCAAAGCGCTCTGTGATGTTCTTTGCAAGCAGCTCTGATTGTGCTTTGGTAGAGACGGACCCACGTGGAGTATGGGTTACGCAAACACGCCGCAAGTACATCCCTGTAGGCTCCAGCAACGCCATCCCTGGCGTTGCAAGGTTTGCTCCACCCATACTCCACGTGGACACCACATTCCGCGCTGTCCTCATTTACTCCGTCTGCGATACGTACGATTGAGAAATGAAGAGAGCTAAAACAAAATAAGGGAAGAGCCATGGCCCTTCCCTTATCAAGCAATTCAGCGATAGAGCTGGAAAGACCTTAAACCAAGGAGGCTTTGGCTTTCTCAACAATAGCGGCAAAAGCTGCTTTTTCGTTTACTGCCAGATCAGCCAGTACCTTACGGTCGATTTCAATGGAAGCCTTTTTCAGACCTGCAATGAAACGGCTGTAGGACAGACCGTTGATGCGGGCACCAGCGTTGATGCGAGCAATCCACAGAGCGCGGAATTGACGCTTACGCTGACGACGGTCACGGTAGGCATACTGACCGGCCTTGATCACGGCCTGTTTAGCTACGCGGAATACGCGTGAACGCGCGCCGTAGTAACCTTTAGCCAGCTTTAGAACTTTTTTGTGACGGGCGCGTGCCTGTACACCACGTTTTACTCGAGCCATTCTCTATTCTCCTCGACCTGGATTAACGAACACGCAACATGCGTTCAACGTTGGCGACATCGGAAGGATGCACCTGGCTGCAACCGCGCAGCTGACGCTTACGCTTGGTGGTCATTTTGGTCAGGATGTGGCTCTTGAAAGCGTGCTTGTGCTTGAAGCCGTTGGCCGTAGCCTTAAAGCGCTTCTTCGCACCGCTTTTGGTTTTCATTTTTGACATGTTTGAACTCCGCATTCAAAGGTATAAACAACAGTAACCTTGGGGCCTGTCAACGCCCGGGCTGCAAGCAGCCGGTTGGGGTTACTTTTTCTTTTTGGGGGCGATGACCATGATCAGCTGGCGTCCTTCCATCTTAGGATGCTGTTCTACGGTACCGTATTCAACCAGGTCGTTTTCAACCTGTTTGAGCAACTCCATACCCAGCTCCTGGTGGGCCATCTCGCGGCCGCGGAAACGCAAGGTCACCTTGGCTTTGTCCCCTTCTTCTAGGAAACGTATCAGGTTGCGTAGTTTTACCTGATAATCCCCTACGTCCGTCCCTGGCCGAAACTTAACTTCTTTCACTTGGATCTGCTTCTGGTTTTTGCGTGCTTGCGCCTGCTGTTTTTTCTTTTCAAACAGGTGCTTGCCGTAGTCCATGATGCGGCAGACCGGAGGTTGCGCATCCGGAGAAATCTCAACCAGATCCAGCTTGGCCTCTTCGGCAGCGGCCAATGCTTCGTCAATCGAGACGATCCCGACTTGTTCTCCGTCTGCGCCAATCAGGCGAATTTCACGGGCGGTAATATTTTCATTAATCGGTGCCTTAGGGGCTGAACGTCTGTCTTGTCTCATATCTCGTTTGAAGATTCCTCTCAGGATGTGGCTTTCGCCAAATTCGTTACAGTCTATAGAGCGGTCGCGTGAGCAGGCTTGCAACTGTAACGCCTTGTTTTACTTGTCCCGAAACCCTGCCTATCTCGATAAGGCAATGTCCCGATATAAAATGACTCGCGGATTTTATAGGCAAACGACTGATTACTCAAGCCGGATGTGGTTAGCGCGCGCAAAAGCTGTCCTTGTTTGAGCTATCCACACAGGCTGTGGACAACCCTGTAGACAAGCTGGAAGCAGATTGCGCTACGCCACAGACCACCGTGTGTGCCACCGACTTGGCTGTTTTTTAACCACCCGCGTATTGGTTTGCTTTTCAACAGGTTACAACGTAAAACCCGCATCGCATACAGGGCATCAGCACAGGCTAACAGCCACATGCGCAGCGTTCGCACCTGTTAGCAACCGCTGGAGCCAAGCCCGTCAGCCCCATCCAATTCTGCTAATCCTCATCACCCAGCACCGTGTTGCGGTCTAGGCCATGCCGATCCAGCGCCGTGCGTAGCGCGGTCAACGCGCGATTGCGCAGCTGTATGACCTGCTGGCGACTCATCCCCAGCCGCGCGCCGCAGGCCGGCAAGCTGTGTTTCTCCTCGCCCTCCAGCCCAAAGCACAGTACCAACACCTGTGACTGCATCTGTGGCAGGCAACCTATCCAGTGTTCAATTTTTTCCTGTAGCCGTTGGCGGGCCAGCTCATGGCAGGGAGACAGATGGCAGATGTGCTCATCCAGCGCGGGCGTCAAACCATCCAGCTCGCCACTGTAGTCTGCGCGCGGACTGAACGCTTGCATACTCTCTGGCAGGTCCTGTATCTGTTGTCGGCGCGCCGCAAGGCGCTGTTCACGCCGCTGCTGCAACACCAGCTTCCTAGGACGCGCCACCACCGACACCTGCTGCTCAAGCACTTGCTCCATGGCGGCGCGTATCCACCAGGTGGCATAGGTTGAAAAACGGCGGTCAAACGCTGGATCGAATTTTTCGACCGCACGGATCAGCGCCAGATTACCGGCTGCCACCAACTCAGCATGCAGGGCACCGCTGCGCCGGTACTTTTTAGCGATGCTGATAACCAGCCCCAGATTATGCAGAATCATGGCCGTGCGCGCCTGCCCATCCCCTGCCTGAACGCGACGGGCATAGGCCTGCTCTTGCTCACGCCCGAGCAGCGGCAGGCGCACAGCGCCGCAGCTGTAGCGGGGGCTGTCTTCGCGCAGCGCAAAGACTTGGTCCGCTATCAGCCATACCGATGATGAAAAAACATGTGTTGGATAATGATGCAACGCAGCAGCTGAAGCTGGCATGGCGACGTCCTCCCTGACGTAGAGTGCGGGATGCAAAGCATCCCTGCTGGGTGTACTGGGGCCGGATTATTTACCGTTTGGGCAAATACTGCAAGGGGTCTACCGGACTGCCCTGGCGGCGGATTTCAAAGTGCAGTTTGACCTGATCGGTGCCCGTCGAGCCCATCTCGGCGATCTGCTGTCCAGCACTCACCTGCTGGCCTTCATTGACCAGCAACCGGCGGTTGTGTCCGTACGCACTGATGTAGGTATCGTCATGGTTAATGATGACCATTTCACCGTAGCCGCGTAGGTCGCCGCCGGCATAGACCACGGTGCCCTTGCTCGATGCACGCACCGGCTGGCCGAGGCGGCCGGCAATATCAATGCCCTTGTTCAGTGAGGAACCGGATGAAAAGCGACTGATCACTGCGCCCTCAGCCGGCCACTGCCACTTGCCAGCGGTAGAAGGCACCGCGGTCGGCTTTTGCGTGGCAGCCGGTTTGCTGGCTGGCGTGGTGGGCGTCGGTGCCGGTTTGCTCGCCGGCTTGCTGGCAGGCGGTGTGGCCGGTTTGCTGACCGGTTTGGCAACAGGCTTGGTAGCCACCGCCCTGGTAGAGGTCTTGCGCGATAGCTGAATCACCTGCCCAGGTTTAATGGTATAGGGCGCGGCAATGCCGTTGATGGCTGCCAGCTCTTTCCAGTCACGGCCCAGACGAAATGCGATGGAGTATAGAGTGTCCTTAGGCTGTACACGGTAGCTACCCGAGGTCACCGGACGCGCACTCACCGTGCGACTGCCCTGAGCGTTGTGCTGACGGTCCACCACCGGCGCGTTACCACTGCCTGTACAGCCAGCCAGCAACAGAGCCAGCCCCGCAGCCATACAGCCAAAACGCCCCGCCCTTGCAAAGAGTGCACCCTTAGTCATCCGTTTTCCCGCTTCCTGTTATGTCAGAGCCGATATTATGAAGCTATTTGCAAGACTGGCAATCGGCGCTGGCCGCCTGAGCACTCGCACGATGGCGAGAGGCCAGATAGTCCAGCAACAGCACCAGCCCAAATCCCGCCATGGCCAACAGAATAGCCGTCAGCAACTGGGCATCTTGGCCAGTGGTTACCGAGAAATCCCAAGGCAGCAGGTTAGCCTGCTGCAACGGAATCGCTTCACCCTTGCTGTTGGTGTAAACCGTCAGGGTTTGCTTCCAAGGCCAAACCTTGTTCAGTGAGCCGGCCATAAAGCCGGTCAGCAGCGCCAGCGTCACATCATGAAAGCGCGCCAGCGCCGCCCTAAGCACGCGGGAAAATGCCAGCAAACCAAAGGCACAGCCCAGCGCAAACACCGCCATGACACCCAGCTCTAGGTTTTTCACGGCCCCCAGAACAAAGTGATACAGCCCCATCAGCAGCAGCAGAAAGCTGCCGGAAACACCCGGTAAGATCATCGCGCAAATAGCAATGGCACCGGCAAAAAACAGGCTTAGGTAATCCTGCCCCCAGTGCACCGGTGCCGCCACCGTGATGCACCACGCGCTGAGCGCACCCAGTGCCAGCGCGATCAGTGCAGCTGCATTCCAGCGGCGAATACTGCGCCCGACCAGCCCGCAAGACACTAGAATCAATCCAAAAAAGAAGGACCACAGCGCAATGGTCTGATGCTCCATCAGCCAGGTGATCAGACGCGCAAAGCTAAGAATACTGGTGAGGATACCGGCCAGCAGCACCAACAGAAAGTTGGCATGCACCAGCGCCCATGCCTCGCGCACGCGGCCCTTGAGCAGTAACAGCACACCCTCGGGCATACGCGCCAAGGCTTCTAGCAGCTGCTCGTAAATACCGGAAATAAAGGCAATGGTGCCGCCGGATACGCCGGGCACTACATCGGCCGCCCCCATGGCCATGCCCTTGAGGTACAGCAACAGGTGTTTTTTCACTGCAATGCTCCACTGAGCAGGGGGACAAACCGCACCGGGTCCAGCACCTGGCGTACAAAACCATGCGGGGTATGCTCTATCAGGTACAGGTGCTGCTCGCCCTGCTCTTCGCCCACCGGAATCACCATGCGCCCGCCTGGAGCCAGCTGGTCGAGCAAGTCTTGCGGAATTTCGCGGGCTGCAGCAGTAACCAAAATACCGTTGTAAGGGGCCAGCGCGTTCCAGCCGGTCCAACCATCCGCCCAGCGGTACACCACGTTGCGAATATTGAGCCGTTGCAGGCGCTCCTTGGCGCGGTCCTGCAGTGCTTGAATGCGCTCAACGCTAAACACCCGCTCCACCAGCTGCGCCAGCACAGCCGTCTGATAACCGCAGCCGGTACCGATTTCAAGTACCTTGTCCAAAGGGCCGCCGGCCAGCAACAGCTCAGTCATACGCCCCACCGTGTAGGGCTGGGAAATGGTTTGGTTATGGCCAATCGGCAAGGCGGTATCTTCATAGGCGCGGTGCGCCAGCGCCTCGTCGATAAACAAGTGGCGCGGAGTGCTGCGGATCACTTCCAGCACCTGCATATTGGTCAGACCCTCTTCGTGTAGGCGCTGAACCAGCCGCTCGCGGGTACGCTGCGAGGTCATGCCGATGCCGCTTTGCAACAGGCCGTTCACAGCAGGCCCTCCACCCAGTGCTGCACATCGTCCAAGCGCGCATGGAAGGTGCGATCCAGCTGCAACGGCGTCACCGTAACATAGCCCTGCTTGATGGCATGAAAGTCGGTGCCTTCCTCGCCATCCACTTCAAGGCCCACCGCCGCCAGCCAGTAGCCCGCTTTGCCGCGCGGATTGACGCTCTTGACCGGTGCCGCAGCGCGGGCGCGGTGGCCCAAACGGGTCAGCTTGATACCGCGAATTTCATCCAGCGGCAGATTGGGAATATTGACGTTAAGTACGCTGTGCGGCGGCAGATTCAGCTTGTGCTGGCCTTCAATAAACTGGCGGGCAAACCAGCTGGCCGTCGGCAAATGGGTGGTGTGACGCGACACCAGCGAGAAGGCAAACGCCGGACGCTGCAGAAAACGCCCTTCCAGTGCGGCCGCCACGGTGCCGGAATAGAGCACATCATCGCCCAGATTGGCACCTAGATTGATGCCAGACACCACCATATCCATGGGCTGCTGCAGATAGCCGTTGAGCGCTAGGTGCACGCAATCAGTGGGAGTACCGTCGACACTGATAAAGCCGTTATCCAGCTGCTGCGGATACAGCGGACGGTCCAGTGTGAGCGAGCTACTGGCACCGCTGCGGTCTTGTTGCGGGGCCACCACGGTACAGTCGGCAAAAGCGGACAGCGCATCATGCAGGGCAGCAAGGCCGGGCGCATGCACGCCGTCATCATTGGCAATCAGGATTCGCATTCAGATCTGCCCCTTCCACAGGCGTCAATTCAACCAGCTCGCGCACCACCGCAGTGGCAAAGCAGCCGGTTGGTAAAACAAATTCAAGTTGCAGACAGTCGGTCTGCGGCCAACTCCAGCGCAGCGCTTGCACCGGCAGACGCAAAATACGCCGCTCTTGCTGCAGCCCGGCTTGCTCCAGCCAGCGGCACAGGTCTGGCTCACCTGCTGCTACTGCAAGCTCCAGCGCACGGGTTTCACCCTGCACCGGCAACTCCCCTGCGCCCCACAGCGCTGCCGTAGCATGCAAATCTAGTTCAGCCAGCCGTGGATCATCACACTCCGCATCACCGGCCATAAAAAAGCTGCGGCTTTGGGTAAACGACAGCGCATCACCCGGCACCGCACGGTTCCAACTGCCGGCAGCCACTCGCTGCGCCAGTATGCGGTTAAACAGCAGGCTGCGCGCGCTGGACAACAGGCGCGAGCGCAGATTGCGCCGTTCCGGCAATTGGGCGAGCTGTGCATAATGCCGTGCCTGCAACACATTCTGGCCAGCATGGCCAAAACGCTGCGGGCCATAATAGTTGGGTACGCCGGCCACGGCAATCTGTTGCAGGCGCTGCGCCAGCGCGGCGGCATCACCGCTAAAACGACTGAGCTGTAGCACAAAACCGTTGGCACTGTGTGCCCCACGCTGCAGTTTGCGGCTATGGCGTACCGCCTGCAAAACTCGCAACTGCGGATGCGAAAAAGCCGTCACATCCAGCTCGCGTCCCGGCAGGTGCAGGCTGATCCACTGGCGGGTCAACGCCATGCGGTCCTTAAGACCGGCATAGCTAATCTGGCGCTGCGCAACACCCAATGCTTTCGACAGGATGCGCACTGCTTCTTCTGTATTGAGCTCGCGCTTTTCCAGCCACAGCCACAGGTGCTCGCCGCTGCCGCTCAGCGGAATATCCAGCACTTCATTGACCTGAAAATCTTCGGCGCTGGCCTTGAGCACTGCACGGCCGCAGGGCGCACCCCAGGCCGTTGGCCCTAGCAGTTCGGATTCGCTCATTCGTGTTCCAGCAGCACCACAGCATGGGCTGCAATACCTTCTTTGCGGCCGACAAACCCTAAGGTTTCCGTGGTAGTCGCCTTGACATTGACCTGCTCTTCGCTGACCTGCAGTACCTGAGCAATCGCGCTACGCATGGCTTCGATATGCGGTGCCAGTTTTGGCGCTTGGGCCAAAACCGTGCTGTCCAGATTAACCACTCGCCAGCCACGGGCCTCTGCCATGCTCATCACGGCGCGCAATAACTGGCGGCTATCCGCCCCCTTAAAGCGCGGATCAGTGTCGGGAAAATGACGGCCAATATCACCCAAGCCCAACGCACCCAGCAACGCATCACAGATAGCATGCAGCAGCACATCGCCATCGGAATGGGCCACAAACGCCTGATCATGGGCAATACGCACGCCGCCTAACGTAATGTGATCGCCCTCCTGAAAACGGTGCACATCGTAACCGTGACCTATACGTATCATGGTGCAAGCCTCCGCGTTCAGGATGCCATATTCTGCGGCGCAAAGCGCCCGTCCAGATACTCAATAATCGCCGACGACTCGTACAACCACTGCACGCCGCCGTCCACTTCGATACGCAGGCAGGGCACCTGCTTTTTGCCGCCCTGCTCTAGCAGTTCTTCACGCGCCGCTGTGCCCTGTCCGGCTTCAATCAGCGCAACCGGCACATTGAGCCAATGCAGGTGGCGACGCACCTTGACGCAAAACGGGCAGGCATTGAACTGGTACAACTTCAATTCACTGGCCTGTTCATCCACCCACTGCTGCTGTTCGGCTGTACGCACCACCTTTTTAGGCAAGGTCAGCCAGTTGGCAAACACAATCAACATGCCCAGCCCGTTACGCAATGCCTTGATCAGCATGATTTTTCCTCCGCTGTGCCGACTGCCAGACAGCGGCAGCCGAAAATAAAGCAGGCATTCTAGCAAGCTTTACGCCACCACCGCCAAGGCAGCACGGTGGTCATCGGGATATTCTTCAATCCCCCTACACGCTGCAGCGATGACCGGTATGAACAAGCATCTGCACAATCCCTGCAGATGCTATATTTTGTCGTCTCTTTGCGTATAATGCCCCGCTTAATACAGACAATTACCACAGGAGTGCACAATGGCAACTCATGCAACCAACGAATTTCGCCCCGGCCTGCGTGTGCTGGTCGAAGGCGAGCCTTGCATCATGATTGATGTCGAATTTGTCAAACCGGGCAAAGGCCAAGCCTTTACCCGCGTCAAGATGCGCAACATCCGCACCGACCGTGTATGGGAGCGCACCTTCAAGTCCGGCGAAACCCTAGAAAGCGCCGACATCCAAGAACGCGACATGGAATACCTCTACACCGACGGCGAGTTCTGGCACTTCATGGCCACCGACGACTCCTTTGAGCAGCTGGCTGCCGGTGAAGGCGCGCTGGGCGACACCAAAAAGTGGCTGAAAGAGCAAATCGTGTACACCGTTATGATGTTTAACGAGGCCGTGGTCAGCGTCACCGCACCCAACTTCATCGAGCTGGAGGTGACTGAAACCGACCCCGGTCTCAAGGGCGATACAGCCCAGGGCGGCTCCAAGCCGGCCACCCTCAGCACCGGTGCCGTGGTGCGTGTCCCGCTATTTATCGTTGAAGGCGAAAAGCTCAAAATCGATACCCGCAGCGGCGAGTACGTCAGCCGCGCCTGAGTCTGCCACTGTCATTGCGCGCAACGCCACGCAACCTGCACCATTCAACCTCATCCCTTGTCGCTGGGTGGTGCAGCCCGGCGGTATTGCGCACATCTAACGGCAGCACAGCCGTCACAGGAATACGTATGAACCTGCCCTGGCAACCCAGCGCCAGCCGTGATCTGCTGCTGGCTCGGCAAACGCTGTACCAAGGCATTCGCCGCTTTTTTTTCGAGCGCCATGTACTGGAAGTGGAAACCCCGCTGCTGGGCCAAGCGCCGGTAGCCGATCCCAACATCACCCCCATGCAAGCCGACAGCAACCGCTGGCTGCACACCTCGCCCGAATACGCCATGAAGCGCCTGCTGTGCGCAGGCAGCGGCGATATTTACCAGATTTGTAAGGTCTTTCGGCAAGGCGAAGCCGGTAACCGCCATAACCCCGAATTTAGCATGCTGGAGTGGTACCGCGTGGGCTGGTCATTACGCCAGCTGATGGATGAAGTGGCACAGCTGCTGCAACAGGCACTGCAAAACCGCTACCCGCAGTTACCGGTGCTGTTTTTGAGTTATCGCCAAGCCATGCAGCAGTTTGCTGGGCTGGATGTAGCCACCTGCAACGACGAAACAATCGCCCAATTAGGCCGCCAGCTAGCCAATGCCGACCTGCAGCTGGAGCGCGATGGTTGGCTGGACGTGATTATGAGCCATCAGATCGAGCCAGCGTTGCCGCGTGATACGCTGGTGTTTATCGACAATTTTCCCGCCTCCCAAGCTGCGCTGGCTAAAATCACAGCACAGGCCGACGGTCACGCTTGGGCGCAGCGTTTTGAAGTGTTTTTCAACGGTATGGAACTGGCCAACGGCTACGACGAGCTGCTGGATGCCAATATCCAACGCCAGCGTTTTGAGCAGGAACTGGCCGGCACCGGCCGCCCCTGTGACCTGCTGCTGCTGTCTGCGCTTGAACATGGCCTACCCGACTGCTGCGGCGTTGCGCTGGGTCTGGACCGCCTACTGCTGCATACCACCGGCATGCGCAGCATCAAAGATGTGCTCAGCTTTGCCTGGGAGCGTGCTTAATCCAGCCTATTGCAGCTGCGCCTCAATCAGTGGCCACGCGGTGTCCAGCAGCTGTTGCTGCGCCGCTTCAGTGGGGTGAATGCCATCATTCTGGATCATGCCCGGCACACCACCGACGCCCTCCAGAAAGAAATCCACCAGCGCCACAGGCTGTTCTGCCGCCAGCTGCTGGTAAACCTGATAAAAGCCCTCGCTGTAGCGCGGGCCATAATTGGGCGGGATACGCATACCCAAGAGCAGCACGCGCGCGCCCTGTGCCTGCGCCTGGGCGATCATCGCTGCCAGATTGTCCTGCATGGCGGTCAACGATAACCCGCGCAAGCCGTCGTTGCCGCCCAGCTCGATAATCACCAGCGCCGGCTGATGCTGCTCAAGTAGCGCAGGCAGACGGCTGCGCCCGCCGGCCGTGGTGTCGCCGCTTATGGAAGCATTGACAACCTGATAAGATAGCCCCTTTTCGTCCAGTCGTTGCTGCAACAGCGCCACCCAGCCCAGCCGGGTATCCAGTCCGTATGCAGCACTGATGCTGTCGCCCACCACCAGCAGAGCGTGTGCTTGGGCAACGGCCACTAGCATAAACAACAAGACGCCCGCCAACAGGCGTACACAATTTTTCATTGGAATCTCCATGTCTGAACCTGTCTTACACGCCCAATCTCTTGGTAAAAGCGTTTTGGTCGCCGGCCAGCCGCTGACCATTTTGCACCCGCTGGACCTGTCATTGAAGACCGGTGACAGCTTGGCCATTATCGGGCGCTCCGGCTCCGGCAAATCCACCCTGCTGGGGCTGCTGGCCGGTCTGGACCTACCCAGCAGCGGCGAGGTCACTTTGGCGGGCCACGGCCTCAACAGCCTGAATGAAGACCAGCGCGCCAGCCTGCGCGCACAGCAAGTGGGCTTTGTATTTCAGTCGTTTCAGCTATTGGACAGCCTGAACGCCCTCGAAAACGTCATGCTACCGCTGGAGCTGAAAAACCGCAAAAACGCCCGCCAGCAAGCCATAGCACTGCTCACGCAGGTTGGGCTGGATCAGCGCATGCACCATTATCCGCGTCAGATGTCGGGCGGCGAGCAGCAACGGGTCGCCATTGCCCGCGCCTTTGCCGCCGAACCCAAAATCCTGTTTGCCGACGAACCCACCGGCAACCTCGACAGCCAGACCGGCGAACGCATCACCGATCTGCTATTTGATCTCAACTACCAACAGGGCACCACGCTGGTGCTGGTGACCCACGACGAGCGCTTGGCCGAACGCTGCGCCCGCCACATCCGGCTGGAAGCCGGTCACATCACGGAGCGCAGATGATGCGCCAGTGGTTTTTTCTGCTACGTCTGGCCCTGCACCAGAGCCTGCGCGAAATGCGCTCGCCCGAGCTGTACACCCTGTTTTTTGCCCTGCTCATAGCCGTGGGCAGCAGCAGTACCATTGCCCACTTTGCCGAGCGCCTGCATTTGGCCATGCAACTGCGCGCCAGCGAGTTTTTAGCGGCGGATTTGGTCATCAGCGGTAGCATTGCCTCGACGCCAGAGCAAATCGCAGCCGGCAGCGCACTCGGGCTGGACACCGCCCACACCGTCGAATTTACCAGCATGATCGGCAACGATGACAGCATGCAGCTGGCCAGCCTCAAGGCAGTAGATGACGCCTATCCGCTGCGCGGTCAGCTTGGTTCTAGCATGGCACTGTACGGCGAGGTCATCACCGGTGGCCGCCCCGCAGCGGGTGAAATTTGGCTCGACGCCCAGCTGTTCGAGCTGCTGCATATCCAACCCGGTGATACGATCGAAGTCGGCTTTGCCGAGCTGCGCGCTACCCGCATTCTGACCGACGAGCCCGACCGTTCGGGTGGTTTTGCCGCCTTTACCCCCAGAGCGCTGTTCAATCTGGCTGATCTGGAAGCTACCCAAGCCATCCAACCGGGCAGCCGCGTGCACTACCGCCAGCTCTGGCGCGGCGACGAATCGGCACTGGCCGCGTATCGCCAATCGCTGGAGCAACAGCTGCAACCCCAACAAAAAATCGACAGCCTGTCCGAAGGCAATCCCGCGCTGCATGAGGCACTGGAGCGCGCTCGCCAGTATTTAGGGCTGGCCAGTTTGGCCGCCATCCTGCTGGCCAGCGTCAGCGTTGCCCTGTCCGCCGGCAATTTTGCCGCCAAACGCTACGACCACGCCGCCCTGCTGCGCTGTTTTGGCCTGTCACGCCGGCACACCTTGTTACTCTTTCTGCAGCAACTGGTACTGATCGGCCTGTGCGCTAGCCTGCTGGGCATTGCCCTGGGCTGGCTCGCACAGCAGCTGCTGTTTAGCCTGCTGGCCGACCTGCTGCCCGCGCACATTCCTGCCGCTGGCTGGAGCGCTGCCCTGACCGCCCTGCTCACCGGCATGGTCAGCCTGCTAGGTTTTGGCTTGCCGCCGCTAATCGGGTTGGGACAGATTCCGCCCCTGCGCGTGCTGCGCCGCAACCTACAGCCGGTGCCGATGGCGGCCTGGCTGGTTTACCTCTTGGCGTTGCTAGCGCTGGGCCTGCTGATGTGGCAGCTCAGCCTTGACCCACAACTCACCGCTACCCTACTGGCAGGCGGCCTGTTGGTTGGCCTGCTGCTGGGCGCTGTGGTGTATTTTGCTTACCGCACGCTGGCACACAGACTGGCTGGCCGGCGCTTAGCTTGGCGGCTGGGGTTAGGTCATCTGCTGCAAAATCCTTTGCTCGCCGTCGGCCAGAGCCTGGCCTTTGCCCTGATTCTGTTTGCCATGGCCCTGATCGCCCTACTCCGCAGCGAACTGTTGGGTAACTGGCAGGCCCAGTTGCCACTGGAGGCCCCCAACCACTTTGCCTTCAACATCATGCCCCACGAGCAGCAGGCAGCCAGCAACTGGCTACACCAACACAGCCCCAACGTGGCCAATTTTTATCCGATGACACCCGGCCGCCTCACCCACATCAATGGCGAACCCGTGCTCGACCGTCTCGCCCCCGACTCCAAAGCCCTGCCCACCGTACAGCGCGACCTCAACCTGACGTGGAGTGACAACCTACCCGACGCCAACGACCTCGCCGACGGTCTGTGGTGGGACGAACATGCCACCGACCCTGCTGTGCTGATCTCCATGGAACAAGAACTGGCCGATCGTTTGGGCGTGCTGCTTGGCGACGAAGTCAGCTTCAACATTGGCGGGCAGATCATCCACAGCCGCGTACACAACCTGCGCACGGTAGACTGGGGCAGCATGCAGCCCAACTTCTTTGTCATCTTTGCCCCACACAACCTGCCGGCCCTACCGCATAGCTTTATCACCAGCTTCTACCTACCGCCCACGCAGACAGCTGTACTGAGTGAATTTAGCCAGCAATTTCCGGCGGTCAGCCTTCTGCGTATTGACGCCATCCTTAACCAGCTGCGCAGCATCCTGCAGCAGGTGACCTTGGCCGTTGAATTTATCCTGCTGTTTGTACTGGCCGCTGGGCTGGCCGTACTGCTGGCTGGCGTCCAAAGCACCCTGGCCAGCCGCATCCATCAGGGTGCCCTTTTGCGCGCACTGGGCAGTGACCGGCAGCTACTCAAAGCGATCAGCCGCTACGAGTTTGCCACGCTGGGCATCACCAGCGGCCTGCTGGCCTGGCTGGCCTGCGAGCTGAGTAGCCTGTTGCTCTATCGCTGGGTATTCAAACTGGAATGGCACCTGCACCCTTGGCTCGCCCTGCTGCCGCTGGCCGGTGCACTGCTGGTGCTGGCCGCCGGTCGCCTCGGCACCCGCAGCATACTGCGTAGCAGTCCGCTGCAGATTTTGCGTGGAAACTAGACCATGACCGACACACCCTGTCCCTGTTCACCCGATCGACTGCTGGCCAGCTGCTGCGGCCGCTATCACCAGGGTGAAAAAGCGCCCGGTGCCGTCGAGCTAATGCGCTCGCGCTATAGCGCCTTTGCGCTGGGCCTGATCGACTACATCCGCGACACCACCCACCCCAGCCAGCAGGCCGACCTCGACATGGACCACATCGCCGCTTGGAGTCATAACAGCCGCTGGCTGGGGCTGACCCTTCACGCCGACGCCCCACTCCAAGCTCGACCGCCGAGTCATAGCGTCGAGTTCACTGCCCTCTGGCAGGACACAGCGGGGCAATTACACCAACATCACGAAACCTCGCGCTTTGTCCGTTTTAAAGGCCGCTGGTATTTCATCCAGCCGCACTGACCACGCAGCGATAAAAGCCATTCATACAAAAGTTTGATCCAGCCACCCCGTTAGTCATGCTTTTGCGTCATAATCACGGCCTTGTCACGACGGCTGCCATGCCCTAAGGAGTTCACATGCAACTAAAAAACCTACTTGTGGTGATCGACCCCACCAGCAAAGACAAGCAACCCTCCCTGCAACGCGCCAGCCTAGTGGCCCAGCGTACCGGTGCTGCCGTTGAGCTGCTGATTTGCGACCATAACTCGGCGCTGGAAGACGGTTTTTTCACTGACCGTGCCGCCCAGCAGCGCGCCCGCACCGCCCTGCTTGCCGAACGCCTAGAGTGGCTGGAAGAGCTGGCCAAACCCCTGCGCGACGCAGGCATCACCGCCACCTGCAAAGTACGCTGGGGCAAGCCGCTGTATGACGAAATTGTTGCCCATGTAAGCGAAAGCAAGCCCGACCTCGTTTTCCGCAACGCCACCACCCACGGCACCCTGCAGCGCCTGCTGTTCAACAACACCAGCTGGCAGCTGATCCGCCGCTGCCCCGCCCCGCTGTGGCTGGTGCGTGATGGCGAATGGAAAGGCCAGAAAGCAGCTGTCGCCGTTGATCCGGTGCACGCCGCCGACAAGCCAGCCGCCCTTGACCACCGCTTGATCGAAGCCAGCCTGCAACTGCAACAAAGCGGCATGCAGACCGACTATGTACACAGCTACAACCCGCTGCCGAAAACGCTAGTACTGGAAGCCGAGTTGGTGCTGGCCTACGACGACTACTTGGCCAGCGCCGAACAACGTCACCGCGAAGCCTTTGCCGAGCTGTTTGCCCAGTACCCAGTCAAACCCGACCAGCAACACCTGCTCAAGGGCGTGCCGGAAGAATCCATTCCGCGCTTCGTGGAAGACAACGGTGTTGATCTGCTGATTATGGGTGCTATCTCCCGTGGCAGCCTAGAAAACGCCCTGATCGGCAACACCGCCGAGCGTGTACTGGAAAACTCCGACTGCGATTTGCTGGTCATCAAGCCGGCATAATCCCTGCACTCCGGCCCTGCCTAGGCAGAGCCGGTTTTCTCTGGCAGCGTTCGCTGCCTGCCCCGCGCCAATCCAACTGTTTAGCCCGCCATGATCCTGCTTGCCTGTGCCATCGCCGCCAGTGTGGCCGTATCCATTCTGCTTAAACTGGCCCGCCGTTTTCAGCTACAGATTGCCCAGTCGGTGCTGGTCAATTATGGGGTGGCCAGCGGCCTGACCCTCTACCTGCTCAAACCCGCACCCGCCGCCCTGTTACAGCTAGGCCCACACTGGCCACTGCTGGCGACCCTCGGCCTCTTGCTGCCTAGCGTCTTTCTGATCATGGCCGCTGCGGTAGACCGCGCCGGCATCGCGCGCAGCGACGCCGCCCAACGCCTGTCGCTGGTGTTGCCTCTACTGGCCGCCTTCATCTGGTTTGGCGAAAGCGCCGACACCAGCAAACTGCTCGGCCTGGGCTTGGCCCTGCTCGCGCTCACCGGTCTGATTCACCGCGACGCCAGCCCCGAAGAACGCAAGGGCGGCTGGCTGTTGCTGCCCGCCGTCTGGCTCGGCTACGGCATCATCGACATCGGTTTCAAGCAGATGGCCAAAACCGGCAGCGGCTTTGCCGCCATCCTGCTGGCCTGCTTCGTGCTGTCCGGCCTGTTGTTGGCGGGCTGGCTGCTGCTGCGAAAAACCCGTTGGCACCTGCCCAGTCTGGCCGCAGGTGTGCTGCTGGGCGCACTCAACTTTGCCAATATCTACGCCTACATCCGTGCCCACCAAAGCCTGCCCGACAACCCTGCGCTGGTTTTTACCGCCATGAACATCGGCGTAATTGCACTGGGCAGCCTGACCGGCCTGCTACTGTTTCGCGAACGCCTGAGCCTCATCAACCTGGCCGGCTTGCTACTGGCCGGTGCCGCTATTCTGCTGTTGATGCCACCGTTGTAAACACACAGGCACAAAAAAGGGCCGCAGCGGCGGCCCCTTTTGGCAGTTACGCCATTAGTGGGTTTTGAAGTGTGCCAATAGGCTGTTGAGCTGCTGCATGTTTTCGCGGATCTCGCGGCTTACCGATACCGTTGCCTCGGCATCTTCGCTGGTCTGGCGGGCAATGTTCATGATGTTCACCACCGAGGCATCCATCTCCGCCGCTACATGACTCTGCTGCTCGGCGGCGGTAGCAATCTGGCTGCTCATATCGGTGATGCGACTTGCCGAGGTCACGATATGATCCAGCACCGAATCGGCCGCCGCCGTGCTGTCTACCGTTTCGCGGGCTTGATTGCGGCTCTGCTCCATCATCTCGGTCGAACGCAATGCCTGATTCTGCAGACGCTCCACAATTACGCGGATTTCTTCGGTGGACGTTTGCGTGCGCTGTGCCAGCGTGCGCACTTCGTCAGCCACCACCGCAAAGCCACGGCCTTGCTCGCCAGCCCGCGCCGCCTCAATCGCCGCGTTCAGCGCCAGCAGGTTGGTTTGCTCGGCAATGCCACGGATAACCTGCATCACCTGCCCCACTTCATGGCTGTCTTCCTGCAGCTGCTGCATATCGCGCGCGCCCTGCTCCACCTGCTCCGCCAGCCGCGTAATGCTGGCAATGGTGTGGGTCACCACTGAACGGCCACTTTCGGCCTGACCACGGGCCTGACCGGCCAGCTCGTCGGTCAGTGCGGTATTCTTTGCCACTTCCTGCACGGTCGCCGCCATTTCGTTCATCGCGGTGGCCATCTGGTCCAGTTCCATGTGCTGCGTCTGCACGCCACGGCTGGTCTGCTCCAGATGTTCCACGACAGTCGCCACCGCCTGCGTCACCTGTGCAGTGGCCTGACCCACCCTGCCAATCAACTGCCCTACCTGCTCCGTCATCTCGTTGTAAGCGGCATACATCTGGCCTATCTCGTTATCGGCCACATCAATCTGCAAACGGTCGGAAAAATCACCCTGCGCCACCCGCAGCAACGACTCGCGCAGCTGCTGAATTTTCATCATCAGCACCGTCATGCCGAACATCCGCCCCAGCGTCACCAGCAGCAAAATACTCACCGTTGAACCAAAAGCCACCAGCAACTGCTTCTTGCCCTCGGCCTGCGCCACCGACTCCATCATCATCACCGCTGCGTTCATCTCCTTGAGCACCACCTGCGACTGACCATGAATGGCCGTCAGACTGTCGGTACTGCCTGTGTCCAGATACGCCATGATCGCCGCACGGTAGGCGATCCACAGCTGCTCTACCTGCTCCAGCTGTCGACGGATTTCCGGCACTGTCACCCGCTCGATACCCCGCTCTTTGTTGCCCTGCAGCAGCGACTTGTGCGCCGCCTCGAACACCGCCATGGTGCCCAACACCGTCTCACGCTTCTCCAGCCCCTGAGCGGTCAGCAACGCCTCCTTGGCAGTTTTCTGACTCAACATGCGCTGCGCGCCCGCCACGTTGATGCTGGTGGCATCATTGCTGAACGACAGCAGCAAATGCCCCGCCACCACTACCGTAAAAAATCCGATCAGGCAGTACGACAACAAAAACTGTTTGTCCACACTACGCACACCCAGACCACGCAAGGTAGCCTGAATCACACCTGCAATAAACGCTCTCACGCTCCATCCCTCCCCATCACGGGCCTGCTTCAATCATCCACCCTACCCGGCACCGACACACTATCGCCCGCGTATGCTGGCATTATGCTCCATCACCGACAGAAAAGCCCTACACAGATCATTTTTTTGGCATACCGCCAAAAAACTACGAAACTGCACCGGCGACAAGCAAAGCAAAGCAAAAAATACGCCAACCCTTGCGCATCCCAAAAAAACCGGCATGCTGCAGACGGCCGCCTTTCCCACTAGAATGCCCACATCCGTAACTGTTGCCATAAGGACTTGTTAATGACCCGCAAACTGCTCACCGCCGAAGGCTACGACCGCCTCAAGGCCGAGCTCGGCTACCTGCTGCGCGAACACCGTCCCGAAATCACCGCCATTGTCAGTTGGGCCGCCAGTCTCGGCGATCGCTCGGAGAACGCCGACTATCAATTTAACAAGAGAAAACTGCGCGAAATCGACCGCCGCATCCGCCACCTCACCAAACTGTTCGACGTAGCCGAGCGCATCGAATACAACCCCGTCCAACAAGGCAAAGTCTACTTTGGTGCGTGGTGCGAGCTAGAAAACGACAACGGCGACAGCCTGCGTTTTCGCATTGTCGGCGACGAAGAAGTCTACGGTGCTAAGGACCATATCTCGCTCAAATCCCCCATGGCTCGCGCCTGCCTCGGCAAAAGCCTCGACGACGAGGTGGTGGTGCACACCCCCGAAGGCGAAAAGCACTGGTATATCACTGGTATTACCTACCAAGCCCCTGCTAGCGCCGAATAAGTCGGCGTTTTCAGTCGCTGCCTGTCCAACGCGTACCGGCCACTGCTTTACTGTAAAGTCACGCCCTACAACGGCATACCGTACGCATCGAAACATAGTTGCGCACCGCCCATAGCTCTTTTCAGCACCCGCGCACAATGGACCTACAAGGCATCTGCCTGATCTCAGTATCTGACGTAGATCTTAAAAGGATACCCATGAACTGCGAAGCACAATTCAAACAGCAACTTGAGCAACTGCAACAGTTTGTCACCGATGAAAAGGCCGCCACCCTGCAGCAGCTAGAGTCAGTATGGCTGAAAAACCTCGATGCCAAACTAACCACCGGCCAGACTCAGGCCATCAGCGGTCTGCAGCAGATAGACAAACATAGCATCCGTGCGCAGCTGGGCGATAACGAGTCCAGATACCGAGAGGGCGATATTGTGAGGCTCTATCTGGATGATCCGTTGACCGGAACCAGCCTGACCCAGCTACGTATTGAGACGGTGCACGAAGACGAATGGCTGCTCAGGGCGCATCAACTCAACACCGACAGTTTCCGAGAGCTAAAAGACGGCTGCTTCGCTGACCCCTGCTTTATCGACTTGGAAGGGTTGTATCAAAAAGCGCTGAGCGAAGTCGCCGCAATGCACATAGGTCGCTCCATCATCCTGCCGCTACTGGCTGGACAGCTGGAAAACAACTTGGTGGATGAGGATCTGTACGATGAAGCCATGCTCCGTCTGGAAGAAGACGAATTTAATGACCCACAGCGTGACGCCATTGCACTGGGTGTAGCCGCCGAATATCTAGTCTGTATTCAGGGACCACCGGGTACCGGTAAAACCCGCGTCATTGCCAAAATAGCGCAACTTTTGACGGAAAAAGGCGAGCGCATTCTGCTGACCTCCCACACCCACATGGCTATCAACAACGCGCTGAATAAGATCAAACCGCTTGTTGTAAACACAGTGAAAGTCGGCAGTCTAGACAGTTGTAGCGCCCTCAATTCCGACATTGAACGCTTCACCCATGGCGAAAACTGGAAAAACATGCCCGATAATGGCTATGTAATTGGCGCTACACCCTTTGCCACCTGCACCCAGCGCTTAGAAGACTACAGCTTTGATACGGTCATCTTTGACGAGGCGAGTCAAATCACCTTGCCGCTGGCCATTATGGCCATGCGTAAAGGCACCCGTTTTATCTTTGTGGGCGACCATAAACAGCTGCCGCCTGTGGTTTTATCCAACTCCATTCTGGACAGGAGCCACTCGGCGTTCTCCGCCCTGATTAACAACAACAATGAACTGTCCGTCATGCTGGATGAAACCTATCGCATGAACCAGTGGCTGACCGCCTGGCCATCGCGCACTTATTACCAGCATGCGCTCAAGGCCAGCGGCCCCAACCAGGCACGCCGTTTTCCGCTGAGTCCACCACCCGGTTTTGCCAGCCAAATACTCAACCCCGAACACTCGCTGGTTTACATACCTTCGCCCGGCACCGACGCCAAAAACAAAAACGAACAGGAAGCTCAGCTGGTCGAACGCATCATTCTTGCCGCCCTCGCTGCTGGACTGGATTGTAGCGACATAGGTGTAGTGGTGCCTTTTCGACTGCATGGTAAAAACATCAGGCAAAAGCTGCACAAGCATGCGATCGGGCCCATAGTGGTCGATACGGTTGAGCGGATGCAGGGGCAGGAAATGGAGCTGGTCATTCTGTCGCTGTGCAGCACCGCTGCAACCTATTTACAGGCACTGGCCGATTTTATGTTTGCGCCCGAACGCATCAACGTTTCTATCACGCGCGCCAAGTCCAAGCTCATCATTATTGGTCCTGAGCTGGATCTGAACGATTTTGCATCAGCCAGTCCCCATACTCGGCGCTTAATCCAACACTATCAGTCCCTCATTACCAGCGCTAAGCGTCAGGAATGGATACCCTAACCATGGCAAAACTCGATTCACTGCACACCCTGCACAGAACGGTTCGCAGCAAAGTTAAAAAGCTACTTTCTGCGTTGTCCGACCATTACATCGTTCGCGACCAAATGATCGACAACGAACGGCTGTCGCCCTTGCTGATTGAGGGGCCACACAACAGCTGGGCCTTTTGTGGATACGCCCAACACGCGCTACCTCCAGACATCCTGAACAAACTGGATAGCTACAACAAGGGCCGCGAAGAGCGGGGTTACTCACCGATTAAATACCTGCTGATTAGCGCACAGGAACAGGACTTGTTCTCGCCATCTACGGCCTGCCCTCACCTGATCACCTTGGCTTTGGACAGCAGCCCCGAGGTAGCTGCCGCACGCATTAAAGATGCGCTGACCGCCCTGCCTGATGAGCAGCACGACAATTTCAAAAGCCAGTTTGTCAAAGAGTCCATCGTCATCACCAGGCGGAAAACCCGACGCTTTACCGACAGCCGCAGCAACGATGCCTGTCTGGGCAACTTTTTTCTGGACTATGACCAAGAGCGCGCCACCAAAATGGGTCTGCTGCACGCAGCGGAGGATAGCCCATCAGACAAGGATGATTATTCAGTCAACCTGATCAATGGCGTAGCCGGCAGCGGCAAAACGCTTATCCTGATCAACAGAGCGCTGCTCTATCAAAAAAAGAACCCTGATAAAAAAACCATCATCCTGATCCACAATAAGCCCATTGTTAGCTGGGTTCGCAGCATCATCAGACAGCATAGCCGCGATATTGCAGTCGAAACCTTTCATGCTTTTGCCAAACAACAAGCAGAGCGTGCGCTGGCGACAAAAATCAACCCGCTGTTCAAACTCTATGCCAGCCATATCCCCAACCTGGCCGAGCAAATCAAGCTGGATAAGGACAAGATCGCCGAAGAAATCGAATATATAAACGACTATCTGATTAGCAGCGAAGAAGCCTATCTGGAGTACGAGCGCCAGGGACGCGGTTTTTCGCTGCAGAAAAACCAGCGCAGCCTGATCTGGCAACTCTACGAAAACATAACTGCCGCACTAAAAACCAACAACACTGCTGGGCAGCCGCACCTGGCCAGTCTGTACATTCGCGACCTGTGCCTGCTGGACAGTCCCGAAAACCTGCGCAAATATGATCACATCATGATTGATGAAGCTCAGTTTTTTGCGCCATCTTGGCTGCAACTGGCGAAAAAATCACTCCAGGCCAACGGCAAAATTTTTATGTGTGCCGACCCCAACCAAGGTTTTTTAAAACACCGCCTCAGCTGGCGTAGCGTCGGCCTAAATGTGCAGGGCCGTACTCGAAAACTGCAACAGCCCTATCGCTCGACCTATCAAATCATGGCTGCCGCCAACCGGCTGATTTCTTTGATTCAGGAAGAGGATGAAGACTATGTAAAGCCAGAGTTTCGATCCATTCCCCACGGCCCGAAACCCAAGGTCATTTATACCGCCAGTCAAGCCGACGAGAACACTCGTTTTCTCAATGAGCTGAACAATCTAATCCACCAGAACAGCATCCCTCTAGAGCAGATCGTGGTATTGACCAGCGGCTACGCCGACAACATCCAGCAGTTAATCGAACAACGTATCGGTCAAGGCATTAGCTTGGATATCAACAACTACACACAGCAGCGTGCTGATCAATCCAACAAAATCAGGGTAATGAGTATCAACAGTTGCACCGGCATTGAAGCCTCCATTGTGCTGGTGCTGGGTGCCGGAAAACTCATCGCCGCCTATAACGACATCCGGCTCAGCGCAGAAGAAAAGCAGCAGACCATGCATGAGTCCATTCGCAAACTCTATGTATCCATGACCCGTGCCGCACAACACTTGGTCATATTCAGTACCGAGCCACTGCCCTCCATTCTGGGTGAAGCCATTGAAAGTAGCGGCCGGACTGCATAACAGCCTGCCTGCATCTGTTTAAGGGCTTCCGCTTGATCCTGCAATCTGGTCTGTCATATATCGGTTTCACACAGCGCCGCCGGTGTGATGTGTTTCAGGTCGTGGAAGTTTTTCATGGCAGTCACCTTTAGCAGTTAAGAGGGTGCCAAGCGAAATTGGTACACGAATCGGTACACGACACTTTGAGGAAATAAAAAAGCCCCTAAGTATCAGGTACTTAGAGGCTTTATATGGTGCCCGGAACCGGAATCGAACCGGTACGAAGTTGCCTTCGAGGGATTTTAAGTCCCTTGCGTCTACCTATTCCGCCATCCGGGCTGAATGACAAGACCTAGCCAAGCTGGCTCAGGCAGGTGCGAGAATATATAGGGTTTACCGATCAAGTTCAACTGCTGGGCGGGCTTTGTCAGCAGCGAAAAATCAGATGGTTCTCCCACTCTTCCTCTGCGACCTCGGTTTCACTCAGCATGCGCCCAAGCTGGGATATGCCAGCGGCATGCACAGCGTTTTCGTCGCCGCACACCAGCGGGTGCCAAGGCCCCAGCGGTTTGCCTTCGGCCAGCATGCGGTAAGCGCAGGTTTGCGGCAGCCACTGATAAGAACGAATGTCGCCGGGTTTGAGCTGGATGCAGTCCGGCACAAATTTTTGTCGCTCGGGGTAATTGCTGCAGCGGGCGGTGCCCAAATCCAGCAATTTACAGGCAATGCGGGTGTAATAAATGCTATCGGCATCCTCGGCGTCGGCCAGTTTTTGCAGGCAGCACAGGCCGCAGCCGTCACAGAGCGATTCCCACTCTTCCTGATTCATCTGTTCCAGTGTTTTGCTTTGCCAGAACGGCTTAACGATGGCGGCCATGCTTATTTACCACTCGCCTTGCACTGCACACTGACGCGCATACGAATAACCTCATGGTTAAAGCCGGCGGTTACGTGGCTTTTCTGGCCGGCCGCCAACCGTGCATTGCGCCTAACCGGCACTCCAGGGCCACTGCGAAAACGCACGCTGCACTGCGCGCTCCGAGCCCCCTGGTTGTACAACACCACAGCAGCGGTATTGTCGCCCAGATCCAACGGCTCCACCGTCACGGCCACATCTTGCATTTTTTCTTCCACTTCAAAAGGAAAAGCCCAGCTTTGGCTGCAGGCCAAAACTGCGCTCAGTATCAATATTTTTGGGTACATGGACAGGTTTCGCTTGAATACAACAAGCGCACAGTTTAACGCAAACGAAGCGCTATCGGGCAGCCACCCGGCTTGCCGTTGCGCACAGGCGTCGCTGCTCGTAGCAAGTATTACTGCAGATCAAGCTTTTCTTCTTCCTGCTCAGGCGTGAGTGCAAAGCGCTCATCGTGACGTTCAAGCTGAATGGTGACGCGACGGTTGGCAGCCTTGTTGGCGCTGCTGGTATTGGGTTTGGCAGGATAACGCTCGCCATGAAAGCGCACGATGATGGCTTCGTCGGCTATCCCTTTGTTTGTTAGATAGTTTTTCACCACCAAGGCACGCCGGCGCGACAGGTCACGATTAATCAGGCGGTCGCCACTGTTATCCGAGTGGCCGTCCAAGCGGATGCGGTTGACGGTTTTGTCCTCGGCCATGTAGTCCAGCAGGATATCCAGATGGGCCATAGCACGCTCGTTTAGCTCATAGCCGTCGTCAAAGCGCACCATGGTGAATTTGGCTTGATCAAAATTAATCGGTAGCAGCTTGGCTGTACAGTCGAGATAACTCTGATAAGCCTCCAGCACATTGACCGGATGCAGGCGGATTTCTAAGGGCTCCCCCTGCACCGTTTTGTGCCGAACCACCGGCGCACGCCCCTCCAAAACACCGCTCAACAGGCGTCCGGCCTGCTTCTGATCGGACTCGGCGCTACGCTCGTTGCCGGCCACCGGCATGCGGCCCAGCAACAGGTCGCTTTCGCCGCCACGCCAAGTCGCAGCCGCGGCATACAGCATAGCATTGCCACGCGCCAGCCAAGCCTCGCGCGTTACGATGCGGAATACCGGCTTTTCGCCTGCCCTGCGTACAAACATGCCATAACCAAAACGCGGCACGGGCTGACTGAGGCGGCACTCGAAACGGTCGCCTTCAACCTCCCATGTCACGTCTTCAATTCGCTCCTGAAACGTCAGCGCATGTACCAGCACCGGCACCGCCAGAACTCCCAGCCAGAAAAAACGGCGCATAACACTACTCCCGACAAAAATTTGGCATTTCAAGGCCCACCTTGAGGTATCCGCAGGCCGATACATGATAAGTACGGCATTTTACGGTAAGATCCGGCGTTTATATTCACCACAGAACTACGGGACCACATGATGACCGAACGCCTGACCATTTTACGCCCCGACGACTGGCACATTCACCTGCGTGACGGTGCTGTCCTGTCGCATACCGTCGCCGATGCGTCACGCATGTTTTCCCGTGCAATTATCATGCCGAACCTCGTGCCACCCGCACGCAATGTCGAAGAAGCCGGCCAGTACCGCGAGCGTATCTTGGCTGCCGTGCCAGCCGGACGCAGCTTCGAGCCGCTGATGACCCTGTACCTGACTGACCAGACCACTCCAGACATCATTCGCACCGCCAAAGCCAGCGGCTTTGTGCACGCGGCCAAACTGTATCCAGCCGGTGCCACCACCAACTCCGATTCAGGCGTGACCGCGCTGGAGCATATTTTTCCGGCACTGGAAACCATGGCCGAGGTGGGCATGCCGCTGCTGGTGCATGGCGAGGTAACCCACGCTGAGGTCGATATTTTTGACCGTGAAAAACGTTTTATCGACGAACAGCTCGCTGCGCTGGTGCAGCGCTTCCCCACCTTGAAGGTGGTGATGGAGCACATTACCACCGCCGATGCAGTGCAGTTTGTCGAGTCGGCCCGTGCCGGCGTGGCGGCAACCATCACCCCACATCACCTGCTGTTTAACCGCAACCACATGCTGGTCGGCGGCATCAAGCCACACTTTTATTGCCTGCCCATCCTCAAGCGCAACACACACCAGCACGCCCTGCTGCAGGCTGCCACCCGTGGTAACCCTAAGTTTTTCCTCGGTACCGACTCGGCCCCGCATGCACAGCACACCAAAGAAGCGGCCTGTGGCTGCGCTGGCTGCTACAGTGCTTTTGCCGCCATCGAACTGTACGCCATGGCCTTTGAGCAAGAAGGCGCACTGGACAAACTGGAAGCCTTTGCCAGCCATTTCGGTGCTGACTTCTACGGCCTACCGCGTAATACCGAAACCGTAACCCTAGCCCGCGAAAGCTGGCAAGTGCCGGCACAACTGCCCTTTGGCGACACCCATGTGGTGCCGCTTTGCGCCGGCGACACCCTGACCTGGCGTCTGCAGGAGCAGCCAGCATGAGTCAGGATTACGACGACTTTGACGAACAGGAAGACGCACCCCAAAGCGGAAAAAACAAGCCTAAATCACCGCTCGCGCAGCGTTTTCGCGGCTATTTGCCGGTGGTGGTGGATGTGGAAACCGGCGGCTTTAACAATGCCACCGACGCTCTGCTGGAGATTGCGGCCGTGATTCCTGGCATGGACGACCGTGGCCTGCTGTATGCCGAGCACACACAGTTTTTCCGCGTGGAGCCCTTTGAAGGTGCCAATATCGAACCGGCCGCGCTGGAATTTACCGGCATCAAGCTCAATCACCCGCTACGCATGGCGGTGAGCGAAGAGCACGCGCTGGGCGAAATTTTCAAGAGCATACGCAAGTCAATGAAAAGCCATGGCTGCAAACGCGCCATCTTGGTCGGCCATAACAGCCCCTTTGACCTGGGCTTTGTGCAAGCGGCCGCCGCTCGCTGCGCGCTCAAGCGCAACCCCTTCCATCCATTTTCCAGCTTTGATACCGCCACTCTGGCCGGCCTTGCCTACGGCCAAACGGTATTGGCCAAGGCCTGCGAAGCAGCCGGTATTGAGTTTGATAACCGCGAGGCACACAGCGCCCGCTACGATACCGAAAAAACCGCCGAGCTGTTTTTTGAGATCGTGAACCGCTGGAAATCAATGGGCGGCTGGAACGACTACTAACCCCTGCCGTTAAACGCGCGTGTCACGGGCTGGTAAGCAGGCCCGTGACAGTCAAGCGTTACTCGTCAACAGAGTGCCGAATCCGCCATGCACGGTGGATTTTTTGATTGCGGGCAAAGTCCTGGTCGATGGTCTGGGCGCTGATTTCTTCGATGGCGTACAGTTCTGCCAGCTCTGGTTCCAGCTCGAACTTGCGGAAGTTGTTGGAGAAATACAGCGTGCCGTCTTTGGCCAGCAGGCGCATGGCCTCGTTGATCAACGTGCGCTGGTCACGCTGCACATCAAACACATCCTGCATGCGCTTGGAGTTGGAGAAGGTCGGCGGGTCGATGAAAATCAGGTCGTATTCGCCCTGCTCTTTGGCCAGCCACTGCATGACATCGGCCTGCACCAGCTGGTTCTTGTCGGAAAAACCATTGAGTGACAGGTTGCGCCGTGCCCAGTCGAGGTAGGTTTTTGACAAATCGACGCTAGTAGTGGTGCGCGCACCACCGGCAGCAGCATGCACGGTGGCGACACCGGTGTAGCAGAACAGGTTGAGAAAACGCTTGCCCTGGGCTTCATTAGCGATGCGCAGACGCATGGGGCGGTGATCCAGAAACAGGCCGGTATCCAGATAATCGGTCAGGTTGACCAGCAGCTTGACGCTGCCTTCCCGCACTTCAAGAAACTCGCCCTTGCTGGCTTGGCGCTCGTATTGGTTAAGGCCGCTCTGGCGCTCGCGGCGCTTGATCACCACCTTGTCGGTCGGTACGTCCAGCGCTGACGGAATCGCTGCCAGCACATCCAACAGGCGAGATTGCGCCTTGTCCGCATCCACCGACTTAGGTGCGGCATATTCCTGCACATGCACCCAATCGCCATACATATCAATGGCCACCGCGTATTCAGGCATATCGGCGTCGTACAGGCGATAACACTGAATTTCATTCTGACGCAGCCATTTAGCCAGCTGTTTGCGGTTTTTTTGCAGACGATTGGCGAACATCTGCGCCCCATTGGACAGCATCGCCGGCGCTTCAGCTTTGGCGGTTACACGATCTGATTGCTGAGATGCCGCGCCCTGCTCCGGCTCGCGTGCGGTGACAAAGCTTTGCTCCCGCACATCAAACATCAGCAGCTTGCAGGGGATTGCGCCATTAAAAAACGCGTACTGTTTTTGGCTACGGATGCCCATGCGCTTGCACAGTTGCGGTGCACCGGTGAATACGCCGGCCTGCCAGCCTTGTAGCTGACCGCGCATACGCTCACCCAGATGCTGATAAAGGTACAGCAGGCTGGCTTCGTCACCCAGCCGCTCGCCATAGGGCGGGTTACAGATCATCAAACCGGGCTGGCCGTGATCCGGGCTGGGCGCATAGGTGGCCAGCTCGCCTTGGTACACCTTGACCCAGTCGGCAAGGCCGGCGCGGGCAATGTTGTTGCGCGCCGGCTGCATCAGACGCGGGTCGGCTTCGTAGCCGCGAATCCACAGCGGTTCTTGCTGCAGGCCTATTTCGGCGCGCTGCTCGGCCTCCTCCAGCAAGCGGCTCCAAATGGATGGAACATGACCTTGCCAGCCCTGAAAGCCCCAGTACTCACGGCGCAAGCCTGGGGCCACATCAGCGGCCATCAGCGCACCTTCAATCAAAAAAGTACCCATGCCACACATCGGGTCACTCAGCGCATAGCCTTGTTTGGCCAATGCCGGCCAGTTAGCGCGCAACAAAATAGCGGCAGCAAGGTTTTCTTTCAAAGGTGCCGCACCCTGCTGCAAGCGGTAACCACGCTGGTGCAGGCTGGTGCCGGAAAAATCCAGCGCCACAGTGATTTCATCACGGCGCAAATGGACGTTGACGCGCAGGTCTGGATTACGCTTTTCCACCGACGGGCGATTGCCGAGACGGTCACGCAGCGCATCAACAATCGCATCCTTAACCTTGAGTGCACCAAAATGACTGTTGTCGATGGTCTTGCTGGTGCCGGAAAAATCGATCGCCAATGTGCTTTTGCTGTCCAGATGGTCGCGCCAGTCGATGCTTTGAATGGCGGCATACAGCTCGTCGGCGTTGCGCACCGGAAAGCGGCCGATCACCAGCAACACGCGGTTGGCCAAGCGTGACCACAGACACAGGCGGTAGGCAGTTTCCAACGTGCCCTGCCCACTGACCAGCGCCGGACGCTGACGCGCCTGTTCCAGCCCTAGGTCTTGCGCCTCGGTCAGCAGCAGCTCTTCTAGGCTTTTTGGGCAACTGAGGTGTATTTCTAGCAAATTCTCTATGGTCATGTGTCGCTTTTTCGGTAAGGAAATATAAGGGTTGTACCGACGCTTTATGTTACGTACAGCACATTTGTGTTCCTGCTAGCCTATCGCCTGCTGCGTAGATCCTGCCACTTCGTGCAGGATGACAACGGCCCCTGCTGAAACACCAAAACGAAACTGCAATCAGCGGGCCATCGCCGCAATGGCATCGACCGACTGGCGAATCAACGCCGGCCCTTTGTACAAAAAGCCCGAATAAAGCTGCACTAGGCTGGCTCCGGCCTCGATTTTTTCTGCCGCGTGCTTGCCTTCGGTAATGCCACCCACGGCAATGATCGGCAAGCGGCCCTGCAGGGTTTCGGCCAACACCCGCACCACATGGGTGCTTTGCTCGCGTACTGGAGCGCCGGACAAGCCGCCGGCCTCATCCGCATGCTGCATGCCTTCGACACTGGCGCGTGACAAGGTGGTGTTGGTGGCAATTACCCCGTCCATACCGCAGTCGAGAATAATTTCAGCGGTTTGCACGATTTCTTCATCGCTCATATCCGGCGCAATTTTCACCGCAATCGGTACGCGCTTGCCATGCATTTCGGTCAGATCTTCCTGACGCTGTTGCAAGGCACTGAGCAGTTCTTTCAGCGAATCACCATATTGCAGACTGCGCAAACCCGGCGTGTTGGGCGAGCTGATGTTGACCGTAATATAGCTGGCGTAGCTGTAAACCCGATCAAGGCAGTACAGATAATCCTCAGTGGCCTGCTCAACCGGCGTGGTCAAATTTTTGCCGATATTGATGCCCAGCACACCCTGAAACTGAGCGTTACGCACCCGCTCCAGCAGATAGTCCACACCCCGATTGTTAAAACCCATCCGGTTGATAACGGCTTCGGCTTGCGGCAAACGGAAAATACGCGGTTTCGGATTGCCCGGCTGCGGACGCGGCGTGATGGTACCAATTTCAACAAAACCAAACCCTAGATCAGACAGCCCACGAATGGCATCGCCATTTTTATCCAACCCAGCCGCCAAGCCCACTGGGTTGGGAAAGTCGATCCCCATCACAGCAATCGGCAGCTTACGTGGCCGCCCGCCCAAAACTTTACTGACACCCAGCCGGCCGGCTGCACCCAGCAAATCCAGCGACACATCATGGGCAGTTTCGGGAGACAGGGAGAAAAGCAGCGGGCGGGCAAGTCGGTACATGGCTATCGGGCGTCCGTTGAAAAAGGCGCAGTATAGCGGATTGTGGCCTCGGCCGGACAGCTATGCGCGCCCGTGATAACCGGGCAAACGTACCAGCGAAATAAACTTACCTTGCTGGTCAAATGTCAGCTCGAAGCTTCCGTAAACCCCTTCATGGGTCAAAAAGGGCTGCAGCCGTCCCGCCGGCAGGCTGACCGACTGGCCCTCGCGGCTACGCAACCAGACCCGATTAGCTGATCCTTGGTATACACGCAGAAATTCGTCTGCTGACAGGCTGATTTCCAAATGCAATTTCAACATGGCCAACGTTTCACAAAAGGTGCACAATAGGGCCCGATTTACTTTGAGCCTACCTAATCTGTACCGGCAGGATTCCAGTTTCGGGATAATCATCACAATGAGTCAGTCTTCAATCCTGGGCAGTTTGCTGAACTCTGTCTTCAAACGCAAAGCCTCCCAGGCCAGTTTTAGCGTTGACGAAGTAACCAACAGGCTGCGCCTGAGCTTTCCCAACCCCGAAAAACCGGCACCCAGCATACACTGGAAACACGTCCTCCACCTGCAGCAACTGGTCAACCTACCCAGCAATGCGTTGTCCGGGCCCGTCCAAGAAGACAAGGCGCAAGCCTATCGCTACCTCAAGCAAATCGTCAGTATGGAAAGCTGCGCGCTCGACAGCTACGACCTGCGCCAGCTCTACGGTCTCAATCATAATCAAGATTCGCTACTGCAATACGATAGCTGGGAGGCCCTCAGTCAGGCTCCCCAGTGCAAACAGATACGCATTATCAGCATCCGCGATTTCAATCGTACATTATCGGATGCCATCGGCAATCACCCCCATGCAGAACTGATCAGCACCGCATGGATGCCCAATCATTTCTACTGGGCCAACACGGAAAACAGCTGCCAGCTGGCCAGCGCACTGGTGTATGCCCGCCGGCGCGAGCTACCGATCAACATGCCGGCTCACCTGCATCAAATCCGCATTAATGTGTTAGCGGTGCGCGAATTACAGCAGCACTACCACACGTTAAGTGTCCCAGCCGCAGCTTGGATGAACCCCGAATTTATGGGCTTCCTGACCGGCCACAAAACACCCTATGCCCGTTTTTCCATACTCAATGGGCCAGAAGCCGTACAAGTGATTCTGCTGCCGCGCGACAACCCGCAATCACACACATTTGGTCAGGGCCTGCTACTGGCCGGCGCTCGCGAAATGACCGAACTGCTGCTGCAACTCACCGATACGCCCTAACGCCCAGCCCCTCTAGTTTCTTGCCCACAGCCGCCTAAATCGTCACCAGCGGCCACGCTGCCGTGCGCGTAAAAATCCTGCTTGCACATCCAAAAATACTGTATACAATGCCAGTATACTGTATAAAACAACAGGTATTCAGGATGAGCAAACTGACTAAGCGCCAAGCCGAAATCCTCGAGTTTCTCAAGGACTGGATCGAAGAGCATGGCTACCCCCCCACACGCATCGAAATCGCACAAGCACTGGGTTTCAGATCCCCCAATGCAGCAGAAGACCACCTCAAAGCGCTGGCCCGTAAAGGGGCTATCGAAATGATTTCCGGTGCGTCACGCGGTATTCGCCTGATCGAAAACACCGACGAAGACGCCCCGCTGGTTGCCGACAACGAGCTTCCCGTCATTGGTCGTGTCGCTGCCGGCAGCCCCATCCTCGCCCAGCAGCACATTGACAGCACCTGCCCCCTCAGTCCCGACTTCTTCAAGCCCCGTGCCGACTACCTGCTGCAAGTCAAAGGCATGAGCATGAAAGACGCCGGCATTTTGGATGGCGACCTACTCGCTGTACACATTACCCGCGAAGCCCGTAACGGCCAGCTGGTAGTCGCCCGTCTTGACGATGAAGTTACGGTAAAACGCTACCAGCGCAAGGGGCGCAAAGTCTGGCTGCTGCCAGAAAACAGTGATTTTCAACCCATTGAAGTTGACCTTGCCAACCAAGAGCTGATCATTGAAGGCCTTGGTGTTGGTGTGATCCGCAGATAACCGGAGCAAGACGGATGAACACACAAGCCCACACTCCCCAGAATCAGCTCGCCCTGTTTGACCAGCAGGCCGCGCTCAACCTAAGCCCAGCCCGCCCTGCTAGGCCACGCAAAAACAAATCAGCCGCCGCACCTTACTGCAGCGAAATCAGCCTGAGCGGCCGTGCCGAGCAGTGCATGCACCTGCTCGCTCCCGTGCTCAAGCTGTTGAGCGAACAGCAAGAAGAGCGTTGGCTGGCGCTGGTATCGCCCCCTGCCCCGCTCACTGTGCAGTGGCTGCGCGATGCTGGGCTCAACCCCCAGCGCACCCTAATCTTGCACCCCAGGGGATTACAAAGCAGCCAAGAGCTCGCCTGTCAGGTACTGGAGCTCGGCTGTAGCCATACTGTTATTACTTGGCTTGGGCCACTGGCGCAGGCAGCTCGACTACGTTTGTCGCGTGCCGCAGAGCAAGGACAAGCACAAAGCATCAACATTAGCCAAGATTTCGCACTTAGCTAAGCGCTCTCGCTCCGGCTTGTGATCAGCCGCGCACCTATGCTCACACCGCCTAGCCCACCGATTAAATTCAGCTTTGCGACCTGCTTGTAATATTGCTACATTGCGGATCGCACACTTTGCTGCCGCCTAGCATCAGCACAGGATAGCGCTGTCTAACAACAATAAAATCCGGCACGAATCTGCCGCGGCCACGCAGCAAAACAGGGCGTAAACCATGACAACAGCGCCTGTTTGTTCTAGAATCAGCCGCGGCCAGACGGCCCCTGCAAATAAACGTGGAGAGATCACCTTGGTTGAATACGTAGTTTCCCTAAACAAGCTCGGCAATCACGACGTTGATCGGGTGGGCGGCAAGAACGCCTCCCTTGGCGAAATGATCAGCAATCTGGCCGGCGCCGGCGTCAGTGTCCCGGGTGGTTTCGCCACAACATCCCAGGCCTATCGCGACTTTATTGATCACAACAACCTGAACGAGCGCATCCACAGCCTGCTCGACACGCTGGACGTTGACGATGTAAACGCACTGGCTAAGGCTGGCGCACAAATTCGCCAATGGGTCATGGATGCCGAGTTCCCCGCCCAGCTGGATGCCGATATCCGTAGTGCCTTTGCCGAAATGGCCCAGGGCAATGACAACATGGCCGTAGCCGTGCGCTCCTCCGCCACCGCCGAAGACCTACCGGATGCGTCTTTTGCTGGCCAGCAGGAAACCTTCCTGAATATTCGCGGCGTGGACAACGTAATTCGTGCTGCCAAAGAAGTGTTTGCCTCCCTCTTTAATGACCGCGCCATTGCCTACCGCGTACACCAAGGTTTTGACCATCGCTTGGTGGCCCTATCCGCCGGTGTACAACGCATGGTACGTTCTGAAACCGCCGCTGCCGGTGTGATGTTCACCTTGGATACCGAGTCTGGTTTCCGTGATGTGGTGTTCATTACTGGCTCCTACGGCCTAGGTGAAACCGTGGTTCAGGGTGCCGTAAACCCGGACGAATTTTATGTGCACAAGCCTACGCTGGCTGCCGGACGCCCTGCTGTACTGCGCCGTAACCTGGGTAGCAAAGCCATTAAGATGATCTACGGCGCTGAAGCCAGCGCTGGCAAGTCTGTCGAAACCGTGAACGTAGACGTCAGCGAGCGCCAGCGTTTCTGCATCACCGACGCCGAAGTCAGCGAACTGGCCAAACAGGCCATGATCATCGAAAAACATTACGGCTGCCCAATGGATATCGAGTGGGCCAAAGACGGTGATGACGGCCAGTTGTACATCGTACAGGCGCGCCCCGAAACCGTAAAAAGCCGTGGCAACGCCAACGTCACCGAACGTTACCAGCTGAAAGAAAAAGGCAAGGTACTGGTCGAAGGCCGCGCTATTGGCCAGCGTATCGGTTCCGGCCCGGTCCGCGTCATCAACGACATTGCCCACATGGACAAGGTGCAGCCCGGCGACGTGCTGGTTTCCGACATGACCGACCCTGACTGGGAGCCGGTGATGAAGCGCGCCAGCGCCATTGTCACCAACCGTGGCGGCCGTACCTGCCACGCGGCCATTATCGCGCGCGAGCTGGGCATTCCGGCGGTAGTCGGATGCGGTGATGCCACTGAAGCACTGGAAGATGGCCAACAGGTCACCGTTTCCTGTGCCGAAGGTGACACCGGTTTTGTGTTCGACGGCGCGCTGAACTTTGATGTGCGCACCAACGCCATCGACCAAATGCCTGCACTAGACTTCAAAATCATGATGAACGTCGGCAACCCCGACCGCGCCTTTGATTTTGCCCAGCTGCCCAACGAAGGTATCGGACTGGCCCGCTTGGAGTTCATCATCAACCGTATGGTTGGCGTGCACCCGAAAGCCCTGCTCGGTTTCGACAAGATGGCACCTGACCTGAAAGAAGTCATCAGCCGCCGCATAGCGGGTTACGCCTCTCCGGTTGACTTCTACGTGGACAAAATTGCCGAAGGCGTCAGCACGCTGGCCGCCGCGTTCTGGCCGAAGAAAGTCATCGTGCGCATGTCCGACTTTAAGTCCAACGAATACGCCAACCTGATTGGCGGCAAACTGTTCGAACCGCACGAAGAAAACCCGATGATCGGTTTCCGTGGTGCCTCCCGCTACATCAGCGACAGCTTCCGCGACTGCTTCGAGCTGGAATGCCGCGCCATGCGCAAAGTACGTGATGAAATGGGCCTGACCAACGTCGAGCTAATGATCCCTTTTGTACGCACCCCAGGCGAAGCGGAAAAAGTCGTTGAACTGCTAGGCGAATACGGCCTCAAGCGCGGTGAAAACGGTCTGCGTCTAATCATGATGTGCGAGCTGCCCTCCAACGCCCTGCTAGCCGAGGACTTCCTGCAGTACTTTGATGGCTTCTCCATCGGCTCCAACGACATGACCCAGCTGACCTTGGGTCTGGACCGTGACTCCGGCATCATCGCTCACCTGTTTGACGAGCGTGATCCGGCGGTCAAGAAAATGCTCTCAATGGCCATCCAAGCGTGCCGCAAGGCTGGCAAATACGTCGGCATCTGTGGTCAAGGTCCATCCGACCACCCAGATCTGGCGCGCTGGCTGATGGAAGAAGGCATCGACACTGTGTCGCTTAACCCCGACTCAGTACTGGATACCTGGTTCTTCTTGGCAGAAAACCAGTAAGCCATACTCCGCGCATCACCTGAAAAGCCCGCGCCAGCGGGCTTTTCAGTGTCTGACATAGTTATATAT
>JAHAYO010000036.1 GCA_018384595.1 Thiopseudomonas sp.
GGGTGCGGAGGCGGCGCGCGGGGCCTGGCCCCCGGTGCGGGAACCCCGGGCATGGGCCCGGGGGTTGGCTGGCCGTTGTCGGGGCCGTGGCCGGCAGCGGCACCGCCTGGCCGGCGAGGTGGGGGCGTTGCTGGGTGCCAATGGCAGCGGCAAGACCACCTTACTGAAAACCCTACTGGGCCTGTTGCCGGCGTTGGCGGGTGAGGTGCTGTTGTGTGGACGGCCGCTGGCGGCGCTGGCGGCCCGTGAGCGGGCTCAGCTGCTGGCCTATGTACCGCAGGCGGCCGGCCAGGGGTTTGCCTTTAGCGTGCTGGACATGGTGCTGATGGGCTGCGCTGCACATCTGGACATGCTGGCCGGCCCTGGCCGCAATGAGCGCAAGGTGGCGCTGCAAATTCTGCAACAACTGGGCATTGCGGCGCTGGCGCAGCAGTCGTGGCTACAACTCAGCGGCGGTCAGCAGCAGTTGGTGTTGTTGGCGCGGGCGTTGATGCAGCAGCCGAAGGTGCTGCTGCTGGATGAGCCAACCGCCAGCCTCGACTTTGCCAATCAGATTTTGGTGCTGGAGCAGCTGGCCGGCCTGCGCGAACAGGGCTTGGCCGTGTTGTTTACCACCCACCAGCCGGAGCATGCGCTGCAGCTGGCTGACCGGCTGGCACTGTTGCGTGCCGGTCAGCTGCAGCTGCTCGACAGCCCCGGCCAGCTCGACGTGGCACGCCTGGCCTGGCTGTATGACCTGCAGCCTGAACAGATTCGTCGGCACCTGGCAGCGGGAGTGCGGCCATGAGCGCCCCATCCGGCTTGCGCAGGCTGCTGGCTCCGGTACAGCACAGGGTCGAAATCCGCAAAAGCCGCTTTCTGGCACAGGCGGTGGTGCTGGGCCAACCGGAAGCTGCTGCTGCCCTGCTGGCGCAAGTGTCGGATTTCTCCGCCAGTCACAACTGCTGGGCATGGCGTTGCGGCCCGCATTACCGTTTCAGTGATGACGGCGAGCCTGGTGGCACGGCCGGCCGGCCGATTCTGAGCGCTATTGAGCATCAGGGCTTTGATCAGTGTCTGCTGGTGGTCACCCGCTGGTATGGCGGCATCCAGCTGGGCACCGGCGGGCTGGCCCGGGCCTATGGCGGCAGCGCCAACAGCTGCCTGCAAGGTGCCGCCAGTGAGCCGCTGGTGGAACGGACCCTGCTGCAGTGTCTGTGCCCTTATGCCCTGCTGGAGCAGTTTAAAACTCTATTGGCTGCAGCCGATGGATGTATCATGGACGAACGTTTTTTAGCCGCAGGTGTGCACCTGCACGTCGGCGTGCCCGTGCATCAGCATGCGCAGTTGCAGCAGCGGCTACAAAATCTCAGCCGTGGCGAGGTCGTACTGACCAGGACTGACAGCAGCGATTACGCCTGAACAGATCGGCAGACCGGCCGATAGAGTGATATTCCCGCTGTGTAATAGAAGGATCATGCCCCATGCTTAACAAACTCAGCATTCGTAACCGTATCCAGTTCGGCTTCGCCTTGGTGTCGTCCCTAGGTGTGTTGTTGCTGCTGTCGACCATGCTGCAAACGCTTGACCAGCAACTGCAGCGCAGCGAGCGTGACACCATGCAGTACTTGCAGCAGGCCGCGCAGGATGAAATCCGCACCCAGCAGCAACGCGCCCTCAGCCTGTCGGCCGCCATTGCCCGCCAGCCGAGCATACAGCGGGCTTTTGCCGCGCGCGACCGCGCGCGCCTGCGTGACGAGCTGTTGCCGGTGTTTGAATACCTTAAGGCCAATGCCGGTATTGAGCAGATGCAGTTTCATCTGCCGCCGGCCACCTCGTTTTTGCGCCTGCATGATCCCGACAACTTTGGTGATGACCTGTCCTCCTTTCGCCATACGGTGGTGGCGGCCAACCAGGCGCGCAAAAATGTGGCCGGCGTTGAAGAGGGCGTAGCGGGCTTGGGTGTACGTGGCGTGGTGCCGGTGACTGAAAACGGCGAACACCTGGGTACGCTGGAAATGGGCATGAGCCTGCGCCAGTCCTTTGCTGACGCGTACAAGGCTACCCATGCGGCTGATATTGGTATTTATCGCCCGGACGGCAACGGTTTTGCTGCATTGATCAGCACCTCCGACCGCCTGCTTTTTGATGTGCCGGCCATGCAGCAGGCCATGCGTGGTGAGGTGGTGGTGACTCGCGTTGAGCATGCCGGTCGTTCGTTGGCCGCCATTGCGGTGCCGCTGCGTGACTACAGCGACAAAATCATTGGCGTGGTGACCGTGTATGCCGACCGTAGCGCCGGTGTGGCCGCGTACCAGTCCACCGTCAAGCAGACTGTGATGATTGCGTTCGCCATCCTGCTGGCCGGCATGCTGGCGGCCTGGGTACTGGCGCGCAGCATTGTGGTGCCGCTGGACCGACTGACCAGTGCGTTTCGCAACATTGCCGAAGGCGAGCAGGACTTGCGCCTGCGCCTGCCCGAAGAAGGCAATGACGAGCTGACCCGGGTGGCCAGCCTGTTCAACCGCTTTATCGGCAAGGTGGAAAAAACCGTGGTTGAGGTCATGAACGAGGCGGGCGAGCTGGGCTCCAGTATTGACTACACCTACCGCATGACCGCAGAAGCCTACCAGACAGCAAAGCATCAGCAGCACAAAACCCAGGAAGTTTCGGCAGCGATGAACGAGATGTCGGCTACTGCCCAGGAAATTGCCCAAAACGCTGCCAGCACTGCCATGGCTACCGAAGAAGTGGAAAGCAGCTCGGTGCAAGGCAACGAGGCGGTTGCCAGCGGCAGCCAGGCCATGCTGGGGCTGGCTGATGCGGTGATGCAGGCCAGCGCCAGCATCCAGGTGCTGGACGAGTACAGCACCAACATTGGTTCCATCCTTGATGTAATCAACGGGATTTCCGCGCAGACCAACCTGTTGGCGCTCAATGCGGCCATTGAGGCGGCGCGCGCCGGTGAACATGGTCGCGGCTTTGCCGTGGTGGCCGACGAGGTACGCCAGCTTGCACAACGCTCGCAGGGTGCTACCGGTGAAATTCAGGACATGATCCGCCAGCTGCAGGAGGGTGTGGCGCAGTCGGTGGCCCTGATGCAACAAAGCCAGCAGCAGGCGGCCAGCGTGTCGCAGGCCACCGAATACATGCAAACCTCGCTGAATGCGATCACCGGCGCCACGGGCCGCGTCAGCGACATGAGCGCGCAGATTGCCGCGGCAGCTGAAGAACAGACCACGGTCTCCGAGGATATCAACCAGAACCTGGTGATCATCAATGACGGTGCACTGGAAACCGTTGCGCACGCCAGCAACATCAACGAGTCGGCCAGCACAATGGGCGCGGGCATTGCCAAGCTGATCCGCCAGATGCGTACCTTCAAGGTGGATGTGGAGGCACGGGTGGAGCTGGAAATGGCCAAAAGTGCCCACCGTGCCTGGCGGGTGCGTATCCGCAACTTCCTTGACGGCAAGTCGGCGCTCACCCTGCAAGAAGCCAGCAGCCATAATGACTGTGACCTGGGCCGCTGGTGCAACAGCACCGGCCTGGAGCACTTTGGCCACTTGCCATCCATGAAACAGCTACAAAAACCGCACGAGCAGTTGCATGCCCTGATCCGGCAGATCATTGAAACCCGCCAGCAGGGCAATATCCAGGAAGCCGAGCGTATGTTCGAACAGGTCGAACAATTTTCCGAGCAGATTGTCGGCCTGCTCAACCAGCTGATTGCCGAGATCGGCGGCTAACGCCACTGTCCCAATAAAAAACCGGAGCCAACAGGCTCCGGTTTTTTATTGGGACAGTGGTTTCAGGCAAGCGGGGCCTGTGCCAGCGGTGGCAGCGGCATGCCTACACCCAGTGCCTGGCGGACAAAGGCAGCCTTGGCGCTGTCGAGCCGGTCTACCTGCTTAAGGCCGGTATTGCGCAGCCAGCGCAGCGCTAGGGCATCGGACTGGAACAGGTCCTGAAAGCCCTGCATAGCGGCCATCATGGCCAGATTCTGCGGCATGCGCTTGCGTTCGAAGCGGCTGAGTACCTGCAAGCTGGCGGGGTTTTCGCCGCGCGCTACCGCCTTGAGCAGCGCATCGGCCAGCTCGGCCACGTCCAGAAACCCGATATTGACGCCCTGGCCGGCCAGCGGGTGAATCACATGGGCGGCATCGCCCAACAGCGCCAGGCCTGGCTCTACATAGCGTTTGGCATGGCGCTGGCGCAGCGGCACGCTGAAACGGCGGTCGGCATGCACGACCCGGCCAAGGCGGCCCTCCAGTGCATCGGTCAGCTGGCGGCAGAACGTATCGTCCGCCAGCGTCATCACCTGCTCTGCCCGCTCCGGCGGCAACGACCAGACAATTGAGCACCAGTTTGCGCCGTCGGCATGCTGTAGCGGCAGAAACGCGAGCGGACCTTCGTCGGTGAAGCGCTGCCAGCAGGTCAGCCGGTGCGGTTGCTCGGTGCGGATGCTGGTCACTATTGCATGATGAAGGTAGTCCCACTCGCGGGTGGCGCAGCCGGCCAGTCGGCGCACACTGGAATGAGCGCCATCGGCACCGATCAGCAGCGAAGTGCGCAGCCGTGTGCCGTCGTCCAGCTCTAACAGCCAGCCGTCACCAGAGCGGCGCAGCATGGACAGCCGCGCGCGAGGTTGCAGGCGGATTGTGCTGCCCTGCAGTTGCTCCAGCAGAGCATCCTGCACCACGCGGTTTTCCACTATATGCCCCAGCACCTCGGCCTGTACGCTGGCGGCGCTGAAATGGATGCTGCCGGTGCCCGCGCCATCCCATACCTGCATGTCGCGGTAGGGACTGGCGCGGCGGGCCAGAATGCCGTCCCAGGCACCGAGATTGGTCAGCAGGTTCTGGCTGGCAGCAGACAGGGCGCTGACTCGTGGCTCAAAGGCATCCTGCGGATCGAACGGGGCCGGCGTGAGCGGGCCGCCGTCCAGCAGTAGTATGTCCAGCCCGCTGTCTTGCAGGGCCAGAGCCAGGGCGCTGCCGACCATGCCGGCACCGACGATGATGATATCTGCGTTCATGCAAGGGTCTCCGGTTTGACGGCACGGCTGCCCAGCCCCATCGCTTGGCGGGCAAACAGGTTTTTTGCTGGCGGACACAGCTCAAGGCCGAGCAGGCCCAGCCTGCGTGCCTGGCTCAGGCCGGCGGTGCGGTTGGAGAACAGGCGGGTGACCTGGTCGGAAAAACCGATGGTCAGGCTTTGGTCCTGTTGCTGGCCGGCAATATAGGCCTGCAGTGTGGCCAGATCGCCCAGTGGTTTTTGGCTGGCCAGCAGGGTATCGGCCAGTGCCATGGCGTCGCGCAGCGACAGGTTGTAGCCCTGCCCGGCAACCGGGTGCAGGCTATGGGCGGCGTTGCCCAGTACTACCAGGTTGCGGCGTACCTGCTCGCTGCTTTGCACCAGTGACAACGCATAGAGGTGGCGCTGACCTACCTGCACAAAGCGGCCCATGCGGTAGCCGAAACAGCCTTGCAGTTCGTCAAGGAAATTCTGTTCCGGCAGCGCGGCCAGCCGCTCGGCTTCGTTGGGCAGGCGGGTCCAGATCAGCACAAAGCGGTTGTCGGTCATCGGCAGCAGCGCGATGGGGCCGTCAGGGGTGAAGCGCTCAAAGGCCCAGTTGTGGTGCGGTTGTGAGGTGCTGACGGTGGTGATGATGGCGGTTTGGCCGTAGCTGCGGGTGTTGCAATGGATGCCCAGCTGCTGGCGCAGGCCAGAGCGGCCGCCATCGGCCAGAATCGCCAGTTCGCAGTTGAGCAGCTTGCCGCTGTCCAGTTGCAGCTGGTAGCCGCCTGCTTGGGCCTGCAGAGTGGTGACCTGAGCCGGACAGTGCCGCTCGATCAGGTCGTGGTCCAGTGCGTTCCACAGGCAGTGGCCGAGCCAAGCGTTTTCTACCACCTGGCCTAGCGCACTGACCTGTTGTTCGCTGGCATGCAGTTCGGCGGCGGCAAAGCGGCCTTGTTCGGAAATGTGGATATGCTCAATGGCCTGCGCGCGCTGCGCCACCTGCGGCCAGATGCCCAGCCGCTGATAAATCTGTTGGCTGCCGTATGCCAGCGCCGAGGCGCGGGCGTCATAGCTGGGCTGGAACTCGCTGCCGGGTGCAAAGGGCTCGATCAGCGCGATACGCCAGCCGCGCTCGCGTGCGCCCTGCTGCAGGGCCAGTGCTAGGCTGGCACCGACCAGGCCGCCACCGATGATGGCTATATTGACCGCTGGCATGGAGTTCTCCTGTTGCTGTTATTGCGTAACGCATGGTGTAAGCGCTGGCGGGGCGCAGATTCTGCAGGGTCGCCGCAAGTACATCCATGTAGGCTCCATGCCGCCATCCTTGGCGGCAAAGCCCTGCTCCACCTGCGCCCCGTCAACGCCATCGGCTGTGTGCAGGCCACCGGTCGTAACCGGCGTTAAGGACGTGCTGAATCATTGCCTATGTTGTTAGAACGTTGTTGAAAGTCAGCTAAAAATGCTCATTTATTACCAGTAAACTGCGCTTTTTCGCGGATTCTCGCCTAGCTCTGGCTCCCCCGCTAACAGTATTGAGCGGGCAGATTATCTTATCGTTGCATCAATGCTTCAATTTCATCCACCGTTTTGGGGACGCCGTGGGTGAGAACGTGGTGCCCGTGCTGAGTGACCACCACATTATCCTCGATACGGATGCCGATACCGCGCCAGCGGGCATCGACGTTGAGGTTGTCTTGGGCGACATAGATGCCTGGCTCGATGGTCAGGCACATGCCCGGCTCCAGCACCCGCCACTGGCCGCCGACCTTGTAATCGCCGACATCATGCACGTCCAGTCCCAGCCAGTGGCCGGCGCGGTGCATGTAAAAATCGCGGTAGGCTTCTGCAGCAATCAGGGCGTCCACATCACCGTGCAACAGCCCCAGGCGCACCAGCCCAGCGGTGATTACGCGCACGCTGGCTTCGTGGGGTTCGTTCCAGTGGCGCTCTGGCTGGACGCAGTCGATGGCGGCCAGATTGGCTTCCAGCACGATCTCGTACAGAGCTTTCTGCTCGGGCGAGAAGCGGCCGTTGACCGGAAAGGTACGGGTGATATCACTGGCGTAGCAGTTGATCTCGCAGCCGGCGTCAATCAGCACCAGCTCGCCGTCCTGCACCGGCTGGTTATTGTTGATGTAATGCAGGATGCAGGCGTTGCTGCCGCCGGCGACTATGGATGAATAGGCAGAAAAATGTGCGCCGCTCTTGCGAAATTCGTAATCCAGTTCGGCTTCTAGCTGGTATTCGTAAATGCTGGGGCGTGCGGCCTGCATGGCACGGATGTGGGCACGGGCCGAGATGTCGCAGGCGTGCTGCATCTGCGCCACTTCGGCGGCGCTTTTGTACAGGCGCATGTCGTGCAGCAGGTGATCGAGCATGACAAACTCTTTCGGCGGGCTTGCGCCCAAGCGCGCCTTGCTGCGAATGGTGTTGACCCAATCCATCAGCTGCTGGTCGAAAACTAGGTTTTTGCCGACCGAATAATACACGCGGTCGCGGCCTTCGAGCAGACCGGGCAAAATTTCGTCAATGTCGCTGATTGGGAAGGCATCGTCGGCATAAAAGTCGCGAATGGCGCCTTCCTGCCCGGCACGCAGACCATCCCAAAGCTCGCGCGCCGGATCACGCTCGCGGCAGAACAGGATGTATTGGCCATGTTCGCGGCCTGGAATCAGCACCAACACAGCTTCGGGCTCGTCAAAGCCGGATAAGTAGTAAAAATCACTGTTGGGCCGGTAGGCGTAATCGACGCTGTTGTTGCGGTTGCAGACCGGCGAGGTAGGCAGGATGGCAATGCTGTTGGAGCTCATTTGCTCCATCAGCTGGTGGCGGCGCTGGGCAAATTCGGCGGCAGGCAGGGACGGCATGGGTATTCCTTAATGAACGGCAGGCGTGTCAGCGGGAGCTGCAGCAGCCGGCGGGTTGCATTCGGTGAACAGGAAAACGGCGGTCATGCGCAGGTATTCGCTGACTTCCATAAAGCTGGATTCATCGGCGTCATCGGCCTCTACAATCTGCGCCACGGCGACATAGTCTTCGAGAATTTCGCGCGCTTCGTCCGACAGCTTGCGCGTGCCAATACTGCCGCCAAAGCCGCTCAGAAAACCCTGGCACCATTGCCCCAGCGCGATGGTGCGCTCGCTTAGGCTGTCGTCGTCGCCCGGCAGCAGCAGGGTGATGGCCATACAGTCGGCGGCGGCCAGCTCGGTTTTTAGCATGTCTTGCAGGCCATGCAGAGCCGGTTGCAGGCTGGCCGGAATGTCGCCATCAAACAGCTGGGCGGCGTTGTCCAGCCAAGCGGCGGGAGCAAAACCCGCACCGCCACAGCTATGGCCCACCAGCAGGCCGTGCAGTTCGGCTGGGCTAAAATGCTGACCCTGACTGGCCAGCAGGTGTACAAAGGCTTGGTAGGCCGAGGTGGATTCGCTCATAACGTGGTGTTCCGCGCAGCAGATAAATGAAAATTGATGCGCGCCAGTATAGCCCGACTGGCACTGGCGCGCAGATTCGCTGTGGCAAAAACTTGCCGCTATCATTGTTGCGCTGCACGCCCTGCTGTATCGTTATCCACTTGTAGCAAGCAGCCCCAGGCGGATGCAAAAACCACAGGAGGCCGTGTGAAAAAACCGGATTTCGCTACGCTGGCAGGCAAGATTCAGCAGCTGGTACAGCGCCATGCCGAACTTAAGGCGCAGTATGCCGCCTTAAAAGAGGCCGAGCAGCGCTGGCTAGAAGAGCGTGCCCAGCTGATCAGTAAAAACGAAACCGCTCGGCAAAAGGTCGAGGTGATGATTTCCCGACTCAAGGCGCTGGAGCAAGAATCATGACGCAGCAACCCCAGACCGTAACCGTATATATCCTCGACAAGGAATACCATGTGGTGTGCCCACAGGAAGAACGTCACAATCTGGAACGGGCTGCGGTCTACCTTGACAGCAAGATGCGCGAGATTCGCCGAAGCGGCAAAGTGATAGGTGCTGAACGCATTGCGGTACTGGCTGCGCTCAATATTACCCACGATTTGCAACACCGCACCCGGCAGCTGGACGAGGTGTCTGACCAGGGTGGCGAGCAGCTGCAGAAGCTGCTACAACAGCTGGATCATGCCCTGTCAGACGGCTGACGATCATGTTTGAGGCACCCCTTTATACTGTGTATACTGCCGACACCTCCCTGGAGTGTTGGCCAGCTGATCACGTCCCTGAGCCGATTCACTCAAAACGGGGCTGGCACCTGTGAACTGGTGTGCATGTCCGCTTGCGGAAAGCCTGAAGGTTCAATGCCGGCCCCACCTTGGACTCTTCGGGTTCAAGGGCCATGTCAGTAGCGGCATTTCCGGGGAGCTTCTTTTCTGATGTTCCCGCCTCTCTCCCCCACCATTCTGTCCGACCGTAAACACCTGCGTCAGCAACTTAGACGCACGCGCCGCGCATTGTCTGCCGCCGCGCAAAAACAGGCAGCCCACGGACTGTACCGCCAGCTATCGCAGCATCCTTGGTTTCGCCGTGCCCGCCACATTGCCCTTTATCTGGCCAGCGATGGCGAAATCAGTCCGCACTTGGTTATGCAGCATGCCATGCAGCGTGGTAAGGCGGTATATCTGCCGGTTATTTCGCGCTGGCCGCAGCGGCACATGGTCTTTCAACGCATAGACGGTACGACTCGGTGGCGCAACAATCGCTTTGGTCTGCGAGAGCCGGTGCCGGATGCATCAAGGCAACGGCCGCTATGGACGCTAGATTTACTGTGTTTGCCGTTGGTGGGCTTTGACGCGCAGGGCGAACGCCTAGGCATGGGTGGGGGCTTTTATGATCGCGCGCTGGCTGCATGTAGCCTGCCGCTACCGCCGCTGCTGGGGCTGGCGCACGCCTGTCAGCAGGTGGAGCGCCTGCCACAGGCACCATGGGACATGCCGCTGGATGCAGTGGTGACTGAGCAACTGTGGCTGGATTTCAGGCGAGGCGCGTAGGCAACGGACGGGTGCGACGCGTCCTATCGTGACCAGCTGTGTAAGGGGTTATTGCTGAATAAAGCGGAAACCGGCACCCTTTGAAGTGATGCGCATCACTTCCATCATCAGTACCGGTGCTTCGATGGGCATGTCCTGAACCTGGCCATATACGATATCGCCCACCTTGAGCCGCGTCAGCTCGGGATGCTTGACGAACACGCCGGTATCCGAAAGGTCTTCAGTGCTGGCAATGACATCTTGGGTGAAATCGGGGTGGGTAATCTTGATGCTGCATTGCAGGGCAGTACGGATGTGCTGGCGCAGATGGACTTGCATGGCAGTGAGCCTCTCCTTGTGAGTGATAGCACTTTAGGCGGTCTGGGGGCAGAGTTCAAGCGGATCAATACCAGCGCGCTTCGCCGTCGGGACGGCGGCGAAAGCGCTTCATGGTCCACATATATTGCTCGGGCCAGCGCTCAACATAGCGGGCTAAGGTACGGCTCAGGGCCGCCGTGGAAACCGTGACGTCTTTGCTGTAGATGTCATCGGGGGCGGCTTCGATGATGATCTTGAAACCGCTGCCGTCCGCCAAACGGATGGCATGCAGGAAGACGGCAGCTACCCGCTCTTGCTTGCCGCCAACCATGCCGGCAATGAATTTGCTGGTCAGTGCCTGCACAGCAAGAAAGGGTACGAACACGCCGGATTTCAGCGCGGGCTCGGGATCAGCGGGGATGCCGACCGCGCCCCCTTTGCGTACTTCGCGAATCACGCTGAGGATGCCTTCTTGGGTGGACGGGGCCACCCGGTTGCCCAGTTGTGACCGTTGGCGGGCCAACAGCGCGTCAAGGGCCTTGAGTTTGGGTGGGCGGTAGAACATAACCGGACAGTTGTTATGTCGGCTGTAATAGTGATTCAGTACCTCCCAGTTACCCAGATGGCTGGTGATGCCGATCACCGCCTTGCCGGAAGCGCGGGCCTGCTCCAGCACTTCAAAGCCTTCAACCTCGCGCACTAAGTCCAGCGTTTTTTGCACGGGCCAGATCCAAGCGCAGGCGCTTTCGGTGAAAGACTGGCCGGTGTTTTTCAGGTTTTCCTGCAACAGCTGCTCCCGTTCTGTCGGTGAGTGTGTCGGAAAGCAGTGTTGCAGGTTGATGCGTGCCACCTGAGTGGAGCGGTTGGGCAGGCGGTACATCAGCCAACCCAGCAGGCGGCCCAGTTTTTGTACGACGGGCCAGGGTAGTAGGGCGATGGCTCGCAAGGTACCGACGGCCAGCCAGCCTTTCAGTGTTTCCATGAGCAGTATCCGGTGTGCTGACGGGTGAGAGCGGGAGTTATGAGGTGTGCCAGAGCGCGTAGTATACCTGCCCCGTGTGTTTTTCGCGGTGTAGCTGCCAGTTGGCGGGCAGGCCCAGCTGTGAAGGTGGCTGTTCGCTTTCGGTATAGACCAGGGCGTGCTGCGCCAGCCAGCCGTTGTCCTGTAGCAGCTGGCAGCTGTGTTGCAGTAGGTTTTGGTGAAAGGGCGGGTCGAGCAAAACCAGATCAAACTGTTGGCTGGCAGGGCGGTTGAGCCAGCCGTGACTGTCGAGATGATGCACCTGAGCATTGTCGGCTTTGAGTAGCTGTAGATTGGCCTGCAGGTTGGCGGCGGCGGCGCGGTCCAGCTCCAGCGCTACGCCGCTGGCGGCGCCGCGTGACAACCCTTCCAGAAACAGCGCGCCGCTGCCGGCAAAGCAGTCCAGCAGCCGTGCGCCGTTAATGTGCGGTGCCAGCCAGTTGTAGAGGGTTTCTCGCACCCGATCCGGCGTGGGGCGCAACCCTGGGGCATCGGGAAACTCCAGCCGGCGCGAGCGCCACTGGCCGCCAATAATGCGTAGCTGATTCGTGCCCCGTTTTGGCGTGGCAGGCCGTGCTGAACGCGCCATCAGTGGCGTGCTCCGGTTGGTTGCGCGCTGCGCTCAACCGCGGCGGGCAGGGGCAGCTGCTCCACCTGTGGCCCCAGCGTAATTAGGGTCAGGGCGTCCGGGTGCAGATGGCGCTGTATTGCAGCCTTGACGGTGGCCAAGTCCAGCTGTTCGATAGCGCGGATAAAGTCATCCTGCCAGCTCAATGGCAGGCCATAAAAACCAATGGCTCCCAGCTGACCGACAATGGCTGAGTTGCTGGCGGCGCTGAGCGGGAAGCTGCCGAGGATTTCGCGCTTGCTGGTGGCCAACTCGTCGGCGGTTGGGCCGTACTCAACAAAGTCGCGCAGCAGTTGCTGGACAAGTTCCAGTGTGGCTTGGCTCAGTTCGGCACGGGTTTGCACGCTGATCATAAACGGGCCGGGGGCCTGCATAGGGTTGAGCATGGAGTAGATGCCATAGGTCAGCCCGCGTTTTTCGCGAACTTCTTCCATCAAGCGGCTGCCAAAACCGCTACCGCCCAGAATCTGGTTGGCCAGATAGAGCGCCGGATAGTCGGGGTGGCCGCGTTCCAGCGCCAGCTGTGCCAGCAGGATATGGGTTTGGCTGGAGTCAAAGTCGATATGGCGCTGGCTGGCGGCTGGCGTGATCGGTTGCGCCACCGCTGCCACGGCATCGCCTTGGGGCAGTGCTTGGCTGATGCGCTCGGCAATCTGTTCGGCGCGTGCGCGGTCAAGGTCGCCGACCAGAGCAATGTGCAGGTTGCCGGCGCTGTAGTGGCGACGGTAAAAGTCTTGCAGCTGGTCGCGGGTGATGGCGCGGATGCTGTCGGGTGTGCCGGCGCTGGGGTGGGCGTAAGGGTGGTTGCCATATAGATCAGCAAACAGCGCTTGGTTGGCTAGGGTGCTGGGGTCTTTCTGCTGGTGCTCGAAACCGGCCTGCAGCTGATTTTTCAGGCGCTCGATATCGCGGGGACGAAAGGCCGGCTGGCCGATTACTTCGGTCAGTAGTTGCAGGGCTGGCTCGCTAAGCGCAGGGTCGCTGAGGGTGCGCAGGCTGACAATGCCCATGTCGCGGTAGCTGCCGCTACTCAGTTGCGCGCCAAGGTTTTCTAGGCCCAAGGCAATCTGATCAGCGCTTTTGTCGGTGGTGCCCTGATCGAGCAGGGCATTGGTGAGGCTGGCCAGTCCGGGCTGCGGGCCGTCCTGGCTACTGCCAGCGGCGAACGTCAGACGAATATCCAACATGGGCAGTTCGGGTGCCGGCACAAACAGCACCGTGCTGGCATGGCGGGTTTGCCAGTGTTGGATGTCGAGGCTGCGGCGTTCGGGCGCGGTGGTGTCCAACCGGGCCAGACTGGCCAGAGGACTGATGTTGTTCTGGGATGTGGCGCACCCGGCCAGCAGGCTGGCACTGAGCAGGGTGGCGGTCAAACAGCTAAGCAGGCGGCTCATGGACGGGCCTCTTCGGGCAGGACATACAGGGTGGTGGAGCGCTGAGGGGTAAAGAAACGGCGGGCAGCGGCTTGGATATCATCCGGTGTGATGGCATTAAGGCTGTCAAAATCGCTGTCCAGCAGCTGCCAAGACAGGCCGACGGTTTCCAGCAGGCCGATGCTGCGCGCTTGACGGGTGATGGAGTCGCGGGCGTAGACCTCGCTGGCAATCAGCTGCGCCCGCACCCGAGCCAGTTCGGCGGCAGCGGGCGGGTTGTCTTGCAGGGCTTTTAACTGGTGCCACAGGGCTTGCTCGGTCTGTTCTAAGCTGATGTTTTTTTGCACGTTGGGGGTGGCTGACAGCACAAACAAGCTGTCGCCACGAGCAAAGGCGTTGTACCAGCTACCGGCACCGGCCACCAGCTCTTGCTGGCGCTCCAGCTGTGCAGGCAGGCGCGCGCTGTCGCCACCACTGAGCAAGGCACTGATCAGGCGCAGGGCGTGGATTTCGGACGGGTTCTGGCTGGTGCTTAATGAGGGCACATTAAAGCCCAGCATCAGGCTGGGCAGACGGGTTTTCAGATACTGGGTGCTGCGGCGTGCACCTGGCTCGTCCAGCTCCAGCGGTAACCGTGCTTCAGGAACGGCGCGGGCGGGAATCGATCCAAAATGGCGTTCGACCAAGGCGTGTGCCTGTTCGGGCTGTACATCGCCCACAATCACCAAGGTGGCGTTATTGGGGCTGTACCAGCGCGTATGCCACTGGCGCAGATCGTCGAGGGTCATGCGCTCCAGATCGTGCATCCAGCCGACGGTGGGAATGCTGTAGCTGCTGGCTGGATAAGCCAGCGCCAGAAAGCGCTCGTAGGCCAGCCCCGTGGGATTGTCGTCGGTGCGCATGCGGCGCTCTTCTTTGATGACCTCAATTTCGCGCAGAAACTCGTCTTCGGGTAGGCTCAGACCGGCCAGCCGGTCGGCCTCCATTTCCAGCGCCACCTCCAGCCGATCTTTGGCCAGTACTTGGTAGTAGGCGGTGTAGTCGTCGCTGGTAAAGGCGTTTTCTTCCGCGCCCAGCTCTCGCAGGATGCGCGACGACTCGCCCGGCCCCAATTTACTGCTGCCCTTGAACATCATGTGTTCTAGGGCATGGGCCAGCCCGCTGTGCCCCGGTGTTTCATAGCTGGAGCCAGCTTTGTACCACAGCTGGCTGACCACTACCGGTGCGCGGTGGTCTTCACGGACAATCACCTTGAGGCCGTTGTCGAGGCGAAATTCATGGGTGGCGGGCGGGGTAGCGGCCTGCAGCGGCAGGGCCAGTAGCAGCGGGGTAAACAAGGCAAGTAGAGATCGAAATGACATGGAGATGCATTTTCCTGAAACGGTTGTGTGTTTGTAGAAGCAGCTTTTAGGATATTCAGAATAGCAATGATAGAATAATCCACCTTTTCATTCACGGTTACAGGCAGCTGCTGCCCCTGTGACCCTTGCTGAGATACACGATGCCCATGTCTGGTTCCGGTGACAATAAAAAACAGGCCGCCCCACAAAAGAAGGGTTTTTTCTCTTGGTTTCGCAAAAAATCTGAGCCGGAAGTACAGTCGGTAGCGGCTGAACAGGACGCCGTGGAGGTTCAAGAAGCCTTGCCGGACAGTGAGGGGGTTGAGCAGACTGCTGTCGATGACGCAGCCCTTGAGGTGGAAACTGCGCCAGTTGCAGCAGAAAGGGCTATAGAGCCGGAGCTGGAGCGAGAGGCAGAACCTGAGCCGGAACCAGAGGTAGCGGCAGATGCAGAGGTCGAGCCGGAGCCGGAATTATCCGTCGCCGCCGTTGAGTCGTCAGCAACGCAGGACGCCGATATAACAGATGTTGAAGTGGCAAGCGAACCTGCCGCAGCAGCGGATGAGCCAGAGGCTTCGCCAACGCCAGCAGCTGAAGACAGCACCGAGCCTGAATTAGCCGGCCAACCTCTAGACGAAGCGACGCCGAGCGCACAGCCTGTTGCCGAACCCGAACCCGAACCCCCACCCGAACCCGAACCACAAACCCAAGCGCTAGCCAAGCAAGGACACGCTACCCCCAAACAACCAGACCCCGA
>JAHAYO010000038.1 GCA_018384595.1 Thiopseudomonas sp.
CGCCCTTGTGCAAAATCGCCGCGCCCAGCAGGCGCTGATTAAAGCGGGCAGCCACCAAGTTGCCTTGTTCCAGATTGTGTTGCAGTAGTTCTGTGGCACTGCTGTAGGGTGGCAGCAGCCAGTCGGGGGCTTCGGCATAGATTTTTGCGAGATCGGTACGGTCCTGACTGCTGGGCAGCTGAATCTGTTCTAGAAAAACCGGCATGGCGCGCTCCTGTGTGGCGGTTATGTGGCGGCTTGCTTTATAATATCGCCTTTCGAGAGTTAGCGGGCGAAGGTTGTGCCCCCGTAGTTTATGGAGCCAAAAATGACTCAGCGTACCGCCTCTGTGGAGCGCAACACCCTGGAAACCCAGGTAAAGGTCGCCATTAACCTTGACGGTAGCGGCGAAGGCAAATTCGATATGGGTGTGCCCTTTATGGAGCACATGCTCGATCAGATTGCCCGCCACGGCCTGATTGACCTGGATGTTCACTGCAAGGGTGACCTGCACATTGACGATCACCACACCGTGGAAGATGTCGGCATTACTTTAGGTCAGGCGTTTGCCAAGGCTGTTGGCGATAAAAAGGGCATCACCCGTTATGGCCACTCCTATGTGGTAATGGATGAAGCCATGTCCCGTGTGGCGTTGGATTTTTCTGGCCGTCCTGGGCTGCAATTTAATGTTCCCTATACCCGTGCGCTGGTTGGCGGTTTTGATGTGGATTTGTTCCAAGAGTTTTTCCAAGGCTTTGTTAATCATGCCCAGGTAACTCTGCACATCGACAACCTGCGTGGCACCAACACCCACCACCAGATTGAAACCGTGTTTAAGGCCTTTGGCCGTGCCCTGCGCATGGCGCTGACGCTGGATCCGCGTATGGAAGGGCGTTTGCCTTCGACCAAGGGTGCTCTGTAAGTTTTATTGAGTGCTCGATGACTGCACAATGCCGAAAGCTGGTCTGGCAGGTGTGGAGCAAAGCGTGGGCGACATGGAGGTCGCCCTTGAGCCTACAAGGATGTATTCACGGCGGCTTTGCGTAATACCTGCCAGACCGGCAAGCACGCAAGCTTTTGATGCGAATTAAACCAAAGCGAAAAATTATGCTGATTATTCCTGCAATTGATTTGAAAGATGGCGCCTGTGTGCGTCTGCGCCAAGGCCGAATGGAGGATTCCACGGTTTTCTCTGATGATCCGGTCAGCATGGCGGCCAAGTGGGTGGAGGGCGGTTGCCGCCGTTTGCATCTGGTGGATCTCAATGGTGCTTTTGAAGGCGAGCCGGTGAATGGCGAGGTAGTTACCGCCATCGCGAAAAAATACCCCACACTGCCGATCCAGATTGGTGGCGGCATCCGCACGCTGGAAACCATCGAACACTATGTGCGTGCCGGTGTCAGCTATGTGATTATCGGCACCAAGGCGGTGAAAGAGCCCGAATTTGTTACCGAGGCGTGCAAGGCGTTTCCCGGCAAGGTGATTGTCGGCTTGGATGCCAAAGACGGCTTTGTTGCCACCGATGGCTGGGCCGAGGTGAGCGAGCTGCAGGTGATTGATCTGGCCAAGCGTTTCGAAAATGACGGTGTTAGCGCCATTGTTTATACCGACATCGCCAAAGACGGCATGATGCAGGGTTGTAACGTCGAAGCCACCGCGGCGCTGGCCAATGCCACGCGGATTCCGGTGATTGCTTCTGGCGGCATTCATACCGTCAAAGACATTCAAGCGCTGCTCGATGCCCGCGCACCGGGTATCATCGGTGCCATCACTGGCCGCGCCATCTACGAAGGCACGCTGGATGTGGCAGAAGCACAAGCCTTGTGTGACGGTTTTAAATAAAATAAAAGCCCTCGGTTGAGGGCTTTTTTATGTGCAGCTGTTTGAGCTGCTATACCGGGATGTGACATGGAGCTTACAGGGCAGTTTTTTGCTCCTGCAAAAACTGCATTTCCGCCATCCATGGCGGTCAGATGTACTTGCAGCGACCCTGCGGAGCCTGTACGCCGATGCTGCCAACACCACCGCAAGAAAAGAACTTACACCTCACACATGGAGCAACACACCATGAGTAACACCAAACGCATCATCCCCTGCCTAGACATCGAAAATGGCCGCGTGGTCAAGGGCGTCAACTTTGTTGACATCCGCGATGCTGGCGATCCGGTGGAAATTGCCCGTCGCTACAGCGAGCAGGGTGCCGACGAACTGACCTTTCTGGACATCAGCGCCACCAATGAAGGCCGTGATACCACCGTCGAGCTGGTGAAAAAAGTTGCCGAAGCCATCAGCATTCCGCTGACTGTTGGCGGTGGCGTGCGCACGGTGGCGGATGTGCAGCGCCTGCTGGACGCCGGTGCCAGCAAGGTATCCATTGGCTCGGCGGCGGTCAGCAACCCCGACTTTGTACGTGAAGCGGCGGATGCCGTCGGCAGCCGGCGCATTGTGGTCGCCATTGACGTTAAAAAAACCTCTGAAAATGGCTGGGAAGTCTTTATTCACGGCGGCAAGACCAATACCGGCATTGAAGCAGTGGGCTGGGCGCGCAAGATGGAAGAACTGGGTGCCGGCGAGCTGCTGGTCACCAGCATGGACGGTGACGGCACCAAAAACGGCTTTGACCTGGGCGTAACCCGAGCCATCAGCGAAGCCGTAAGCGTGCCGGTGACTGCATCCGGCGGTGTTGGCACGTTACAGCATCTGGCAGACGGCATTATCGAGGGCAAGGCGTCGGCGGTGTTGGCGGCCAGCGTATTTCACTTTGGTGAAATTACCGTACCCGAAGCCAAAGCCTACCTGCGCGAACGTGGCATCAACCTAGCCGGCTGATACCTAGAATGGCAACTGCTTGCCCCTACGGGAAGCAGTTGTGGCCTTGCACAAAGCCGTTGAGACCCAGCACGAAGCAGTTGTTAC
>JAHAYO010000072.1 GCA_018384595.1 Thiopseudomonas sp.
GCTTTCTACCTTATGTGCCTTTTGTACAGGTGTGTATTACATGCGGTTAAACAGGTTGAGCTGACTGGTTTTGACGTAGCTCTGCTGGGCGGCTTCAAGGATGATGCTCTGGAACGCCAGCTTGGACAGGGCTTCTGGGTAGTCTACTTCGCGCAGTTCGGCCTGTACGCTCTGGTTGACCAGGGCAACGTTTTCGTTGTCGGTGAGCGTGGTTTCGATCACGCCGCGCCGTGCGCCAATGTTGCCGCGCGTGCTGTCGATAGAAACCATGCCATGGTCGATGTTGGTGATGGCGCTGGCCACTGCATCGCGGGTGGCGCGCATGCCTTCGGGGGTGTCTTCGTTGTCTTCAAGCGCTTTGCGCAGTTGGTAGACAGTATCGAGCACGCCTTGTTTTTCGCGGCTGGGACCGGCTCCGACCGTACCCGGCTGGCCAATGCGGATGTGTTCGCCGCCTGCGGGCACGCCGTCGATCTGGACGACAACGCCGCCAAACACCAAGCTGTCGTGCTGGCGGTCATCCTCATCCAGCGCGCCGGTAATGGGGGTGAAGCTTGGGTCGGCGGGAACCACATCAATGGTGTAGTTTTTCTGGTTGGGCGCGGCGTCAAAGGTGATGCTGAACTCGGTATTGGGGTAACCCGGCACGCCGGCAAAGGCGACTTCATCTTGTATCAGCGGGGCTGAAAACGACAGGGTGGAACCCAACGGGTTGGCGGCCAGCTCACCATTAAGGCGGCTGGCGTTGGTGATGTTCTGGAAGATGCTTTTGCCGTTGTCGCTGATGGCCACGTCCATGGAGCTGGCAATTTGCAGCTTGCGCTGGCCCTCATCGCCCATGTACTGAAAAGAGCCTTCGGCCTGACGCACAAAGGGCTGGGTTTTGCCCTGAAAACCGGCAAACAGGTACTCGCCACGGGCGTTTTTGGTGTTCATCAGGCCCAGCAGTTCGTCTTCGCGCTCGCGCAGTTCGGCGGCGATGGACTGGCGATCAGCCTTGCTGAGTGCGCCGTTACCGGCCTCTTCGGCCAGTACGCGCACACGCTGCATGATGGTGTTGACGGCGTCGAGGGTTGACTCTTCTTGCACTAGGCTGTTTTCGGCGGCTACCAGGTTGTCCTTGTACTGGGTGAGCATGCTTTGCTGCTGTTCCAGTTGCATCAGGCGCACGGACGCGACCGGATCGTCGGCAGGCGTCAAAATTCTGTTACCCGAACTGACCTGCTGTTGGGTCCTGATCATTTCGGAGTAGTTTTTTTGGATGCCGCTAACGCCGAGGTTAAACGCTTGCTGGCTTGAAATGCGCATGATGTGCTCCTTGTACCCTGTAGCCCGGGGCCGGGTGCTGCCGATGGTAGCAGAAAGGCTGCCATCGGCGTGATCTGTCTAGGCTGCCACTGATACAAACCAAGCAATGTTTGTGCCAGATTAGCGCACTGTACTGATCAGGGTGTCAAACAGGCTGCGGGCCACCTGGATCATCTGGGCAGAGGCATTATAGTACTGCTCAAATTTGATGAGGTTGGCGGCCTCTTCGTCCAGGTTGACCCCCGAGAGGGAGTCGCGGTTGTCGGTGGCCATTTTCAGTACCGCGCTGCTGGACTCTTCGTCGCGGCGCGCCTGCGCCGCCAACGTGCCGACGTTTTCAATGCTCTTGCCGTAGTCATCGGTGAAACTCATGCCGGTGGCGATATCTTTGATGCTGGCGTCCACGCCGACCACCTGCCGGTTTTGCAGGTCAGCCAGTTTTAGTGCGTTGCGGTTATCGGATACGCCGTGTGTGTTGAAGCTGACGTTGAAGGAATCGCCATTTTCTGGACGGCCGCTCAGGGTCTGCTTCACGGTGTAGCTTTGTTTGACGCCACCAATATCGACTTCGATGGCGTATTCAAGGGTATTGGTCTGGCCCGGGGTAAACGGCAAGCTGCCGATGACACCCGGCGCGGGCTGGCCTTCTTGCGGAACGTCGGTAATGGTTACGCCGGCAGGCAGCGGAGTGGCAAAGACCAGCGTGCCGGTTGCGCTGTCGTAGTTCAGCTCGATGTTACCCAACGCCGCTAGGTGGTCTTTGCTCAGCGCATCGCTGATAAAGTTATCCATGGGCAGGTTATCGGGGTCCAGCACCATTTCGACAGACGGCTGGCCAATGGTGCCGGTGCCTTTGTTTTGCAGGTCGGCTTCGCTGCGTAGCGGGGCGGCAAAGGCCAGCTGGTCGGCCTGATCCAGTACGCTGGATATGTCGTTAGCGCCACGGCGGGTCGGCTGCAGAACAAAGGTGTCACCGGCTGCGGGCGCTCTGTCCAGCGTCAGCACAAAGCCCTGATCGCGGCCCTGTGCATCTTCAAAACGCATGCCGCCGCCCGGTACGTTGACAATCGTCATGGGGGCACCATCACTCAGCCGCTTGGCGGTGTAGTTGGTGCCGTCATAGTCAATGCGGTAGTCGCTGGTGGTCAGCAGCTGGGTGTTGGTGATTTCCAGCTTGCCGCCGGTAATGGGCGCGGCGTTGTCATTCAAGGGCAACACGCGCAGGGTCTGCAGCGCGGGATCGTTCTTGTTGTTGAACAGGTCAACACCCACGTTGCCTTTCAGATCCATGCCTTGGCCCAGCTGGCGGTTGATTTCGTCGGCGACGGCCATCGACAGGCGGCCCATGGCGTTGAGGGTGGGGCCTAGCACTTCATTGCGGTAGCGCAACAGGCCGCCCAGCTCGCCACCGGTCAGCATGGTGTTGACATTCATGGTGGAATGGCCGCTGACAAAGTTGACGTCGTAGCTGGTGGGATCGCCCTTGCCGGGCAGCACTTCAAGGCGGTTGGACTGACCCGCCAAGACCAGCGGCTGGCCGCTGCCAATGAAAATATTGAGGGTGTTGTCGTCCTGGGGCACCACCTGAATACCAACAAAGGTGGACAGCTCACGAATGGCTTCATCGCGCTGGTCAAGCAGGTCGTTGGGCAGATGGCCCCGCGAACCACTTTTTAGGATGGCGTCGTTGATTTCAGCAATGCCAGCGGCCAGACGGTTAATCTGATCGCCAGTGGCTACCATCTGTTTGTTGATAAATTCGTTTTGCGCGTTGATGTTTTCGTAAATGTTGTTGAAGCGGCGGGCCAAGCCCTGGCTTTCGGCAATCACCAGCTGGCGCGCCGGCATATTGGCCGGGTCTTCGGCGGCGGTTTGCATGGCGGAGAAAAATGACTTCAACGCCGGGGTAATACCCGTGGTGGTGCCGGCCAGCAAGGAGTCGAGTTGGTCGATCTGGCTTTTATAGGCTTTGATATCGCTGTTATGGGACGTGCTGGTGCGCAACTGCGCCGTCAAAAATTCACTATAAATGCGGCGAACGTCGGTAACATTGGCACCATTGCCCATATAACCGCCGCCAGTAAACTGCGCGCCACGGGTGTCCTGGATGGCTTGCTGGCGGCTGTAACCGGGCGTGTTGACGTTGGCAATGTTGTGCCCTACCACGGACAGGTTGGCTTTGGCCGCATGGAGGCCGGATAAGCCAAGGTTCAATAAGTCAGCCATGGTTCACCTCAACTGCGTTCGCTAATGCTTGGGCCCTGCGCCATAAACACGGGCTGTTGTTGTTCAATGGTCCGGGCTATGCGGCTGATTTTGGCGGCATAGTCTGGATCGGTGGCATACCCTGCGCGCTGCAACTCACGGACAAACTGGTCGGGATTGGCGGTTGACTGCAGGGCTTTCTGGTAGCGGGGGTTACGCTGCAAAAAGTCCACAAAATCGTCGAAACTCTGGGCAAAGGAGTCGTAACGGCGAAACGAATCGTTGATGCGCACTTCTTTGCCGTTAATAAACTCTGTGGTGGCGGACATGCCCGACTTGCCTTTCCAGCCATGGGACTTGATGCCAAACAGGTTGTGGGACGATGCGCCGCTGCCGTCTTTTTGCATGTGTTTGCCCCAGCCGGTTTCCAGCGCGGCCTGGGCCACCAGGTAGTTGGGGTCAACCCCCAATCGCTGGGCGGCCTGTTCGGCCATGGGCAGCATGACGTTGACAAAGTCTTCCGGCGACTCGAAACGCCCCTGCCGCGCGCCAGCTGCCATTGCCGGCAGGCTGTTTTTAACCTCGGCATAGCTGCGCACGGCGGCCAGTTGCTGTGGAGCGGGTTGGGCCTTGGGTAGGGCAGCAGGCGTGGGGGGCCCATGTTGTGGCCCCCCGGTTTTTGCCCACATTCCCCGGAAAATTACGGGAAAACGCCGCAACATTATGGGTGTGGTTTGTGCCCCCGGGTTATATTTTTTA